>NZ_CALAOH010000105.1 GCF_937926365.1 uncultured Azohydromonas sp. | reverse complement strand
TGCTTCAAGCATGACGGTTCGTTTTGAATATAAATATTTATTATTTATGACTTATAAATGACTTATTGGTGTGGAAGTTGCCGCTATTCGATATTTGTTGGTTTGCCTGCGACGTAGGCCATGCCTTTGATCAAGGCGAAGTCAAGCCTGCTCCAGGCTGCTGGCCGCAGCACTGGAAGGTTTCATCAAGGCAAGGGGCTGCCTGTGGCCTGCCTTGAATCCCGGGCTCGCCTATCGCGAGCTTGCGGGACCAGGCGGCACGCCATGGCGCTCCATTTATTTGGAAGCGGAGCGGACCTTTTCGATTTCCGAGCGAACCTCCTGCATGAGGCCCGCATCTATTTCCTTGGCGTACTTTTCGGTGACCGGCTGGAGCCGCTGCTTGATCTGCGCAACGGCATCAGGCGACAACTCGTTGACGAGCATGCCATGCGATTTGAGCTCTGCCAGGGTCTTCTTGTCTTCTTCACGGCTCAGCTTCCGCTGGTATTCACGCGCCTCTGCGCAGGCATCCTTGAGAATGCCGCGCTCGACGGGTTGCAGCTTGTCCCAGAACTTGGTGCTCACCATCAAGGCATAAGGCGAATAAGCGTGTTTCGTGATGCTGAGGTATTTCTGGACTTCATTGATCTTGAAGGCCGAGACAATCAATGCCGGGTTCTCCTGTGCGTCGATGGCCTTGGTTTCAAGCGCGGAGTAGACTTCCGGCCAGGCCATCGGTACTGAATTCGCACCCAGGGTGTTGAACATGTCAACGAACACCGGATTTTGCATGGTGCGAATTTTCAACCCCTTGAAATCCTCCAGGCGCGCGATGGGACGCTTGCTGTTGGTGACATGGCGGAAACCATTCTCCCAATAGCAAAGACCGACGACGCCTTTCTTGCCCAGTTTTTCGAAGAGCTTGGTGCCCACCGCTCCATCGACGATGGCATCGACTTCCTTTTCGCTGGAGAAGATGAACGGCAGGTCGAAGAGCGCAAAATCCTTGACGATGCCCACCAGCGGCGCGGACGACATGCCGATCATTTCCTGTACGCCGCCCTGCGTCGCGGAAATCATCTGCGACTCGGAACCCAGCTGTGCCGCGGGGTATGCCTTGACCTTTATCTTTCCACCGCTTTTTTCCGACACCAAGTCGGCAAACTTGCTCACGCCTTTGCCGATCGGATGCGTTTCACTGACGCTGTAGCCAAACTTGATGTTGTGGCTGCTGACCTGGGCTTGCGCACCAACGGACAGCAACGAAAGCACAGCGGCCCAGACCGGCGCGCTCGGCATATTGAATAGGGATTTCATGCTTGTCTCCTGTCCATGTCCAGGTGGTGGCTGAGCAGCCGCAGGCTGCATGCGGTGGCGTGCCCGCAGTGCTCAACGTTTCTGACAGCGGGTGTCAGCCGTGCTTGATGGCAATCGTTTTGAGCACGGTGAAACCCAGCAGGGCCTCGAAGCCCTTCTCGCGGCCATAGCCACTGGCTTTCACGCCGCCGAAGGGAAGTTCCACGCCACCGGCCGCACCGTAGTTGTTGACGAAGACCTGGCCACAGCGCAGCTTGCGCGCCAGGCGCAGCCCGCGCCCGCCGTCGCGGGTCCACACGCCCGCCACCAGACCGAAGTCCGTCCCGTTGGCCAACCGAACGGCATCGGCCTCGTCGTCGAAGGGCATGGCCACGAGCACCGGTCCGAAGATCTCCTGCTGAGCCAGGCTGTGGGCATGCGGCACATCACGCAGCAGTACGGCCTCTTGGTAAAAGCCTGCGGCTGCAGCCTCGGGATGCAATTCGCCGCGTGCCATCACGGTGAGTCCATCGGCCTCGGCCTGGGCCAGCGCGCGCTTGACCTGCTCGTACTGCTTGCGGTTGACCAACGGACCCATGTCGAGCTCCAGCGCGGGAGGACCGCTGCGCAACGCCCGGAAGCGCTGGGCCAGCCCGTCCAGGACTTGCTCATACACGCTGCGCTGCACCAGCAGCCGGCTGCCGGCCGAGCAGGTCTGTCCAGCGTTTTGCACGATGCCGTTGAGGATGACCGGCAGGGCCGCGTCCAGGTCGGCGTCTTCGAACACCAGCTGCGGCGACTTGCCGCCGAGTTCCAGCGTCACGGGGCAGAACCGCTTGGCTGCGGCCTCGGCCACCAGCCGCCCGGTGGTGCTCGAACCGGTGAAGGAGATGTGGTCGATCCCCGGGTGCGCAGTGAGAAACGATCCTGCCTCGTGGCCGTAGCCCGTGACGACGTTGAGCGTGCCGGCGGGCAGGCCGACTTCCGCGGCCAGCGCCGCCAGGCGCAGGATCGACAGGCTGGCGTCCTCGGCCGGCTTGACCACGCAGGCGTTGCCTGCGGCCAGCGATGCGATGACGGTGCGCCCGAAAATCTGCATCGGGTAGTTCCAGGGGATGATGTGTCCCGTGACGCCATGGGGCTCGCGCATGGTCACGACCATGTAGCCCGCCTCGTAGGGCAGTGTCTCGCCGTGGAGCTTGTCGCAGGCGCCTGCGTAGTACTCCAGGTAGCGCACCAGGGCCGCGACGTCCGCCCGCGCCGTCTTCATCGACTTGCCGGTGTCGCGGGCTTCCAGTTGCGCGAGCTCCTGGCCGTTCCGTGCCACTGCTTCCCCGAAGCGATACAGCAGCCGGCCGCGCTGTGCCGCGCTGAGCTGGCCCCAGGGGCCGTCGAAGCACTCCCCGATCGCCCCACGTGCGGCCGCGACTGCAGCCCCCACGTCCTGCTCGCTGCCGCGGGCAATCTCGCCAATGCTTTCCCCGTTGCTCGGGTCAACAACCGGGATGGACTCGCCGCTGCTGGGCGCGATCCAGGTGTTTGCAATGTAGTGCTGCATGCGCATGGCTTGGCTCTCCTCAGTGGGCGGCAACACTGGAAACGCAGTCCGCAATGGCCCGCCCGACGTCCTGCGTCGTGGCGCGCCCGCCCATGTCCGGCGTGCGCGGGCCATCGGAGAGCACGAGCTCGATCGACTTGACGATGCAGTCGGCTGCGGCCTGGTACGCATCCTGGCCGCGGCCCAGGTGCTCCAGCATCAGCGCTGCCGACCAGATTTGCCCGATGGGGTTGGCGATGCCCTTGCCGGCGATGTCCGGCGCCGAGCCGTGCACGGGTTCGAAGAGCGAGGGGAAACGCCGTTCGGGGTTGACGTTGGCGGAAGGCGCGATGCCAATGGTGCCCGTGCAGGCCGGTCCCAGGTCCGACAGGATGTCGCCGAACAGGTTGGAGGCCACCACGACGTCGAACCAGTCCGGGTGCTGCACGAAGTGCGCGGTCAGGATGTCGATGTGGAACTTGCGCACGCTGACATCGGGATAGCGCTTGGCGGCCTCGGCCAGACGCTCGTCCCAGAAGGGCATGGTCACCGAGATGCCGTTGCTCTTGGTGGCGGCCACGAGCGACTTGCGCGGACGGCGCCTTGCCAGCTCGAAGGCATGGTCGAGGATGCGGTCCACGCCCAGCCGGGTGAATACCGACTCCTGGATGGCCATTTCGCGCTCGGTGCCTTCGAACATGCGGCCTCCCACCGACGAATACTCGCCTTCGGTATTTTCTCGCACGATCAGGAAGTCGATGTCACCCGGGCGGCGGTTGGCCAACGGCGTGGGAATGCCGGGCATCAGCCGCGCGGGCCGCAGGTTGACGTACTGGTCGAACTCGCGGCGGATCTTGATCAGCGATCCCCATACCGCTTCGTGGTCCGGCACGAGGTCAGGCGCACCCACGGCGCCGAAGTAGATGGCATCGTGGCCGCCAATCTGCTCCTTCCAGTCCTGGGGCATCATCGTGCCGTGGCGTACGTAGTGCCGGCTGCACCAGTCGAAGTGATCGAAGGTCAGCGAGATGCCGAACTTGCGGCCGACCTCATCGAGGACGCGCAGCCCTTCCGGCATGATTTCAGTACCGATTCCGTCGCCGGGAATCACGGCAATGCGATGGCTGCTCATTGGCGAGCTCCGTGGAGTTGAGGGGGGAAGC
This sequence comes from uncultured Azohydromonas sp., assembly GCF_937926365.1. Lineage (GTDB taxonomy): Bacteria > Pseudomonadota > Gammaproteobacteria > Burkholderiales > Burkholderiaceae_C > Azohydromonas. The sequence goes on along the minus strand of NZ_CALAOH010000105.1, from coordinate 6,227 downwards.
TGACAGACCCCACTGCGCAAGCAGTGGCTTGCCAATGGCTTTACTGGCGTGGCGTGTCGGTGTTGCGCTGCGAGAGCAGTGCCACCAGGTCCGACACCATCGCGCGGGCACCGCCCTGCTTCACCGCGGCGTCCAAGGTGTTGGACACGGCATCGGCAATCAGGTGCTCGGCCCGTGTGTCGTCGGCCATGCTGGTGTAGTAGCGCAAGTCCTTCAGCGCGTTGGCCATGAAGAACTGCACCGGGGTGCCGTTGGGATCGAGGATGGCGGGTTTCAGGCGATCCAGGGCCACGCCGGCACCGCCGCCGCCAGCAAGCACCTCGATGAAGACCTCGGGTTCGATACCGCTGTGCGCGGCACAGGCGGCCGCCTCGGCAATCAGCGCCATGGATCCCAGCGAGACGAAGTTGTGCAGCAGCTTCAAGCGGTGTCCCGCACCGACGCCGCCGGCATAGGCGATGTTCTCGGCGAAGGCACGCAGCAGCGGGGTAATGCCCTCTATGACCGCCTTGTCGCCACCTACGAGCAGGTTCAGCCGCCCTTCGTGGGCGTGTTGGGCCGTGCGCGTCATCGGCGCGTCGATGAAGTGGCCGCCAGCGGCACGCACCGCCTCGGCCATGCGTACGCTGGATGCCGGCACGGCGGTTGAGCAGTCAATGACGATGGTGCCCTGGCGCAGGCCTTCGAGCGCGCCATCGGTGCCGCAGAGGACGGCCTCCACCTCAGGCGACCCGGTGACGCACAGAATCAGGACGTTGCACTCGGCGGCCAGCGCCTTGGCGGTGGGTACCGTGGTGGCGCCGCCGCCCTTGAGTTCGTCAAGCGGCTGGTTGCCAGGATGCTCCAGCACCGTCAGACCGTAGCCATGTTTGATCAAGTTGCGTGCAATACCATGGCCCATCAAACCCACACCCGCGATGCCAACGCGTTCCTTCATGGTTGTCTCCGAGTTCTGTCCGGGCCTTTGGAGGCGCCGTGTTGCCGTGGTACTGCTTCACCGGCGAGGCGTGAGCAATGACCACCCGTTGAGACCAGTGTAGGAACGGACTCGCACTTTCAGAAGTGCAAAGAAGCCAAGCTTGGGTTGCAGAAAGTGCAAGGCCACCTGGGATGCAGTTCGGTGCGGGTGCGCTCCAGCAGCGCTCTCGCGTCAGGCAGCCGCGAGCCGCTCCTGCAGTTGCTTTGCCAGGGCCAGCAGCGGCTCCTGCAGCCGCTCCACCACGGCCTGCGGTGTCTCGTCACCGGCGACGCTCATGTTGAGCACGTGCACGGGATGGCCGTGCGGGAAGATCGGCGTGGCCAGGGCCACGACCTGCGGCTGCCACGAGGCCCAGCAGTAGCCCTCGTCACGCACGCTGGCCACGGCCTGCGCGATCTCGCGTGACAGCTCACCCCATTCACGGCCGCGCCGGGCCTTGAAGTGCGCCAGCAACCGCTTGCGTACCGGCTCGTCGGCCGCGGCCAGCCAGGCGCGACCCAGCGACGTCAGTTCCATGGGCACGCGTTGCCCGGCCACGACGTTGCGCCAGGACACGCGGCGGCTGTAGCGCACGGACTCCAGGTAAACCATCTCGTCGCGATCCGCCACCGCCAAGCCGACGTTGATCTTGCGTTTCTCGGCTTCGCTGCGCATGAGCGCTCCAGCCACCGCCAGCACCGGCGATCCGGTGCGCATGGCGTGGGCAAGGCTCAGTATCGGGGCGGCGAGCCGATAGGCCCGGCGGCTTCTGTCGCGCTCCAGCAGGCCGCCATCCACCAGGGTCTGCGTGAGCCGACTCACCGTCGCGCGCGACAGCCCCGTGCGCTCCGCGAGCTCGCCATTGCCCAGCAGATCGGCGCCGGGGCGGAAGGCACGAAGGATCTCCACACCCCGCTCCAGCGAGCGATTCCGGTCGCCGCTGGAGGGTTTCTCCACCGACCATGCCTCTGGCCTCTCCATGGTCGCCGCTCCTTGCGTGATTTGCCGATTTCCACCTGTCGGAAATTGACTGGTGCGAGACGCCAGTATGCAACCTAACCTTGCAGGCATCGATGACGGCACCGCAAGCCGCTTTCCGCCGCATCAGACGACGCCGCCATCGGCGCAGCCTTCAGGAGACAAACCATGCAGATTGCCTTGCGCTCGCACTTGGCGAGGTTGGGTACCTTCGTCGCCACCGTGGCGCTGGCCACGGGTACCGCGTTCGCCGCGTACCCCGAAAAGCCGATCCGCCTCGTCGTGCCCTTCGCCCCCGGCGGCGGCACGGACATGATCGCCCGCACGCTGGGCCAGGGCATGGGCAAGGAGCTGGGCCAGACGGTGATCGTGGACAACAAGCCCGGCGCGGGCACGGTCATCGGCACGGATGCCGTGGCCAAGAGCCCGGCCGACGGCTACACGCTGGTGATGGCCTCGTTCGCGCACGCGGTCAATCCCAGCCTGATGCCCAAGCTGCCGTATGCCTGGGACAAGGCGTTCGCGCCGGTGATGCTGGTCGGGCGCGGCCCCAACGTGCTGGTGGTGCGCGCCGAGAGCCCGTACAAGAGCGTCAAGGACGTCATCGCGGCGGCCAAGGCTTCACCGGGCAAGCTGACCTTCGCCAGCCAGGGCAACGGCACGTCGGCCCACCTCGCCGGCGAGATGTTCAACTACCTGGCCAAGGTCCAGACGCTGCACGTGCCCTACCGCGGCGCGGGCCCGGCCCTCAACGACCTGCTGGCCGGGCAAGTGGACATGATCTTCGGCACCGCGGCTGCCGTGGCCAACCTGCTGGACGCCGGCAAGCTGCGCGCGCTGGGCGTCACGACGCCCGAGCGCTCGCCCGCGCTCAAGAACGTGCCCGCCATCGCGGAAACCGTGCCCGGCTACGTGGTGGAGAGCTGGTACGGCCTGTATGCCCCGGCCGGCACCCCGGCCGATGCCATCACGAAGCTCAATGCCGCCGCCAGGAAGGCCGCGCGCACCGAGGAATTCGCCAAGAGGGTCGAGCAGGAGGGCCTGGCGATCAACGCCGGCCCGCCGGCCGAGCTCGACGCCTACGTGCGCGCCGAGGAGGCTCGCTGGCGCAAGGTTGTCAAGGACAACAACCTCAAGGCCGACTGAACCCAACAACCCCTCTCCGCTTCCCATCATGAGCAACGAACTGATCGACCTGCAGGTCCACGCCGGCATCGCCACGCTGACCCTCAACCGCCCCGACAAGCGCAACGCGATGAGTGACGCCATGCGCAGCCAGTTCATCGAGGCCCTGGAGCACGTGGCCGCTGACAAGGCCATCCGCGCCCTGGTGCTCACCGGCGCCGGCAAGGGCTTCTGCGCCGGCGGCGACATCGCCGGCATGGAACGCCGCCTGAGCGCCCCGGCCGGCGAGGTCGCCTTCAACGGCTGGCATCGCCAGCAGCGCGTGCACCACACCCAGGCGCTGCTGCACACCATGCCCAAGCCCGTCATCGCCGCCGTCAATGGCGCCGCCTCGGGCCTGGGCGCCGACACCGCGCTGGCGTGCGACTTCATCATCGCCAGCGAGTGGGCCAGCTTCACCTGGTCCTACATCCACCGCGGCATCGTGCCGGACGGCGGCGGCATGTACTTCCTGCCGCGCCGCGTGGGCCTGCCCAAGGCCAAGGAGCTGATCTTCACCGGCCGCAAGGTCGATGCTGAGGAGGCCCTGTCGCTGGGCATCGTGGACCGCAAGACCAGCGCCGAGACCCTCGTGGCCGATGCGCAGGCCTGGGCCGCCGAGCTGAGCCAGGGCTCCGCCACCGCGCTGGCACTGGGCAAGACCATCCTCAACCAGAGCTTCGAGCTCAGTGCTCAGCAGGTCTTCGCCCAGGGCAGCCAGGCCCAGGGCATCTGCTACACGAGCACCGAGCACCGCGAATCCGTCATGGCGTTCCTCGCCAAGTCCGCCAAGTGAGGTCCGACATGGACGCCATCTCCCGACTCCTGAAGCCCCGCAGCGTCGCCGTCATCGGCGCCTCGGCCGATGCCACCAAGACGGCCGGCCGCCCGGTGTCGTATCTGGTCAAGCATGGTTTCAAGGGCAACGTCTATCCCGTGAACCCCAAGGCCGAGCGCATCGGCGAGCTGCGCTGCTATCCCGACGTGGCCTCGCTGCCGACGGTGCCTGACGTGGGCATCGTGCTGCTGGGCGCCGAGCGGGCGCACCTGGCGGTGCGCGACCTGACCGCGCGCGGCTGCGCCGCCGCCATCGTGCTGGCCAGCGGCTACACCGAGACCGGCGAGGAAGGCGCGCGGCGCCAGCGCCAGCTCATCGAGGCCGCCGGCTCCATGCGGCTGCTGGGCCCCAACACCATCGGGCTGGTGAACCTCACCGACAACATCGTGCTGTCGGCCACGGGCGCGCTGGAGATGGAGCATTTCCCCGTGGGCACCATCGGCGTGGTGTCGCAAAGCGGCGGCATCCTGGGCGCGCTGCTGTCGCGCGCCGCGGCGCGTGGCATCGGGCTGTCCAAGCTGGTCTCCACCAGCAACGAGGTGGACCTGGAGCTGGCCGACTTCATCGACCACCTGGTGGATGACGAGGCCACCAGGGTGATCGCGCTCTATGTTGAAACCGTGCGCAACCCGCAGAAGTTCCGCGCCGCCGCCCTCAGGGCCGCGCGGGCCGGCAAGCCCATCGTCGCCTTCAAGATCGGCCGCTCCGAGGCCGGCGCGCTGGCCGCTGTGTCGCACACCGGCGCGCTGGCCGGGGCCGACCGCATGTACGACGCGCTGTTCCGGCAGACCGGCGTGATCCGCGCCCAGGCCTTCAGCGATCTGCTCGACATCCCGGCCGCGCTGGCCACGGGTCGTGTATTGCGCAACAACCGCGTGGCGATCCTGACCTCCACGGGCGGGGCTGGCACGCTGGTGTCGGACAGCCTGGGCGTGTCGGGTTTCGAGACGCCGGCGCCGGACGCCGAGACGGCCGCCGCGCTGCGCGCGCTGCAGACCGGCAACCACGCCGCGCTGGACCGCAATCCCATCGACGTGACGCTGGCCGGGCTGCAGCCTGACCTGCTGCGCGGCGCGATCAAGGCGGTGCTGGCCAGCCCCAGTTATGACGCGCTGGTGGTGATCGTGGGCTCCTCCGGCCTGGCGATGCCGGAGCTCATGGCCGGCGCGATCCAGGACTGCCTGCCGCTGTCGGACAAGCCCGTGCTGGCCTACGTCAGCCCGCATGCCCCCGAGGTGGGCGCACTGCTGACCCGACGCGGCGTGCCGGCCTTCGCCGCGGCCGAGAGTTGCACGGCGGCCCTGGGCGGGATGCTGCAGGCCAGCCAGTGGCAGGCGCCCTCGACCGAGGCGCCACTGCAGGAGGCCGCCGTGCCGGTGGAGGACTTTCCCGCCGGCTCGCTGGACGAGGCGCGGGCCAAGCAGCTCTTCGCGCGCTTTGGCGTGCCGTGTGCCCGCGAGGCCGTCGTCCAGACGGCCGCCGAGGCCGAGCAGGCGGCGCGGGAGCTGGGCGGCCAGGTGGTGCTCAAGATCCTCTCGGGCGAGATCACGCACAAGAGCGACGTGGGCGGCGTGGCCGTGGGCCTGACGGCCGAGCAGATCGGCGCGCGGCTGGCCGAGATGGCCGCGCAAGTGGAAGCCCGGGCCGGCGTGCGGCCGCAGCGCTTCCTGGTGCAGGAGATGGTGGCCGGTGGCACGGAGCTGATCCTGGGCCTGCACCGCGATGCGCTGGGCACGGCCGTGCTGCTGGGCATGGGCGGCGTCACGGCGGAGCTGTTCAAGGACACCACGATGCGGCTGCTGCCGCCCGCAGGGCCGCTCAGCCGCGAGGAAGCGCTGTCCATGGCGCGCGAGCTCAAGACCTGGCCGCTGCTTGATGGCTTCCGCGGCCGGCCCAAGGCTGACGTGGACGCGTTGGTGGACACCATCGTCGCGTTCTCCGCCATGGCGGCCCAGCTCGGCGACCGTCTGGCCGAGGCCGAGATCAACCCGGTGTTCGTGCTGCCACGGGGCCAAGGGGTGCGCGCCGCCGACGGCGTGGCCGTGCTCGCGCGCTGACCCAAGCGGTCCGCATCGGTCGGACCGCCTCCCTGCATCAACACGCCCGAGGCCCCGAGGGCCGGGCATCGCCATCACCGGAGCATCGACATGAGCGCCCGTGTACACCTGGAACGCGACGGCGACGTGGCCGTCGTCGTGATCGACAACCCGCCCGTCAACGCCGGCTCGGCCGAAGTGCGCCGCGGCCTGCTCGACGCCATCGAGGCCGCGGGCCGGGACGATGCCATCC
>NZ_CALAOH010000104.1 GCF_937926365.1 uncultured Azohydromonas sp. | reverse complement strand
CGGCGGCCCCGGCCTACGCCGCGGCGCCCGCACTCGGGCCGGCCGTGATCGCCGCGCCGATGGCCACGGCGCCGGCCGAGGTCCTGACCGGGGAGGGCCTGGTCAAACCGTCGGCGCGCCGGCAGGCGCGCTGGGTGGAAGCCTGGCTGCGCCGGCGCCGCGAGCGCGTGGTGGACGACATCGCTGCGCTCTCGGCCGAGGCCCAGGCGGTGCTGTGTGAGCAACTGCTGGCCGACATGGAGGCGCGGCAGGTGCACCCCTCCATCCGCAAGCGGCTGCAGACCAGCGGCTGGCAGCACCCGCTGGTGCTGCCGGAGATGGTGCGCTGGTACGCGCAGGGCGTGCACGGCCCGGGCTGGGACCAGCCCACGCCGCAGCAGCTGCTGGAGATCGCGGCGGAGCTGGGCGACGGGTAAAGCGGACTGAATGAACTCTCCGAACCTTGACTACCGTTCGCCCTGAGGTATCGAAGGGTCAGCACGAACGGGCTTTCAGCGTTCCGAAGGATTGGTGAGGTGCGTATGAGCTATTCAGCGCTCTCACAGGTCGAGCGTCGCCAGCGCGTTACGGATGACCTCGGCCGAACGCCGCAGCGCCTGCTCCTCGTCCGGGCTCAGCGGGATGGGCAGCAGGTGGCGCACGCCCTGGCGCCCCACCACCGCCGGCAGGCTCAGGCACACGTCCTCGATGCCGTACTGGCCCTGCAGCAGCGTGGACACCGTCAGCACCGAGGCCTCGTCGCGCACGATCGCCTCCACGATGCGCGTGAGCGCCGCGGCGATGGCGAAGTTGGTGGCGCCCTTGCGCCGGATGATCTCGTAGGCCGCGTCGCGCACCGCCACGGCGATCGTCTCCAGGTCCCGAGCACCGCAGGACGCGCCCGTGAGCGCGCAGTAGTCCTGCAGCGGCATGTTGGCGATGCGCGTGGTGGACCAGGCCACCAGCTCGCTGTCGCCATGCTCGCCCAGCACGTAGGCGTGCACGTTGCGCGGGTCCACGTCGTAGCGCCCGGCCAGCTCCGCGCGCAGCCGGGCCGAGTCGAGCACCGTGCCCGAGCCCAGCACGCGGCCGCTGGGCAGGCCCGAGAGGCGCAGCGCCGCGTAGGTCAGCGCATCTACGGGGTTGGTTGCCACCAGCAACAACCCGTCCGGGTTGGCCTGCGCCACGCCGGCGAGGATGCCGCGCAGGACCTCCACGTTGCGTTGCAGCAGGGCGGGGCGGGTTTCGCCCGGACGCTGCGCCGCCCCGGCGGTAATGACGGTGACCATGGCGCCGGCCGCGTCGGCCAGCGTGCCCGCGCGCACCGACACCGGGCGGTGGAACGGCACCGCGTGCGCGATGTCCATCGCTTCGCCCTCGGCGCGGCCGGTGTCGGCGTCGATGATCACGATGTCGTGCACCAGCCCCGACGCGGCCAACGTGTAGGCGAAGGTGCTGCCCACACGTCCCGCACCGACGATGGCGATCCTGGTCTCCTGGCTCATGGCGCCTCCTGTGGGGAAAGTCCTGCCTTGGTCGCCGACGAGCCCGGCCCCGTTCCCTGGCCAGCGCCGGCCGGCTTCAGGCCCGCGCCTCCACGAAGAAGCTCTCGCGCTCACGGTTGTCCAGCGCCGTGATGCCCTCGATGCCGCTGGCGCTTTCGCGGAAGGCGCAGCGGCGGACGTCGTGGAAGCCGGCGTCCTGCAGCAGCTCCTGCGCGAACTCGAAATTGAAGGGCGTGTGCACGGAGCCGTACCAGATCAGCTGCGTCACCAGCTTGGCGCCCACCGAGCGCGCGTGCTCATCGGGCACGTAAAAGTAGCTCGCGTCGCCGCGCTGCCAGGCGGCGATGGCGCGCTCCATGTCGGGCAACCCCAGCCGCAGCACGCCGCCGGGGCGCAGCACGCGGCGGATCTCGCGCAGCGCGCCGGAGATATCGGGCCAGCACAGATCCTGCAGGAAGTGGATCGCCACCGCGTGGTCGATGCTGGCGCTCGGCAGCGCCAAGCCCTGGCGGATGTCGCCCACCAGGTCCACGCCCGGCGCGGCAGTCCGGTCGGCGTTGATCCAGCCGGGTGCGGGATGTGGGCCGCAGCCCAGTTGCAGGCGTCGGACCTCAGTACGGGTGGCGGCGGGGGGCATGCGTGGCGGCGAGGTGCCGGAAGCGGCAGACCGGGCTGGCGGCAAGCTCCGTTCCTAGTGGGTGGGCCTGGACACCACGGGGCGCGGGGCCACGTGAAAGCCCCGGGCTGGCCGAGGCACGGGCATTGCCGCGCCCGCGGCATGGATATGACTGCCGTACTGCTGCAGCAGGTGCTGCTCTGGGGCTTGCTGCCGCTGTGGCTGCTGGCCGGGTTTGGGGATTGGCTGTGCCACCGCGCGTACCGCATCGAGCACGACGCGGGCACGCGCGAGTCGCTGCTGCACTGGCTGATGCTGCTGGAGATGGGCCCGGCGCTGGCGGCGGCGCTGCTGCTGGAGGTCACGGCCGCCGTGCTGGTACTGCTGTTCGTGCTGTGCCTGGCGCACGAGCTGACGACCTGGTGGGACTTGAGCTACGCCGCGTCGCGGCGGCGCATCCCGCCGGTGGAGCAGTGGGTACACGCGCTGCAGCTGTCGCTGCCCTGGGCCGGGCTGGTTTCGCTCGCGCTCATCCATCACGGCCAGACGCTGGCGCTGCTGGGCGATGGCGTACCGGACTGGAGCCTGCGGCCCAAGCAGCATCCTTTGCCCATGGCCTATCTCTGGGGCGTGGCGGCGGGCGGCGTACTGCTGGCGGCGCTGCCCTTCGCCGAGGAGACGCTGCGTTGCCGCCACGCCGCGGCGGTACGCCACGCCCAGCGCCTGCGGCTGCGCGAGGTGGCGCGCGGGGGGCGTTGAGGAGGCAGCTGGCTGGAGCTGCTTCAGGCAAGTACCCAAGGAGTCCTGTTCGGGCCGAGCCCTTCGACAAGCTCAGGAGAGCCTTGTCGAAGCCCCTGCCATGCCGGCGTGCCAGCGCCTGCCCTTCGACAGGCTCGGGGCGAACGGAAAGCTTTCCCCTGCGCTGTGGAATCAGGCTCCGCGCTTGTGCTCCAGCCCGCCGTGCTCGGGCGCCACGGCTTGCACGCGGCGCCGGGTGGCGGGGTCGCGCGCGGCCTGGCCTTCGACCTTTTCTCCCTTTTGCTTGCCGCTGGCGGCGTGGTGCTCGATGAGGGCGTTGATCTCCGAGCCCAGCAAGATCACCAGCCCCACGATGTAGAGCCACAGCATGAGCACGATCACCGCGCCGATGCTGCCGTAAGTGGCGTCGTAGTTGCCGAAGTTGGTGGCGTAGATGGCGAAGCCCAGCGAGGCCACGATCAGCGTGAGCACGCCCAGGAGGCTGCCTGGCGTGATGAAGCGAAAGTCCTGCTTCACGTCCGGCGCGAGGTAGTAGATGAGGGCGAAGGCCAGGGTCAGTCCCAGCACGATGATCACCCAGCGCAGCGCGGCGAAGAACCACAGCACGGCCGGGCCGAGGCTGAAGTACTGGCCCAGCCACTCCTGGATCACGCCGCCCAGCACGATCAGCGAGAAGCCGCCCACCATCAGCACCACGAACAGCACGCTCAGCCCGATGGCGGTGGCGCGCGCCTTGATGAAGCCGCGCCCTTCCTTGACGTCGTAGGTGACGTTGAGGGCCTGCATCACCGCGTACATGCCGGTGGAGGTGGCCCACAACGTGGCGAGGAAGCCGAAGGACAGCAGTCCGCCCCGCTGCTCGCCGGTGACCTGCTGCACCACGTCCGAGAACATCTGCGCGGCGTTGGCCGGCATGGCCTGGCGCAGCAGGTCCATGATGGCCTGGTCCACGTTGGGGATGGGCAGGAACGGGATGACGGCCATCACGAAGATCATGGCCGGGAAGATGGCCAGCGTCAGGTAGAAGCCCAGCGCCGCGGCACCGTTGAAGATGTCGTCATCGCTGATCTCCTGGTAGAGCTCCTTGAGGAACTGCATCAAGGACACGCCGCCGAGCATGGGAGCCTCGCTTTCATCCAAAGGTCGTATGCGCTTGCTGCAGTGCAATGGACGTTCCCAGGCCCCAGCTCCTCGGTCCGGACCCGCCGGTACACTGTCCATCACTGTCTATTTATCCAAGCCCCACGCGCGTTCGCGCCTAGCTTCAGGGGCCACTCTCAATCTCCGACCCATGGACAAGCAGCCGCTGCACGACGCGCTGGATGCGCAGTATTTCGGCCTGGCCGAGCGGCTCGAAGGCTTCCAGCCGCGCGAGGGGCAGCTGCAGATGCTGCATGCCGTCGCCGACACCCTGGCCGAGGCCGACTTCGACCCCGCCAATCCGCCGCAGCCCCGGGTGGCCGTCATCGAGGCCGGCACCGGCGTGGGCAAGACCCGTGCGTACCTGCTCGCCGGGTTGCACCTGGCAAGGCTGCGCAAAGTAAAACTGCTGATCTCCACCGCGACCATCGCGCTGCAGGAACAGCTCATGCACAAGGACCTGCCGGAGCTGGCCAAGGCTTCCACCGAGCCTTTCAGCTACGCGATGCTCAAGGGCCGTGGCCGCTACGTCTGCCTGCTGAAGCTCGACGCCCAGGCATCGGGCCAGGCCCAGGAGTCCTTCGACCTGTCCGAGCCGGCGCAGCAGGGCGTCGCCGAGGCCGACGCGGCGCTGTTCCAGAAGCTGCAAAGGAAACTCCAGTCCGGCGCCTGGGACGGCGAGCGCGACAGCCTGGACGGCGAGGCGCTGGCGGGCTGGAGCCGTATCGCCGCCGACCGCCACGCCTGCACCGGCCCGGCCTGCGAGCAGTACCAGGACTGCCTCTACTACAACGCCAAGCGCGTGGCCGCCGCCGCCGACGTGCTGGTGGCCAACCACGACCTGGTGCTGGCCTCGCTGCGCAGCGACAAGTCGGCGCTGCCCTCGGGCGAGCGCGCCATCTACGTCTTCGACGAGGGCCACCACCTGCCCGCCATCGCGCTGTCGCATGGCGCCAGCGAGACCACGCTCACCAGCACCGCCTGGGCCACGCGGCTGGAGCGCGCGCTCAGCGTCGCCGCTTTGGAGCTGGAGTACCCGGCCGAGGCGCTGCCCGATGGCCTGGGTGTGCTGCGCGAGAAGCTGGCGCAGCTCGCGCGCGCACTGATGGATGCCCATACGGCGCGGCTGCAGACGCATGCCGCCAGCGGCAGCACCGAGCCGCTGCGCGTGCGGCTGGCGCAGGGGAAACTTTCCGACGAGCTGCGCGGCTTCTGGGAGGAGTTGCACCAGGTCGCCTCCGTGGCCGAAAGCAAGCTGGCCGACCTCTCCACCTGGATGCGGCGCAAGCGCAGCGAGGACTCGGACAGCGCCGCGCAGGTCAATGCGCACCTGCTGGCCATCGGCCCGCAGGCGCGCCGTCTCACCGAGCTGGTGGAGACGGCCGAGTTGATGCTCGACGAGGGCCCGATGCCGCCGGCCAAGTGGTTCGATTTCCGCACCGAGGCCGGCGTGGTGCAGCTCGACGCCAAGGCCTGCCCGCTGTTCGCCGGCGGCTTGCTGCAGCGCAACCTCTGGAGCCGGCTGCGCGGCGCGGTGGTGACCTCGGCCACGCTGCGCGCGCTCGGGAAGTTCGACTTCTTCCTGCGCGACGCGGGCCTGGAGCAGGTGGAGGGCGCGCGCACGCTGGAGGTGCAGAGCCCCTTCGACTACGCGCGGCAGGGCCGCTTCATCGTGGTGGCCACGCAGTCCAGCCCCAAGGACCCGGCCGCGCACAACCGCGAGTGCGGCACGCTCATCGCGCAGGACCTGCGCGAGGTGCAGCACGGCGCGCTGCTGCTGTGCTCCTCGTGGGTGCAGCTGCGCGCGCTGGTGGACGCGATGCCGCCGGAGATCCGCAACGACCTGCTGGTGCAGGGCAGCGCCTCGCGCGAGCAGCTGCTGCGCCGGCACCGCGAGGCCGTGGCCCGCGGCCAGCGCTCGGTGCTGGTGGGGCTGCAGAGCTTCGGCGAGGGGCTGGACCTGCCCGGCACGCAGTGCGAGTGGGTGCTGATGCCCAAGGTGCCCTTTGCCAACCCGAGCGATCCGGTGTCGGAGGCGCGCAGCGAGTGGCTGGAGGCCAAGGGCCGCAACAGCTTCGTGGAGCTGACCGTGCCCGCCACGGGCGTGCGGCTGAACCAGTGGGCCGGGCGCGGCATCCGCAGCGAGCAGGACCGCGCCACGCTGGTGTGCTACGACCCGCGCCTGGCCACCACGCCCTTCGGCCGCCAGCTCCTGGCGGGGCTGCCGCCGTTCTCCAAGCGGCTGAGAAGGGGCGGGAAGGAAACGGGGCTGGAGGACGGGGGAAGCTGAAGCATGGCGACGGCGGGCATGGCTGCGGCCAGGGCGTTCGGAGCGTTGATTGGCTTCCTGGCCGCGCTGTCCCTGTGCGCCTGCGGTCCCCGTCCCGGCGCCGTGCCCGGCGCGCCGCTGCCGCCGCCCGCCGCTTCCCCGCCCGCCCATGCTTCGCCCCGCCCCCCTCGCCGCCCTGCTCCTTGCCAGCA
>NZ_CALAOH010000103.1 GCF_937926365.1 uncultured Azohydromonas sp. | reverse complement strand
AGGTGGACGGCGGCGCCGTGGAGAACGTCTACCGCATGCAGGTGATGAACGCCGCTGAGGCGCCGCAGACCTACACCGTCAGGGCCGAGGGACTGCCCGGGCTGGCGCTGGCCGCACCGGTGCGCCTGCAACTGGGTCCGGCCGAGGCGCAGTGGGTGACGATGGCGCTGCGCGTGCCGCCGGAGACGGCGGCCGCCACGCCGCCCGGCGCGCACGAGATCCACTTCACCATCGAGCGCGAGGCCTCGGCTGGCGACTCGGCGCGCAGCCTGCGCGAAAAATCCACCTTCGTGCTGCCGCGCTGAGCCGCGGCGGTCCGGGCGGGCCAGGCCCGCCGTCTCGCACAAGGGCGCCTCGGGCGCCTTTTTTCAGGCCTGCCGCGCACCGACCCGTCTTGCAGCAAGCCCAAAACGCGCCGGCCTGCAGCGCGCGCCCCGCTTCCGTACCCTCCCGCACGATGGAAGCGCTGGTGGATCTGCTGTTGCGCCATGGCGTGCTGCTGGTGTTCGTGGTGACGCTGGCCGCGCGCGTGGGCGCGCCCGTGCCGGCCGCGCCGTTGCTGGTGGTGGCCGGTGGCCTGGCGGCGGGCGGGCGCTTCCCGCTGGCGGCGGCGCTGGCCGCGGCGGTGGCGGCCAACATCGCCGGCGACGCCCTGTGGTTCATCGGCGGGCGGCGCCACGGGCACCGCGTGATGCGGCTGCTGTGCAAGGTGTCGCTGTCGCCCGATTCCTGCGTGCGGCGCAGCGAGCTGCTCATCGGCCGCTGGGGCGGCAGCTCGCTGGTCGCGGCCAAGTTCGTGCCCGGCGTGTCGCTGGTGGCCGCGCCCATGGCCGGCGCGCTGGGCATGCCCTGGCGCACCTTCATGTTCTTCGAGGTGCTGGGCGGCGGCCTGTGGAGCCTGCTGTTCCTGGGACTGGGCCTGCTTTTCAGCCGCGAGATCCAGCGCGTGCTGGACCTGCTGTCCAGCGCCGGCACCACCGCGCTGGCCGTGCTGCTGGTGCTGTTGGCCGCCCTGCTGGCGCTGCGCTGGTGGCGCCGGCGCCGCACGCTGCACGACCTGGGCATGCCGCGCATCGGCGTGGAGGAGCTGCGCACGCTGCTGCAGGGCGAGGCGCCGCCCGTGGTGGTCGATGTGCGCCCGCGCTCCAGCCTGGAGATCGACGCCCGCCGCATCCCGGGCGCCCGTCACGTCGAGCTCGACGGCATCGCCGCCCTGGCCGCACAGCTGCACCCGGCGCACGAGGTGGTTGTCTACTGCAACTGCCCCAACGACGTGTCGGCCGCGCAGGCGGCGCGGGTGCTGCAGTCGCACGGCTTCACGCGTGTGCGCCCGCTGGCCGGCGGGCTGGATGCCTGGTTCGCCGGCGAGGCCGGGGAAGCGCCGTCCGCGGCCCCGTCGCCGGCCACGCACTGAAGCCGGCGGGCGCTACGGCGCCGGTGGCTCCGCGCGGCCCGTGTCACCCATGTCGGCCTCCATGTCCCGCGCGTGCTGCCCGGCCGCTTCCAGGCCCTGCGGCGCCCGCGGAGGCCGGACTTCCCGCGTCTGCACCCGGGCGCCGCGCTCCAGCGTGTTGTGCACCGGGCAGCGGTCGGCGATCTCCATCAGCCGTTGGCGCTGCTCATCGCTGAGATCGCCCTCGATCGTGACGTTGCGCAGGAAGACATCGGGCGGCGTTTCACCGGTGCTGCGGGCATGTCCCAGGCGCACGCGCACATGCCGCAGCGGCAGGCCCTTGCGGCGCGCGTACATGCGCAGGGTCATCACGGTGCAGGCGCCCAGCCCCGCGGCGACCAGCTCGTAAGGCGTCGGCCCGGAACCCAAGCCGCCCACCTCCATCGGCTCGTCGGCCACGAAGAAGGCCGGGCCTGCCGCCACCCCGACCTGGAAGTCACCCTCGCCCGTGTCCTCCACCACCACCTCCCCGGGCTCGGCCGCGCCACGCGGCGCCGGCTTGCCCAAATAGCGCGTGGCCCAGGCCGCGATGACGTCCGCGGCATAGGCCGCGTCCTGCGCGCGCGTGAGCAGGTGGTCGGCATCGTCGAGCGACACGAAGCTCTTCGGGTGGTGCGCCGCCTGGAAGATGGCACCGGCGTTGGCGACGTCCACGGTGGCATCCAGGGGCGCGTGCAGCACCAGCAGCGCCTGCCGCAGCGCCGCGATGCGCTGGCGCTGGTCGTGCCGCTCCAGGTCGTCGATGAAGTCGCGCCGCATGCGGAACGGCCGCCCGCCGATGCGCACCTCGGCCTCGCCCTGGTCCAGCAGCGTCTGCAAGTCGTTGCCGAAGAGGTGCTTGACGTGCTGCACGTCGAAGGGCGCCGCGATCGTGGCCACCGCCTTGAGCTCTGGCAGGCTGCCGGCCGCGGCCAGCGCGGCGGCGCCGCCCAGGCTGTGCCCGATCAGCAGCCGCGGCCCGATGCCCGCGGCCTGCATCGCGCGCGCCGCGGCGAGCAAATCCTCCACGCTGCCGCTGAAGGTGCTGTCGGCGAAATCGCCCCCGCTCTGGCCCAGGCCGGTGAAGTCGAAGCGCAGCACGCCGATGCCCTGCGCGGCCAGGGCGCGCGCAATGCGCGAGGCCGCTAGCGACTGCTTGGTGCAGGTGAAGCAGTGGGCGAACAGGGCGTGGCTGCGCACCGCCCCTTCGGGCAGGTCCAGCCGCCCCGACAGCGGCTGGCCTTGCGCGCCCTGAAATTCAAAGGTCCTGCTGTGCATGGCGATGCTCCCGGCTCTATCCGGCCCGCGGCCGGATACGGCGCCGCAGCTTGGCACAGGGGTACGGCGGCTCTGCAACCGGAAGCATCCCGCCGCGGCGTGCAGGGGCTGCCACGCCTGTCAGGAGGCGGCGGACACGGGGCGGTGCGTGTCAGATACGGCCTACGCCGGGAACCGGCGCCGGACGGCAGAGCGAAGCCCCTGCGCTACCCGACACTGCGAGGCCTGTACAAGAGGACTTGCACCATGACCATGATGAGGACCGACGCCCCGGCCCTGTCCTTCGCGGAGTTCGCGGATCACGTCCTGCCTGGCGAGATCCAGTACGAGATCGACGACGACGGGGTGCTGCGCTTCACGCCGGCCGGCGAGTCGTACTGGCAGCCGCTGTTCGGCAAGTGGGGCTATGCCTTCGATCGCAGCCTGCCGGTGGAGGAGTTCGAGGACATCTCCACCGCCATCCTGCTGCAGGAGATGCAGCTGCTGCACGGGGCCCCGGGCTCCGGCCGGGCGCGTCACTGCGCCGCGGCGTGAGCATGCCCCAGGGCCTGGACGCCGCGCGTGCGTTGCGCGGCGAGCCCGACGCCGTGGACCGGCGTCCTGCACGCGCCGGGGTCAGGCGCGCTTGTTGGCCTTGGGCAGCTGCTGCGCGCCCTTGACGAAGTCGGCGAAGGACACGTCCGCCGCGCCCTGGCCGGCCGCCTGCTGCTTGCCGGAGATCTTCGGCGGCTCGGGCTTGGCGTCCGGGTCGATGGACGCGCGCACCGGCGCGGTGGAGCGCGTGGGCAGCGGCGCCTCGCGGTCGAGCTCCTTCCAGTTCTCGAAACCGCTCTTCTGCGCCAGGCGGTCGAAGGCGGCGGCCAGCGGCGACTCCGGCGCACTCTTCTTCTTGGGGGCGGGCGCGGCGGCGGCGGGCGGCTGTTGGGTGTGCTTCATGGGTCGGTGGACGCTGGCGTCCCGGGTCAAAGGTCAAAGCCGGCATTTTCGCCGCATACCGCAAGCCCGCGGGCTGAGGATGCCGCGCTGGGACCCAGGCCTTCCGCCCGGGTGCTGAAAATCACCGCGCCGGGCCGCAGAGCGCCAGGCCGGCCGCGAAGTCCAGAACGTATTCCGGGCGCAACCATAAGCTGAAGACCCACGCCAGCGCGGCGGCCAGCGCGAGCCTGAGAACAGGCTTCATGCTGCGGCCGGCGCGGCGCGCACCAGTGGCCGGTCGTCGATGGGCCAGTGCAGCAGCGCGGCCAGCAGCCCCAGGCCGATGCCGGCCAGCCAGATGGCGTCGTAGGAGCGCGTCGCGTCGAACACCGCCGCGCCCAGCCACACGCCCAGGAAGGCGCCGAGCTGGTGCCCGAAGAACACGAAGCCGAACAGCGTGGCGATGTACTGCACGCCGAACACCTGCGACACCAGCCCGTTGGTCAGCGGCACGGTCCCCAGCCAGAGGAAGCCCATGACGGCGCAGAAGGCGTACAGGCTCCACGGGCTCAGCGGCAGCAGCACGAAGGCGGCCATCGCCAGCGAACGGGCCAGGTACACGCCGGCCAGCAGGTGCTTGCGGCGGTGCCGCCCGCCCAGCGCGCCCAGCACGTAGGTGCCCGCGACGTTGGCCAGCGCCACCAGGGCCAGGCCGGCCACGGCATGCCGCGCCGGCAAGCCCCGGTCGAGCACGTAGGCCGGCAGGTGCGCGGCGATGAACGCGAGCTGGAAGCCGCAGGCCAGGAAACCCAGGTTGAGCAGCCAGAAACCGCGGTGCCCGAAAGCCTCGCGCAGCGCGCTGGACAGCCGTTGCCGGCCCGGCGGCGCGGCGGCCGGCCGGTCATCCAGCGGCTTCGCGCAGGGCAGCAGCAGCGCGCAGGCCAGGCCCAGCGCCGCCAGCGCCCCGGCCCAGCCGAGCGACGCGATCAACCCCTGCGACGCGGGCAGCACGATGAACTGCCCCAGCCCGCCCACCGCGCCGGCCATGCCCAGCGCCCAACTGCGCTGCACCGGCGCCACCAGGCGGCTGAGCGCGCCGTACACGGTGCCGAAAGCGGTGCCCGAGAGCCCCATGCCGATGCACAGCCCCGCCGAGAGCGTGAAGGCCACCGGCGTGGGCGCGCGCGACATCAGCAGCAGCCCGGCCGCGTAGCACAGCAGCCCGCCGATCACGACCCGGCGCGAGCCGAAGCGGTCCGCGACCATGCCGGTGACGGGCTGCGCCAGGCCCCAGACCAAGTTCTGCACCGCGAGGGCGAAGCCGAAGGCCTCGCGCGGCCAGCCGTGGTCCAGCGTGACCGGCAGCAGGAAGATGCCCTGCGCATGCCGCACCCCGAGCGCCAGCCCCATCACCAGGCCACCAGCCACCACGACCCGCCAGGGCCGGCTGCGCCGGTCCGCTTCGCATTCCTTCACTGCATTCATCGGCTGCTCCTGCCTGGCCGCGCCCATGCCGGGCAGCGGTATTCGCGATGCAGTCATTACACTGGCGACAGGCGTTCACCTCAAACGAGTTCTCGGTCAGAAACACATGCGCTTCAGGAATGTCAATCCCTCTGCTCCGCCTTCCCTCGCTTGACCTGGTGCGCGGCTTCGTGGCGGTCGGGCGCCGCATGAGCATCACGCTGGCGGCGCAGGACCTGTGCCTGACGCAATCGGCGGTCAGCCGCCAGATCCTGGCCCTGGAGGAAGCGCTGGGGCTGAAGCTGCTGGTGCGCGGCCACCGCAGCATCGCCTTCACGCCGGAGGGCGAACGGCTGTTCCGCAGCGCCGACAGCGCGGTGCAGCAGCTGCAGGACGTGGTGGGCGCACTGACCGGGCGCACCGGGCGGCGCATGGTGACGCTGACTTCCACCATCGGCGTGACCGGGCTGTGGCTGATGCCGCGGCTGGGCGCCTTCCTGCAGCGGCACCCGGACATCGAGGTGCGCGTCTCGGCCAACAGCCGTGCGATGGACCTGCAGGCCGAGGGCATCGACCTGGCGATCCGCTACGGCGCGCGCGAGGCCATGCCGGCGGGGGCGCAGCGCCTGTTCCGCGAGCACATCGTGCCGGTGGCGCACCCCTCGCTGGGCCTGGCGGCGCTGTCGGCGCCCGAGGTCGTGCAGTCGCAGGTGCTGCTGGAGTTCGACGGCCCTTACCGACCCTGGCTGCAATGGAGCCACTGGCTGGAGCGCCAGGGCTGGCAGGAGTTGCGTCCGCGCGGCGTGCTGCGCTTCAACCAGTACGACCAACTCATCCACGCGGCCATGGCCGGCCAGGGCATCGCGCTGGGGCGGCGCGCGCTGATCGCGCCGATGCTGGCCGACGGGCGGTTGATCGCGCTCGGCCCGCCGCAACCCGCCCCGGCGGACTACTGGCTGATCCAGGCCGAGACCAGCCCGGCGCCGGAGGTGCGGGAATTCATGGGCTGGATTTGCGCCGAGGCAGCGGCCTGCGCGGGCTGACGCCGTGCCTCGCTGCCGCACGGGCAACGCGCGGCAATGGCTCTCCCGCACGCTCCAAGGGGGCTCGCGCAACCTGGCGGAACAACCGCTGCAAGCGCCGCTGACCCGTGCGAACGGGTCGTTTCACGCTGGGAGTCCCGCTGAGCAAGCGGCCTGGAACACCGTCCGCGGCGCCTCGGGCGCTTCAGGCGCTTCCGGCGGCCACGTGAAGACCTCGCCCCGCGGCTGCGCCGGCAGCCGCCCGTGGCGCAGCCACTCCAGCGCCAGCGGCCACAGGCTGTGCTCGAAGCGACTGTGGAAGAAGGCGAAGTGCCCCACCCGCGCCTGGCCGATGGCCTCGGGCTTCAGGTGCAGGTGCGTGCGCGCGCTGTTCCGGTAGTAGCCCAGCAGCCGCTGCACCGCCGCCACCGTGCCGAACTCGTCGTCGCTCAGGCTCAGCGCCAGCGTCTCGCCGCGCACCGCGGCGAAGCGCGCCACCAGCGCGTCGAGCTCGACCTGCGGCAGCTGCAGCGCGCCGCGGCGCCAGTTGTCCTCGAACCGCGGATGCGGCGCGGTCCAGTCGCGCACCACGCCGCGCGGCGTGTCCTCCAGCCAGCCCAGGCGCCGGCCCGGGAAGTAGCCCAGCACGGCGGTCAATGCCGGCATCACCACGTGCCACTTCAGCAGCAGGCGCAAGCGCCGGGCACGGTGGTAGTCGCGCCAGTGGGCGTACTGCGCGCCCATGCTGAACACGCGCGAGACGCGGTGGCTGGAGGCCGCCAGCCCGATCAGGAAGCCGCCGACGCTGTGCGCCACGACCTGCACCGGCTGGCCCGGGAAGCGGTCCGACGCGAGCTGCAGCGCCGCCTCGAAGTCCAGCCGGCCCCAGTCGATCCACCCCGCCTCGAATCCGCGCAGGCTGCGCGGGCGCGACTCGCCGATGCCCCGGTAGTCGTAGCAAAGCACGTCGAAGCCGTGCATGTGCAGGAAGGCGGCGAAGCGCGCGTAGTAGCGGCAGCGCACCGAGGTGGCCGGGTTGACCACGACCACCGGGCGCTCCCGCCCGGGGCCGGGATGCCGCCAGACGAAACCGTTGAGCCGGTATCCATCCACGGCATTGAAGGAGACGGGGCGGGGCGAGGCGGCGGAAGAGTCCATCTGTGGCTGCGGGCCGGTGACATCGACGCCGCAAATGCTAGGAACCGCCCGGAACCGGCTCAAACGAGAAGTTTTCATGCCTCGCATGCGCTGCCGGCATGCCACGCGGCGCCCTTGCCGCGGCCTGGCCGCGCTACTGCATCTGCTGCTTGAGCCGGGCGACTTCCTCGTGCGCGCGCTTGACCGCCTGCTGCAGCGGCGGATCGACGTTGCCGCTGGCCTGGCAGGCCGCCACCGCGCGGTCGCCCAGCTGCTCCAGTGCCTCCACGAGCGAGCGCACCGTTTCCGGTCCGGCGGACTGCTGTTGCTGCTGCGGCACCGCGGTGCAGGCCTCGCGGGCCTGGCGCGCCTGCCAGTACATCTTGTCCACGCACTCGCGCACCTCGGCGGGCACCGTGTTGCCGTAGGAGGCGCGCTTGGCGTCCTCGGCGTATTGCGCCACCTCGTTGACGCGCCGGCGCAGCTGGTCCTGTTCCATCGTGTTTCTCCCGCGGCCTCAGGCCGGACATGCACAAGCCCGCGCCATGGCAAGCCCCATGCCGCGCCCCGCCACGTAGCGGAGTCGGTCGTGTTCGAAGCGAAAGCGCCCCGCGCGCGCTGCCCAGCGGTCCCGGGCCGTGGCGGCCGGGTGACCTTGGTCAACCACGACGGTGGCGCGGTACCGGACCATCCGGCGGCGGGCGGCCGAAAATCCGCCCAGGCCGGGACGGCGCGGCTGGGTGCTCCAGCCGCTCTGGACGGCAGGCCTCATGTTCCCGGAGGGCACCGCCATGGACGATGACGATGCGGCCATCCCCGACGGCCGCGGCGTGGTGGGCGCGCAGCTCATCGGCGCCTCGCCGGCGCACCGGCGGCTGATCGAGCGGCTGCTGCGCGTGGCGGCGAGCCAGGCGCCGGCACTCATCGAAGGCGAGACCGGCAGCGGCAAGGAGCTGGCCGCGCGCGCCATCCACTACGGCGGCGAGCGCCGCAACGGGCCCTTCGTGCCGGTGAACTGCGGCGCCCTGCCCGACACGCTGCTGGAGTCCGAGCTGTTCGGCGTGCAGCGCGGCGCCTACACCGACGCGCGCCAGTCGCGCCGCGGCCTGGTGGCCGAGGCCGAGGGCGGCACGCTGTTCCTGGACGAGATCGACGCCCTGAGCCCGAAGGCCCAGGTGGCGCTGCTGCGCTTCCTGCAGGACCAGCACTACCGCCCGGTGGGCAGCACGCGCGAGCTGTGCAGCGACGTGCGGCTGATCGCCGCCACCAACCGCGTGCTCGACGCGCTGGTGGCGCAGCAGGGCTTCCGCGCCGACCTGATGTACCGGCTCAAGATCCTGCACCTGGCGCTGCCGCCGCTGCGCGAGCGCGAGGGCGACGCGGAGTTGCTGGCCGAGCACTTCATCCGCCATTTCGCCGCCAAGTACCGCCGCGCGCCGCTGCCGCTGCACCCGGCCACGCGCCAGTGGCTGCGCAGCTATCCCTGGCCGGGCAACGTGCGCGAGCTGGAGAACTGGGTGCACCGGCAGTTCCTGATGTGCGGCGGCGATGCGATCGTGCACGAGGGCCTGGGCCAGGAGCCCGCGCCGGCGCCGGCCATGCCCGGTGGCGGCGGCGCGGACCGCGGCTTCGCGCAGGCCAAGGCCGAGGCGGTGCGCTGCTTCGAGCGCGACTACCTCGCGCGCGTGCTCGCCGAGGCCGGCGGCAACGTCACGCAGGCCGCGCGCATGGCGGGCAAGGAGCGCCGCGCCTTCGGCAAGCTGCTCAAGAAACACGGCCTGGGCGCGTCCGCGGGCTGAGCCGCGCACCCGGTG
>NZ_CALAOH010000102.1 GCF_937926365.1 uncultured Azohydromonas sp. | reverse complement strand
ACGAGGTGCGGCTCGCCGCCGCGGTCACAGAGGCCGGCACGGTGCCCGGCCAGCGACGCCGCAGACTTACCGCCTGTCTGGCGCGCTGTCCTCACTGTCCTCAGTGGAATTCATGCCGAAACTTCACGCGGCTGGCTGCTCGAACTGCCCCAGGGTGGCACGCGCACGCATCGAAGACTGCGGCTTGAAAGGGAACACCTTGCCCCGCTGGCGGATCGCATCCAGGTAGTCGGCCCATGCCTGCATCAGCTCGCGCCGGTCCTCCAGGTGCTGCGCCCGGTTGTAGGCGCCGCGCACTTGGTTGCGTTCCAGGTGGGCAAGATGTCGCTCGATCACGTCGGGATTCCATCCGCCCTCATTGGCAGCGGTGGAGAAGACGGACCGGAAGCCGTGGGCGGTGTGCGCGCCCTTGTAGCCCATGCGGGCGAGGGCGCTGTTCAGCGTGTTCTCGCTCAGCGGCTTGCCGGGATAGAAGGGGCTCGGGAAGACCAGTTCGCCCGCGCCGGACAGTGGGCGCATACGCTCGATGACGGCCACGGCTTGGAGCGACAGCGGCACCAGGTGCTCACGGCCCATCTTCATGCGCTCGGCAGGGATGCGCCACAAGGCGTGCTCCAGGTCGAACTCCGCCCACCGGGCTTCACGCTGTTCCTCGGGGCGCACCGCCGTGAGCAGCAGCAGCCGCAGCGCTTCACAGGTGCCCGGCTGGCCCTGGTAGGCGTCAAGCTGCGTCAGAAAGGTGGGTAGTTCCTTGGCGGGCATCGCGGCCCGATGCGTCACACGCCGCGGCTTGAATATCTCGGATGGCTTCAGAGGATAGGTTGGGTCGGCCGCCACCAGCTCGTGCGCTACCGCGTAACGGAAGACAGCGCGCAGCCGCTGGAAGATCCGGATTGCCGCTTCGCCCGCGCCGCGCGCCTCCACGGCCTGCACGATCTGGCGCACGTCCGCAGGCAGGATCTCGTTGATCTGCCGAGCACCAATCTTGGGAAACACGTCCCGCTCGAATGAGGAACGGTGCATCTCTACTGTCCGTTCTCTCCAGGCCGCAGCCCGGTGCTGTAGCCACGCAAGAGCCACCGCCTTGAAGTGGTGTTCGGTCGCGGCCTTGGCCCGCGCCTTCTCAGCCTGGCGTGCTGCGCTGGGGTCGATACCGTCCGCCAGCAGCCGCCGCGCCTCGTCGCGCCGCTCACGGGCAGCCTTCAGCCCGGTGTCTGGGTACGTGCCAAGGGAAAGCCGCTTCTCCTTGCCCCCGTGGCGGTACTTCAGCCGCCACCACTTGCCCCCGTTTGGGGACACCTCTAGGTAAAGCCCCTCGCCGTCGAACAGGCGTACGGGTTTGGTGGAGGGCTTGGCGGCTCGGATGGCGGTATCGGTCAGGGGCATGGGGGCAACTTTACAGGCGGGGGCAACTGCTGCCCCAATTGTTGCCCCCACTTGCCCCCGGCTGCTACCGCACTTTGGCGGACTCATGCGGACGAAAAAAAGCCCGCTCTCCTAGGAGAAGCGGGCATTTTCTGGACTTCTGCGGACCTTTGCGGACCCTCGGATGGTCCCGCCGACAGGAATCGAACCTGTATTTGCCGCTTAGGAGGCGGCCGTTCTATCCATTGAACTACGGCGAGCGGACAGCGGCGCGCATTCTCGCATGGCTACAAACGGGGGCCCGGCGCGGCGGGGGCCGGCCTCGGCTCAGTTCCAGCGCCAGCTCCACAGCACGTCCACCGAGTTGTGCTCGCCGGACTGGCCGCGCAGCGTGATGCGGCGTCCCAGCCGGTAGATCAGCTGCCAGGTGCCCAGCGCGCTGCCGATGCCGCGTTCGTAGCCCAGGTACCAGCGCTGCGACAGCTGCCGCCCCAGCGTCACCACCGTCTGCTGCACCTCGCCGCTGCTGCGCTGGCTCAGCGCCACCTCGTCCAGCCCCAGGCTGCGGAACAGATTGCTCCCCGGCGTGGCGCCACCGCCCTGGCCGGCCAGCAGCGCCAGCGCGGCCCGCTGCAGCAGCGCGGTGTCGGCACGGCCCAGGGTGTCCGGGCCGCGTCCCGTCACCAGCCAGGCGAGCTTTTCCATCTCCGCCATCTCCGGCTCGCTGTACAGCCGCACCCGTGGGTTCTGCGCCGTGCCCACGATCTGCACGCCCACCCGCACCTCGTCGAGCCGCGGGCGGATCGCCAGGATGTCCAGCCGCGGGTTCAGCAGCGCGCCGGTGAAGACGATCTCGCCGCGCACGATCGCCAGATCCTGCCCATAGGCGGCATAGCGGCCTCGCAGCGTGCGCACCGTGCCCCGCACCTCCGGCTGTCCGCCCGGGGTGCTCAGCGTCAGCTCGCCGCCCAGCCGCGTATCGACGCCCTGGCCGCGCAGCCGCAGGCGCTCCCCCAGGTCCAGGCGCAAGTCCACCCGCGCGTGGCGCAGCAGTGCCGAGGGCTCGTCCGGGACCGGTGCCTGCGCGCTCGCGCCGGGGCGGTTCAGCACCGTCACGTCCTCGTCCAGCGTTGGCGCCTCGGTGCGGCTGATGTCGATGAAACCCTCGTCCACCGCCAGCCGACCGTCGAGCTCCAGCCGCTGCGCCTGCAGCGCCAGCGCCGCCTGGCCGCTGACGCTGAGCTGGCGGTCGAAGCGACCCAGCACCCGGAAGCGATCCAGCCGCAACTGCAGCGCCGCGCTGGGCGTCGCCCCGAAGCGCGCCCCGCCCGATGCCTCCAGCCGCCCCTCGCCGGCGTGCCATGTGAAACGCTCGATGCGCGCGTCCTCGCCGCGCAGCGCCATGGCGACCTCGCCGTCGCGCAGGTCCACGCCCTGCAGCAGGTTGCGCAGCGCCAGCCGCGAGGCGTCCAGCCGGCCCGTGATCTCCGGCGCCCCGAAGCGCCCACCCAGCCCGGCCGAGGCATGCAGCCGTCCGCCCAGGCGCCAGCCCGGCGGCACCCAGGGCGCCCACACGCCCAGGTCGTCCACGCGCAGCTCCAGCACGCCCTGCATCGGGTCCTGCGGGTCCGGCCAAGGCACGCGCGGACGGCTTTGAATCACCTGCGCCCCGGCCAGCACGCCGAAGTGGCGCGCCGCCATCGCCTGCGTGAAGGTCCAGCGCCCCTCCTGCACCTGCAGCGCCAAGCGCAGCTCGCTCAGCCCGAAAGCCTGCACGCCGCCGATTTCGTCGCTGCGCTGCAGGTCGCCGTGCCGCCGTTCCACGACGATCTCGCTGCCCTGCGCATCGGCGCTGTCGAAGCGCAGCTGGCCGCCCACCTCCAGGTCGCCGCCCCAGCCGAAGTCCGGCTGCAGCCGCTGCAGCCAGGGCGCCACGCGCAGCGCCTGCAGCTCGGCCTGCACCCGCAGCCGCGGCGGCGCATCGGGCGTGGCGGGCGCGCTCCAGTCCAGCTGCGACCAGCGCAGCGCCAAGCCCAGCATCTCCACGCCACCGGGCGCGAGCGACACGCCGCGCAGCGCCGAGTCGAAGGTGAGCTGCGCCTGCACCGGCGTGGTGCTCAGCCAGGGCGTGCCCCGGCCGCCGCGCGCGCGGGCCTGCAGCGTCTGCAGCTGCAGGTTCCAGCGCCCGGCCACGCCGCCCTGCCAGGCGCCGCTGCCGCGCAGCGTGAGCTCGGTGCCGCTGGAGGGGCCGATGAGGCTGTCGGCCCAGGCCGGCGGGCGCAGCGGGCTGGAGGCGTCCAGTTCGACCTGGTGCGCCGACCAGCGCCCCTGGAGGTGCGCGCGCAGCCGCTCCAGCCGCGCGGCGCCGTCCTGCTGCAGCCCGGTGGCGTCCAGCGCCAGGGCCAGCGGCGCATCGCCCGTGCCGGGCGCCTGCAGCGCCCAGCGCGCCTGGCCCTGCGCCAGCCGCCAGGGGCCCGCGCCCAGGCCCACCGTCTCCAGGCGGCCTTCGCTGCGCCAGTCCCGGGAGCCGCGCGCTTGCAGCGTTGCCTGGGCGCTGAGCCGGCCCTCGCGCGGCCACAGTGCGGGCAGGGCAGGATGCAGCTTCCCCAGCGGCGCCAGCGCCTGCAGCGCCGGCGCGTCCACGGCCAGGCTCCACTGCGGCGCCGCGCTGCCGGCGGCGCGGCCGTCCAGGTCGATGCGGTTGCCGCCCAACTGCAGCCGCGCCTGCGCCTGCAGCCCGGCGCCGGCGTCGCGCCAGGACATGCGTCCCTGCAGCGGCACCGCCGCCAACCGGCCCTGCAGCGACAGCGCGGCCTGGCCGCGCAGCGCCTGTGGCAGCGGTTGGCCGGCGGGGGCGGAGAGCTGCGCGTTCCAGTCGCCGTCGAGCACGGTGTCGGCCGGTGCGGCCGGCCACCAAGCCGTCGGGTCGAAGCTTTTCAGTTGCCCCTGGCTCCGTGCCTGCCAAGCGCCGGAGGGCTCGAACACCACCTGGCCCCGCACCTGGGCCTGCGCGCTGCCGGCGTGGGCGGCGAACTCCTGCACATCCAGCGTCCAGTGCGCGGCCTCGGCCGGGCCTTCGCGACGTGCCTGCAGCGCGGCCTGGAGTCGCGCCGGCAGGCGCTCGTCCTGCTGGCCGCGCAGGTCGGTGTCCAGGCGCAGCTCCAGCGGAGCCGGGGCGGTGGCCGGGCTGGCGGCCGAGCCGGGCAAAGTGAACCCCTGGAGCTGCAGCGCCAGCGGCCCATCCAGCCGCAGCGCGGGCAGCCGCGCATCCAGCCGTCCCGGCTGCAGCTGCCGTACGTGCGTGTCCAGCGCGAAGGTGCCGCCTTCCCAGCGCCCGCTGCCGCTGACGCTGCCGGCGCGGCCCCGGTCATCGCCCAGCTCCAAGGCCAGGGCCTGCAGCTCCAGCAGGTGGGGCCGCTGCGGCCGGGCGGCCAGGGTGAGCTGGGCGCTGCGCAGGGGCAAATGCGCCTCCGTCCAGCGGCCCGGGCGGGCGTTGTCCAGCGCCAGGTCCAGCTGCAGCGGCGTGCCGGCGGTGCCGCCCTGCAGGTCGGCGTGGCCGGTCAGGCTCGTGGCCGGCAGCGACGGCGCCAGGGCGGAGAGGTCCAGGCCCTGGGTGCGCAGTTGCAGCGCCTGCAGCGGCCAGTCCGCGAAGGGTGTCAGCCGCGCCTGCGCGTCCAGGCTGGCGGGCGTGGCGGTCCGGGCGCCGGGCGCCGGGGAGGGCGCTGCGCCGGGCGGGCTGCGCAGCGTGGCCGACAGATCCGCCTGCGCCAGCGTCCCTTCCAGCGTGAGCTGTGCCTGCCAGGCCGGCTGGACCTCGGCCAGCGTCGTGGCCTGGGCTCGTACCTGCAGCGCCAGCGGCGCCACCGTGCCGAGCTGGCCGCTGGCCTGCAACTGGAACTGGTGCCACTGCAGCGTCAGCGAATGCAGCCGGTGTACCTGCCCGGTCTGGGCGCCGAGCTCGGCCGTGAGCTGCAGATCGCGCAGGGGTGCGAGCGCGTCCACGGCCAGCGTGCCGACGTGCAGCGCTTCGATGCGCACCCGCAGCGGCAACCGCAGCGAACGCGGTGCGGTACGGGGGGAGGGCGGGGCGTCGTCCGTCCCGGAGATCCATGCCACGCGCGCCGCCCGCGGTGCCTGCAGCCTGAGGCCGAGCCAGCCGCCGCCGCTGGCCCACGGCTCCCAGCGCAGCTCGTCCAGGTTGAACGCGTCGATCTCCAGCCGCGCGCCGCCATCGCCCTGCCAGCGCAGCGTGTCGAAGGCCAGCGCGCCGCCCTGCAGCCCGCCGCGCAGCCCCGAAACCTGGACGCCCGCGCGCGGCAGCCACCATGCCAGCCCGGCCGGTGACAGCGCCCACCACAGCGCCGCACCGCTGCCGGCCAGCAGCAGCGCCAGCGCGAGCAACAGAGCGGGCCACCGGCGCCGGCGCGGGCGCGGCGGCGGCACCGCCGGCGGGGGCGGGTCGATGCTCAAAACGTCACCCCCACGCTCAGATGCAGCCGCGCCTTGCGCGCCGCCGTGCCGTAGGCCAGGTCCAGCTGCACCGGGCCCACGGGGCTGCGGTAGCGCAGCCCCACGCCCGGGCCCCACACGGGGCTGAGATCGCTCCAGCGCTGCGCCGCCTGGCCCACGTCCACGAACAGCGCGCCCCACAGCGCGGGCAGCTCCGGCGACAGCGGGTGCGCCACCTCGGCGCTGGCGGTGAAGAGCACGTTGCCGCTGGTGACCGTGCCGTTGACCGTCGGCGCCAGCGAGCGGTAGCGGTAGCCGCGCACCGACTGCTCGCCCCCGGCACGGAACTGCTGCGACTCCGGCACCTGCACGCTGTCGCGCATGAACACCTGTCCCAGCTCCACCCGGCCCTGGCCGAACCAGCGGTTGCCCAGCGGGCGGTACAGCGTGAGCCGCCCGTACAGCCGCGCGAAGGGGCCACTGGCCGCGTCGCCGCTGCGCGCTTGGCCCACGCCGGTTTGCAGCGACAGTGTCCAGCCGCGCGTGGGCAGCAGCCGGTCATTGAGCCGGCGCAGCACGATGTGGTGGTTCAGTGACAGCGCCTCGGTGCGCTCACCCGGCAGCGTGGGGTCATCCGGCCGCTGGTCGGAGCTTTCGAGCTCGACGAAGGTGAAGCGGTCCGCCCGCGGGGTGTTCTGGTCGCGCCCCAGGCGCAGGCGCAGCGAGCTCACCACGTCGGTCTCCGATTCCAGCCGCTCGGCCTGCGCGCTCACCAGGTTGCGGTGCATGCCCTCCAGGTGGTGCGAGGCCAGCTCGCCCTCCCAGGCCTGGCGCAGCTGCGCGGCCTCGATCTTGTTGCGCGCCGTGGCGGCCCAACCGAAGGCGCGCCGGTGCCAGTGCTCGACGCCGGCACGCACGCCGGTGTTGGCGTCCACGCCCAGCGCGAAGCTGGCCTGCTGCAGCGGCAGCTCATGCAGCTGCACCACCACCGGCGCCGCCGCCGGGTCGCCGCCGGTGTCCAGGGTGACGGTGGCCCGGTCGTAGAGGCCGGAGAGCAGCAGCCGCTCCTGGTAGTCCAGCAGCAGCGTCTCGCTGGCCGGCGTGCCGGGATGGAAGCCGGCCAGGTGGCGCACCGCGCGCTCGTCCTGGCGCTCCAGCCCCTCGATGCGCAGCGCGCCGGTGCGGAACAGCGCGCCGCTGTCAGCCACCAGCGACAGCCGCGCCTCGTTGGTCGCCGCGTCCACCTGCGCGGCGCTGTCCGCCAGCGCGGCTTGCGCGTAGCCCTCGGCGCGCAGTTGCGCCAGCAGGGCGCTTTTGCCCTCGGCCCAGTCGGCGTTGCGGAAGGGCTCGCCCTCGTCCAGCGGCCAGCGCCGGCGCAGCCGCCGCTCCAGCCTGCGCGCGTTGGCGTCGCCCGAGGCCTGCGCGCGCTCCAGGGCGCCCGTGAAACGCAGGTCCAGCCGCGCCACGCGCGTGCGCGGGCCCGGATCGACCTGCAGCACCACCACCGGCGGCGCTCCCGCCTCGCGCCGCAGCCGCACCTGCGCATTGAAATAGCCCTCGGTCTCCAGCAGCGCGCGCACCTGCGCGGGCGCGGCGGCCACCAGCCGCGTGAGCTCGCTGTCGTCGATGTCGGCCTGCGGCGCCACGCTGCGCAGCCGCGCCAGGTCCAGGTGCTCCAGCAGCAGGGTGCGCAGCTCCTGGTCGGCCACCTCGACGCGCAGCGCGTAGGGCAGGGGCCGCGGCGCCTCGGCGGCGGCGGGCGTGTCCGCATCAGCCTGCTCGGGGCGCAGCAGCGCGCAGCCGCCCAGCAGCGCCGGCGCCAGCAGCAGCCACAGCGCCCAAGCCAGCGCCGGCATCCCGTGCCGGCCGATGGGGTGGTGGAGGGCCCCGCGCCGGGCCGTCATTTGCTCAGCAGCCGCATCGCCCCTTCCAGGCCGGCCAGCGTGAGCGGGAACATGCGCGGCCCCAGGATCTGCTGCACCAGCGCGATGCTCTGTCGGTACTGCCACAGTCCCTGCGGCTCCGGGTTGATCCAGGCGCAGTGCGGATAGTGGTGCGCCAGGCGCTGCAGCCACTCGGCGCCGGGCTCCTCGTTGTGGTACTCCACGCTGCCGCCGGGCTGCAGGATTTCATAGGGGCTCATGGTCGCGTCGCCCACGAACACCAGCCGGTAGTCCTTGTTGTAGGTGCGCATGAGGTCCCAGGTGGACGTGCGCTCGGCATGGCGGCGGCGGTTGTGCTTCCACACGAAGTCGTAGACGCAGTTGTGGAAGTAATAGAACTCCAGGTGCTTGAACTCGCTGCGCACCGCGCTGAAGAGCTGCTCCACCGCCTTGACGTGCTCGTCCATGGAGCCGCCCACGTCCATCAGCAGCAGCAGCTTCACCTTGTTGTGGCGCTCCGGGACGAAGCGGATGTCCAGCAGCCCGGCATTGGCCGCCGTGGCGTGGATGGTGGTGTCCAGGTCCAGCTCCTCCGCGGCGCCCTCGCGCGCGAAGCGGCGCAGCCGCCGCAGCGCGAGCTGGATGGCGCGGGAGCCGAGCTCGGCGGCGTCGTCGTAGTCCTTGAAGGCGCGGCGCTCCCACACCTTCACCGCGCTCTTCTCCCGGCCAGGGCCGCCGATGCGCACGCCGCGCGGGTTCACGCCGCCATGGCCGAAGGGCGACGTGCCGTTGGTGCCGATCCACTTGGAGCCGCCCTCGTGGCGCTCCTTCTGCTCCTCCAGGCGCTTTTGCAGCGTCTGCATCAGCTCGTCCCAGTCCATGGCCTCCAGCGCGGCGCGCTGCTCGTCCGTGAACTCGCGCTCCAGCGTGCGGCGCAGCCAGTCCTCGGGCAGCTCCAGCGCCACGTCGATCTGCTCCACGCCCTTGAAGTAGGCGCCGAAGGCGCGGTCGAAGCGGTCGTAGAGCGTCTCGTCCTTGACCAGCGCGAGACGGGCGAATTGGTAGAACTCGTCCACCGAGGGGCCGATCACGCCCGCCTTGAGCCCTTCGAGCAGCGTGAGGAACTCCTTGAGGGACACCGGCAGCCGCGCCTTGCGCAGGCTGTAGAAGAAGTCGATGAGCATGGGCGGTCTCGCAGGGCTGCAGCCGGGGGAAGCATCCGCCCCCCGGTCCTTGGATTGTGCGCGGTGCCGCGCACCGGCTTCAGCGCGTGGGCGCGCCGGGATCGTGGCGGCGGAACCAGCGCAGCAGCTCCGCCAGCACGCGGCGCGCATGGCGCGGGCGGCGCAGGTCGGCGGCGTCCAGGCACAGCAGCCGCGACGGCACTTCCAGCGCCTGCAGCGCGTGGTGGTGCGCCAGCGCCTGCTGCAGCGGCACGCGCGCGTCGCGCGCGGCATGCACGATCAGCGTGGGCGTGCGCATGGCCTCGGCGCTGGCCTGCGGGCTGGCGATGAGCAGCCGCTCGGGGTTGGCCCAGGGCAGCGCGCCCAGCGCCCGCGTGAGCTGCGGCCAGGCGCTGCTGGCGAGCATCGAGTCCCAGTCGAACACGCCGCCCAGGCAGGCCAGCGCCGCGTGCGGCGAGCGCCGCGCGTTGAGCCACGCGGCCAGGAAGCCGCCATAGCCGCTGCCGGCGGCGAAGAGCCGCCGCGCGTCGGCCCAGGGCTGGCGCTGCAGCCAGGCGGTGGCGGTCTCCAGGTCCTGCAGCTCCAGCTCACCCCAGCGGTGGCTGATGCTGTCCAGGAAGGCGTAGCCGAAACCCGCGCTGCCGTGCACGTTGGCCAGCGCCACCACGCAGTCGCCCTGCGCCGCCAGCAGCGAGGGGTTCAGCACCATGTCCCAGCGCTCGCCCGCGCCACCCTGCGGCCCATCGGGCAGCAGTTGCAGCACCGGGTAGCGCCGGGTCGCGTCAAAGCCCGGCGGGTAGTGCAGCCAAAGCTGGAAGTCCTCGTCCTGCGCGCCCTGCAGCGTCACGGCCTCCGCCACGCCCGCTTCGACGCCGGCCAGGCGCGCGTCGTTGAAGCGCTCCACGCGCAACGGCGGGCGGCCGGGCAGGTGCACATGCACGCGCGCGGGATGCTCCAGCGCGTCGGCCACCGTCACCAGCGTGCCGGCGGTCTTGTCGAAGGCGCGCATCCAGCCGCCGCGCACCAGTAATTCAGCGCGGCGGTCCGCCACGTCGAAGCGCCACAGGTGCTGGCGGCCGTGCTGGCGCGCGCGCAGCAGCAGCGCCAGGCCGTCCTCCTCCCAGCGCAGCGGAGCCAGGACCTCGTGGTCCCAGGCGCCGCTGAGCACCGACCAGGTCCCCGTCTGCGCCTCCCACAGCGCGAGCTGCGCGGGCTGGTTGTGCTTGAGGCCGACGTGGCGCGCCAGGAAGGCCAGGCGTCCGCCGTCCAGCGCCGCGGGCGGTGCCCAGCGCGGGGAGAAGCAGTCCCAGGCCGCGTCGCGCACCAGCCAGCGCAGCGCGCCGGACTCGATGTCCAGCGCCGCCAGCGCGCGCGGCCCGCCGGGCGTCTGCGGGGCGCAGGCGAAGACCACGCGCCGGCCGTCCGGGGAGAGGTCGAAGGCCTCGGCCGTGTCGTCCAGCGCGCAGGGCAGGCCGGCGAAGAGGTCGCGCACGCCGCCGTCCAGGTCCAGCAGCAGCAGGTGCGCCACGCGCCGCTCGGCGTCGTCCTCGATGCGCACGCCGTCGCGCTGGTGGCGCTGCAGCTGGCGCAGCCGCCGAGCCTGGGCCGGAGCGTCGTCCAGGCCCGGCCACACGCGCGAGACGGCCAGCAGCCGCCGCCCGTCAGGCAGCCAGCGCGGTGCGTGCACGCCGGTGGGCACGCATGCCAGCGCGCGCGGCGCGGCGCCGTCCGGGGCCGGGTCGAGGATCCAGAGCTGTGGCGGCGCTTCGGGGTCGGCCGCCGCGCACGCGGTGCAGGCGATGAGCTCGCCGCG
>NZ_CALAOH010000101.1 GCF_937926365.1 uncultured Azohydromonas sp. | reverse complement strand
GCCCGCGGGGTCCGCGCCGGCCGGCGCGCCGCGCTGGCCCGGGGCCCAGGCCGGGACGGACATCAGCTGCGGCGCGGCCATGGCGTCCTCAGCGGCGCACCACGCGCAGCGAGCTGGCGGACTGGTCCGCGCCGCCGGGCATCTGCACCGCGCCCAGCTTCTTCAGGCTCTGCGCGTCGTAGAACGCCACCTCGCCCTGCGCGCCGCCGATGTACACCTCGCGCCCGTCGGAGGACATGTTGACGCTGTAGAAGGAGTGGTCCAGGTCCACCCGCTCGCTCTTGCCGCTGCGCATGTCGGTGCGCGTGAGCTGGTTGAACACGGTGAAGACCTCGTGCTGCTTCATCGGGTTCACCACCGAGGAGAACAGCACCACCGAGGCGTTCTCGAACTCCTTGAACGCCACCTTGTCGGTCTTCAGGTCCAGCGTCCACAGGCCGGCTTTCATGGCCTCGGGGCTGTCGGGCTTCCTGTCCGTGCGCGGCACGAAGTAGGGCGACACGAACACCCCGCTCTGCTCGTGCTGCGGCCAGAAGTTGAGCGTGTCGGCCTGGCCGAAGCCCGTGCGCTTCCAGCTGCGGAAGGGATGCATGCCCTGCACCGCGCCGGTCTGCGGGTCGAGCTTGAGCATCTCCCAGCCGAAGGCGTAGAGCGTCTTGCCGCTGGGCGCCCACAGCAGGTTGCCCACGCGCCGCGGCGCGGGCAGCGTGCGCACGGGCTCGGCCTTCACGCCGGCGGCGGTGTCGAACACGGCGATGTGCGGGTCCCGCGGCTGGTACTCGCCGGGCAGCAGCTCATTGCGCACGACGTACACGGCCAGCTCCTTGCCGTCCGGGCTCAGGTCCATGCCGTTGAAGGACTTGCCCCTCACGCTGCCGGCCGAGAGCTCGGCGCGGAAGACCTCCTGGCCCGAGTCGATGTCGATGCCCGACACCGTCTCCCAGTGGTTGTGCAGCACGTAGGCCACCTTGCCGTCGGGCGAGATGACGATGGCGCCGGGGCCGTGGCCCTTCGAGCCGTTGGGCAGCGGGTGCGCGTGCACCACCTTGCGCTCCTGCGCGTCGATGACCACCAGCGTGCCGGGGCGGCAGGCGGTGACGATGTAGTCCTTGGCCGCGGCCGCCGCGGCCAGGCTCGCGAGCAGCGCGGCCACGCCGGCCTGCAGCGCGCGGCGCGGAAAGGTTGAGCGGGGAATCTTCATGGCGTGTTCCTCGGGGCTGGTTCGGCGCGCGCTCACTTGGGGAACACCGACTGCAGCTTGGTCCAGTCCAGCGTGGCGCTGTCCACGCCCTCGCTCCAGCTGCGGTGGCTGTTCATGCTGTCGGGCACCTGCGCCGGCCACCAGCAGGGGTCGGAGCAGCCGTAGAGGTCGGCCTCCATCGGCTGGCACAGGCCGGCCACGCCGCCGAAGGCGTCCAGCTCCCAGCCGGGGTCGAAGGTCGTGGTGCAGCCCACCACCGAGGCGGACATCGCCACCACCTTCTCCACGCCGTCGTCGTCGGGCGCCTGGTCGATCTGGTGGGCTTTCTTGTTCAAGGGCTTGAGGCGGTTCACAGCTCGGGGCTCCTGTGGCTGACGTGGCGGTGCAGGAAGGCCGGGTTCTTGTCCAGCAGTTCCAGGTAGATCTCGATGCCGAAGTCCACCCACTCGCGCAGCAGCTCGCAGTAGTGGTAGACGGGCGAGTGCGGGTCGCTGAAGTGCGCGTAGGACTCGTGGTAGCAGCCGCCCGCGCACAGGTTGCGGATGCGACAAGTCGAGCAGCCGCGGTTGGAGCGGTCCAGCGCGTCCTCCAGGAAGCTGCCCAGCCGCTCCCTGGCGATGCCCTCGCGCACGTTGCCGAAGGTGGGCAGCTCCGAGCCGGTGAAGCGGTGGCACAGGTTCAGCTCGCCCTGGTGGTCCACCGCCAGCAGCCCCAGGCCGGCGCCGCAGGGCAGCGCCTTGCGCCGGCCCTCGTAGAGGTCGCTCATGAGCTGGTGCATGTTGGAGAAGCCGTTGTTCTCGCCGCGCAGCGCCGCGTCGCGGTAGGCGCGGCCCAGGCGCTTCATGGACTCGAACAGCGCGCGCAGCTCCGCGCCTTCGAGGTTGAAGGTGTCCACGGGGTTGCTGGTCACGGGCGCGAAGCCCACTTCCGCAAAGCCCAGCTCGTCCTTCAGGTGGCAGTGGATCGCCTCCACGTCGGTGTAGCCCGCCGTGAGCGTGACGCGCGCGCCCACGGGCTTGCTGCGGTAGCGCGACAGCAGCAGCCGCGTCTTGGCCGCGACCACTTCATAGGTGCCCTGCCCGCCGATGGTCTTGCGGCGGCGGTCGTGCACGGCCTGCGGGCCGTCCAGGCTGATGGAGATGCCGAAACGGTGCGCATCGAACCAGTCGATCAGCGCCTCGGTGAGCAGCGTGGCGTTGGTGGTGAGCGACAGGTCCAGCGCCTTGCCCTCCTCCGCGCAGCGCCGCTCGGCATAGGCGGTGGCGGCGCGGATGAGCGGCATGTTGCTCAGCGGCTCGCCGCCGAAGAACACGATGCTCACGCGCTCGCGCTTCGCACCCTCGCGCAGCAGCAGCTCGATGGCCTGCTCGGCGGTTTCCAGCGCGAGCTTCTGCCCCTTGCTGGGCGTGGCCAAGTCTTCCTTGTAGCAATAGGTGCAGCTGAGGTTGCAGCCGGTGTTGACGTTGAGCACCAGCGTGCTGAGCGGGAATTCCGTCACCTTCACGCCCGGACCGTGGTCGGGCACGGCGGGGTCCGGGCGCAGCACGCCCAGGGCGCGCAGGTCTTCGA
Source organism: uncultured Azohydromonas sp. (assembly GCF_937926365.1). GTDB lineage: Bacteria > Pseudomonadota > Gammaproteobacteria > Burkholderiales > Burkholderiaceae_C > Azohydromonas. The sequence goes on along the minus strand of NZ_CALAOH010000101.1, from coordinate 15,298 downwards.
GCGCGTCGCTCACCGAATCGGCCGGCGCATGGCCGTCGAAGCGGCGCCGCACCTCGTCGGCCTGCACGGTGGACAGCGGGCGCACGAAGTCCAGCACCTCGGCGGTGACGGGGTCCAGGTCGAAAAGGCCGGTGCTGGGGATGTGCAGCAGCACGCGGCGGTCGGGCAACCGCAGGTCGTGGAAGCTGCGGGCATCGACATGAAGAGGGGCCATGAGGGATCTCCTTGCGGCGGCGGGCATCAGCGGATGGGCGGGTCGTTCCAGCGCTGCACGGTGACGAACAGCGGCACCGAGCCGCTGAGCACGCGCGCGCCGTCCGTGACCCGGGCCGTGGCCTTGAGCTCGCCGGCGTTGTTGGTGCCGAACTTGCGCTTGGGGTTGGGGCCGGCGCTGGCCGGCCAGAACAGGCCGTTGGGCTCCATGCGGCCGACGGCGAAGTCGGTGTCGCCCATCTCGGCCGCCGCGGGCGTGAGGTTCTCCAGCGACCACTGCGCCGGCAGCGCGCCGATGCGCACGTCGTCCCGGGTGCCGCGCTTGCCGTCGGGCCCGACGGCGTAGCCCACGGCCTCCAGCTGCGCCGGCATCGGGGCGCGCGAGCCGCCATTGCCGCCCAGGCGCGTCATGGGGTGCTCGGGCTCCACCTTGAGGTAGTCCAGCTTGCGGTACACGGACAGGCCGTCGGCCAGCTGGGCCTCGCCCACGCGCACGCTGCGCCGGCCGTCGCGGGCGCCGGCGCGGGCCGCCACTTCCAGCACCACCTTGTCGGCGTCGCGGGAAACGACCTTCACCACCCGCAGGTCCGGCCCCAGCACGATGTCGCCAGCCAGGTTGGCGCCGTGGATGGCGAGCTGCTGCGTGCTGCCGGCGCGCAGCGCGGCGGGTGACACCGAGAGCACGGCGGCCGGCGCCTGGGCGTCGGCGCGCACGGCCACCAGGTCGCCGCCCAGCACGTCCTGCTCGGCGAGGAACCAGCGCCCGCTCATGCGCCGGCCGCCGGGCGCGATGCTCAGCACCTGCTGGACGGGCGTGCCGTCGGCCAACTTGAGCGAGGCACGCCACTCGTGCTTGCCGTAGACGATGCTGCGGCCCTGTGCCGTCTCGCTGCGGCCGTCGGCATAGCGCAGCGTGGTGCGGAGCTCGTAGCGGTCCTCGCCCTCGGCGCTGCGGCGGATCTCGGCCTCGCCCTCGTAGGCGCCCCAGCCCGGCCGGTAGCCGGCCAGGCGCCAGCGCCCGCTGGGGTCGGCGGCCGGGGCGGATTTCCATTCGCTCCAGGCGCTGCTCTCGTAGCCGTTGAGCCGGCCCAGCAACTGCGCCACGTCCTTGGACGCGATGTCGAACCAGTTGCGGTCGCGCCCGCCGGCCGAGTATTCGATGGAGGGAAACTGGCCGACGTGGAAATTCACCAGGCGGCGCCAGTCGTCCTCGGTGCGGCGCTGCACCGCGATGCGCGCGGCGGAATGGCAGCGCGCGCAGGTGTTGTCCACCAGCGCATGGCCGGGCTTCTCGATGAAATTGGGCCGCCGCTCCAGGATGTAGCGGTGCTCCGCGGTTTCGGACGGTGCCAGCCCGAAGTTGTCGGCGAGGTATTTGACGACCTGCTGCCGCTCTTCAGTCGTCAGCTTCACGCCATGGGCATAACCCATGCGCGCCACTGTCATGTCCCACCCTTCGGGCGTGCGTCGGCCGTCGCTGATTCGAAACCAGCGCCCGTCACCCTGGGCCGCATGGCAGGAGGCGCATTTGTTGTTGATCAGCTCCTTGCCGGAGAGCACCGGCTCGGCCGAATAACTCGGCAAGGCCGTGGAAACCCCCACCAGCGCGACGGCCGCGCATGCGAGCGCATGGCGCTTGAGAAATTGAAATCCAACTCTTTGCATAAGAGGCCTGCTGCGTTGCTTGAATCGATTTTTCGATGACGGGGCGTCCGGGTGCGCCGATATGGGGCATGCACCGCGTCCGTGCAAACACTTTACGAATCCGTGGCACGCGGCGTTATCGCGAAACGGCAATCTCCGGCGCTGGCTTTATCAAGAAACGGCAAAGCTGATTGAACCCGCCCTGAGGAAATCCCCCGTTGCGCCGGGAAAACCGGTGCCTATCATGGGCGGAGGCTGTTCTCGTGGCATGCGCCTTGCGTACCAGCGGCCATCCACCCCTGAAGTACTTCCATGCTCAGCACCGCATCACCATCGTGGCGTCGCCCCGGCCCCGCCATCGGGCCGATGATCAGCTCCACCGAGGCAGAAGACCCCATCGTCCAGGCTTCCAGCCTGAGCAAATGGTCACAGGAATATACCCAGCTCTCCAACGGTAAGTTTTTGGGCCGCACCGTGGATTTGTCGCTGGGTCCGGCGCAATTGCTGCGCGAAACTATGAACCAGGCGGTGGACCAGAAATGCCAGCCGCTGACCGATTGTTATTCCCTGGGCATGGCGGCCCATGCCGGCGGCACCTGGCAGAGCCGGCCGCTGGAATCCGAGACACTGTTTCTGCTGCCCTGTGGCGAGGCCGCGCGCCTGCGCACTCCCGCGCAGTCCGACATTCTGGTGGCCTTCATTGACCGTGCCGAATTGCAGCGCGGTGCCCGGCAGATATTGGGGATGGATGCCGACGCGCTGTTCGAAGGCCAGCGCGTGAAAAAGGTGGATGCGGCGGCGGCCGGGCGGTTCCGGGCGGCGTTGCACCAAATCATGGTGAGCGCGCTGGACAGCCCGGAGGCGCTGAATTACGAGGCCGCCACCCGGCGCATGACGGAAGCCATCGTCGAAGCCTGCCTGGACATGCTGAGCAGCGCCTCGGATATTCCGCGCGTGGAGCGCGACGCGCTGCGCGTGCACCGCGCCATCGTGGAAAGGGCGCGCGACTACATATTGGCGAACCGGGACAATCCGCCCACGGTCACCGAGCTATGTACCTACCTGAACATGAGCCGGCGCGGCGTGCACTACGCCTTCATGCAGGTGCTGGACGTCAACCCCGTCACCTTCATCCGCCACGTGCGGCTGCACGCGGTGCGCCGGGCGCTGTTGCAGGGCGCGGAGTCGGTGTCGGCCGCCGCGCACCACTGGGGCTTCTGGCATCTGGGCATGTTCTCCTGCTACTACAAGGAGCTGTTCGGCGAACTGCCGTCGGAAACCGCGCGCAAGTCGCCTCAGCTGCGGGACGTGCGGTGGCTGGCGGATGCATGATTTCAGTTTTTGGAAAGGTGGTTTGATGCGTCGGCCGAAAGCTGAAGCGCCACCCTCCTCGATCCGTCATTCCCGCCTTCGCGGGAATGACGAAGTAGTTATCGAGACAAATCAGCTTCCGGCCAACGCCCAGCCATTTTCCCTGGACAGCATTCGCCTCCGTGGCAATAACGAGGTGGGGTGCGAAGCGCCCTTGCCAACGCGATACCAATCAAAACGACTTGTTCACGCTCGCCACCCACCGCGTCCCCGCCACGTGTTTTCCGCGCCCGTCGGCATCGAAAAATGTCCACAGCGGGGCGCCGTTCTTTTCGGCCTTGGCATCGTTGTGGCTGACCGCCACGGCAAATTGCCAGGAGTCGAGTGAATAGGTCACCCCGGCCCGAACATCGGTGAAACTGTAGTCGCCCAGGTGGCGCACGTTCTGGCGCCCGGCATGCAGGTTCAACACCCAGCCCGGGGCGATTTCCGGATTCCAGTTGATTTCCAAGTAGCTGGTGCCGCGCGTGGATTTTTCTTCGCCCGTGGCCGGATCGATCGCCAACCCGGCGAAATGCTTGCTCACCGCCGCCCAGGCCGCGACGTTGAGGTCACCCTTGCTCAAGGAAATCCTGGCCTCGCCGGAGTCGTACTTGATGCGCCGGCCATTGAACTCGTAATAGGCGCCCGGATACCAGTAGCTGTAGACACCCACGTCCAGGCCATAGCCGTCGCCCAGGTCCTTGCGCCAACCGCCATAAAGGTCAATTTCCGTGCCGGAGCCATTGTTGTAGGCCGCATGCGAAACCCCGGACCCCCAGATGCCCGCATAGAAACCGCTGTCATGCGCCGCTTCCATCGCGGCCTGGATGGCCGGTTTTCCCTGCGTGAGCGTGATGCCGCGGAACAGGTATTGGGAAACCAGGGTCGCGTTGCCCGCCAAGGTCCAGGCGAGGGTCTGCGCCGGTGCGGCATTTTCCTGGGCCTGGCTGGTGGTGCAAGCCAGCAGTGCGCCGCAGGCCAGGCCCACGGCCTTGAAACGAATCGAGTTTGTCATGTGATTTTCCCGTGGTTTTCAGTGCCCTTGGTTTTCCGCAGCGGCACTCTGGAGGCACCCCGGGACACGCCATCCGCAGCCGGATGGCGGCTCATTTGAAAATGGAGTGCCGGGGAAAATATAGGCAGCCGGGCCTGGAAACCTTGTCAAGAAACGGCATGGCTATGGTGGCGGGCTGTCAAGAATCGGCAAGACCGCGCGGGCACCGGGCACCGGGCACCGGCGCCGCGTTCCTTGCACGCGCCCGCCCGTGCTCAGACCGCGATGAACGCCGACTTGGTTTCCAGGTAGGCGTCCAGCGCCGCGCGGCCCAGGTCGCGGCCGATGCCGGACTGCTTCAGGCCGCCGAAGGGCATGGCGGGATCCAGCAGCGCGTGGCAGTTCACCCACACCGTGCCGGCCTGCAGCCGGGGAATGAGCCGGTGCACGCGGCCCAGATCGTTGGACCAGATGCTGGCGCCCAGCCCGAAGGGCGTGTCGTTGGCCCAGGCGGCCACCTGGTCCACGTCGTCGTAGGGCATGGCCACCAGCACCGGGCCGAAGATCTCCTCGCGCACCACGCGCGCGTCGGGACCCACGTTGGCCAGCACCGTGGGCTTGACGTAGAAGCCCCGGTCCAGCGCGCGGCCGCCGCCCGTCACCACCTCGGCGCCCTGCTGGCGGCCGATGTCGATGTAGTTGCACACGCGCTGCATCTGCTCGCGCGACACCAGCGGGTTCACCTGCGCGGCCGGGTCCAGCCCCGGGCCCAGCGGCATGGCCTCGGCGATGGCCGCCACGTCGGCCACCACGCGGTCGAAATGCTTCCTGTGCACGTACAGGCGCGAGCCCGCGCAGCACACCTGGCCCTGGTTGAAGAAGATGGCGTTGGCCGCGCCGGTGGCGGCGCGCGCGGGGTCGCAGTCGTCCAGCACGATCACCGGCGACTTGCCGCCCAGCTCCAGCGTGCAGCGGGTCATGTTGTCCACCGAGGCGTGGCCGATGAGCTTGCCCACCTCGGTGGAGCCGGTGAAGCTGACCTTGTTGACCAGCGGATGGCGCACCAGCGGCGCACCGGCATTCGCGCCGTCGCCGGTGAGCACGTTCAGCACGCCGGCCGGGAAACCCGCTTCCTGGACCAGGCGCGCCAGGTACAGCGCGGTCAGCGGTGTCTGCTCCGCGGGCTTGAGCACCACGGTACAGCCCGCGGCCAGCGCCGGGCCCAGTTTCCAGGCCGCCACCAGCAGCGGGAAGTTCCACGGCACGATGGCCGCGATCACGCCCACGGGCTCGCGCCGGGTGTAGGTGACGAGTTCCATGCCCGGCGCGTAGGGCACGGAGGCTTCCTGGGTGCTGCCTTCGATCTTGGTGGCCCAGCCGGCGTAGTAGCGCAGCGTGTCCACCACCAGCGCCATGTCCACCGCGCGCGCCATGGCGGCGGACTTGCCGCTGTCGATGGACTCGACCTCGGCCAGCGCCTGGGCGTGCTCTTCCACCAGGTCGGCGAGCCTGAGCATCAGGCGCTGGCGCTCGGCCGGGCGCATCCGGCCCCAGGGGCCCTCGTCCAGCGCGCGGCGCGCGGCGCGCACCGCGCGGTCCACGTCGGCCTCGCCGGCGGCGGCCACGTGGGTGATGACGCTTTCGGTTGCGGGATCGACGGTGGCGAAGCGCTGCCCGTCGCGTGCGCCCTGCCATTGGCCGTCGATGAAGAGATCGAAGGCCGGCTGGTCCAGGAAGGCCGCGGCGCGGTCGGAGATCAGGGAACGGTCGATGGTCAGGCTCATGGGGCACCTCGGGTTGCGAAGGCCGCCACGGTAGGCAAGCGGCCGCCGCGCCGGCAGATCGGTGCGAACCCGGAGAAAAAGTTGTTCCGTGGCGGAACAACCGGGCGACCAGGGGCGGACCGCCCCCGCGCTCAACCGGCCGGCGCCACGGGAGCGCCGGCCTCGCTTTCGGCCAGCTGCCTATAGATGCGTCCGCGCGAGATGCCCAGCCGGCGCGCGGCGGCGCTGACGTTGCCCCGGCACTCCTGCAGCGTGCGGCGGATCAGCGCCCGCTCCTGTGCTGCCAGCGAGGGCGCTTCGGCCTGCGGCACCGGGGCCGGTGCGCTCGCGGGCTCCACGGCCGGCCCGGCTGTCGCGTCCGCAGCGCCGCCGCCGGTGGTTTCGGCCAAGGTGGCCACCGGCACCAGGCGACGCTGCCCGGCCGGCAGCCGCACCCGCGCCCACAGGCACAGCCCATGCGGCACTGGCAGCGGGAAGGGAACGTCGCGCTCGCCCAGGCGCCGCAGTTCGCCCGGCTTCAGCCCCAGCACCGCCTCGGCCGGCTGCGCACCGGCACCGTCCAGCGCCGAGACCAGGCGCCGCGCCGCCGTGTTGGCCCAGGCCACGCCGCCGTCGTCGTCCAGCCCGACCAGGCCCGCGGAGGGCGTTCCCAGGGTTTCGGGCAGCACGTGCATTTCCAGCACCGTGTGCAAGGCCGACTGCGCCAGCGCCAGCCGGCGCTCGATGCCGGCCGCGTGCAGGGTCACCAGCAGGGCGGGGTCGAAGCCGAGGTCGCGCTGCTCCAGCGCCAGGTTGAGCACGCCCGCCAGCCGGCCGTGCAGGTCGCGGATGGGCGCCGCGGCGCAGCGCATCACGGCCACCTGATCGAAAAAATGCTCGCCGCCGTCGATGCGGCAGAGGTGCCCGGTGCGCAACGCCAGCGCCGGCGCGTTGGTGCCCAGCGCGGCCTCCGACACGTCCATTCCCGGGCAGGCCACGCGGCGGCCCAGCGCCTCGCGCGGACCGGCGAAGGGCGCACTCGCCTGCACCACGATGCCCTGCGCATCGGCCAGCAGCAGGCTGGCGGCAGTGGGCCCCAGCGTGGCGGCCAGCCGCTCCAGCTCCACGCGGGCGGCCTCGCGCAGCGCCCGCGTGCGGCGCAGGGCCGAGTCCAGCCGCAACGCGGAGACGCGCGCGATCTCGGGCGCGTCGGCATGGCTGTGCCCGCGCGCGGCGCAGCGCATCCATGACTGCAGCACCGCCTCGCTCACCAGGCCCGTAGGCCGCACGCCCTCGCCGAAGAAGCGTTCGCGCGCCCGCGCGATGCGCGCTTGCGGCGTGGCAATGAAAGGCAGTTGCGGCAGCCAGGGCGCCGGCGGCGCGGGCGTGTCCCGGGGGTCGTTCGAAGGCATGGGCATGGCGGGCGGCACCATGGCACGGGCGGCCCGGGCCGCGCAAGCGTGGGTGCTTCGCCTCGGACAGGGCGTGCATGGCCACCAGCGCCGGCTCGGTCTCGATGCAGGCTTGCCGCAAACGATTATTGACCGACCGGTCGGTTGACATTAAGGTCCACCGCTTCATTGACGCCAGTCAACGGCCCGCTCAGGAAAACCCCGAGCCCCTTCGCGCATCCCGATCCGATGCGCGCGCACCGTTTTCAGAGGTCCCCGCATGAACCTGTTCGACACGCACCGCCCGCTGCTCGACGCCGCCGTGCAAGCCACTCGCACGCGCGGCCACTGGACGCCCTTCCCCGAGATGCCCTCGCCCAAGGTCTACGGCGAAACAGCGCAGGCCGAGGGCGAGGCGGCGGTGGCCGCGCTGTTCGGGCGCGACTATCCGCTGACGCAGCCCGGCGAGACGGGCCGCGTCGCCACCGAGCGCTCGCCCTACGGCGTGCAGCTGGGCATTCGCTATCCCGAGTGCGCGCCGCAGGCGCTCATCGACGCCGCGCTGGCCGCGGAGCCGGGATGGCAGGCCGTGGGCGCGCAAGGGCGCGTGGGCATCCTGCTGGAGGCGCTGATGCGCATCCACCGCCGCAGCCACGAGTTCGCGCGCGCGGCCATGCTGACCACGGGCCAGGGCGCGCTGATGGCCTTCCAGGCGGCCGGGCCGCATGCGCAGGACCGCGCGCTGGAGGCCATCGCCTATGCCTGGAAGGCGATGGACGACGTGCCGTCCGAGGCGCTGTGGGACAAGCCGCAGGGCAAGAACCCGGCGCTGGTGATGCGCAAGCAGTTCGAGATCGTGGGCCGCGGCGTGGCGCTGGTGATCGGCTGCGCCACCTTCCCGACCTGGAACACCTACCCGGGCCTGTTCGCGGCGCTGGCCACCGGCAACCCGGCCATCGTGAAGCCCCATCCGCACTCGGTGCTGCCGGCGGCGCTGACGGTGAGCGTGCTGCGCGAGGTGCTGGCCGAACAGGGGCTGGACCCCAACGTGGTGACGCTGGCCGTGAGCGAGCGCGCCGAGGCGACGCAGGCGCTGGCCACGCACCCGGCGGTGGCCTCCATCGACTTCACCGGCGGCAACGCCTTCGGCCGCTGGCTGCAGGCGCATGCGCGCCAGGCGCGGCTGTATGCCGAGATGGCCGGCGTGAACACGGTGGTGGTGGAGTCCACCGGCCAGTACGCCGCGATGCTGCAGAACCTGGCCTTCTCGCTGTGCCTCTACAGCGGCCAGATGTGCACCACCACGCAGAACCTGCTGGTGCCGCGCGCGGGCATCGCCACCGACCAGGGGCACAAGAGCTGCGAGCAGTTCGGCCAGGACCTGGCCGCGGCCGTGGACAAGCTGGCGTCCAATCCCAAGATCGCCTCCTCGGTGCTGGGCGCCATCGTCTCCGCGGACGTGTGGCAGCGGGTGGATGCGGCCCAGGCTTCGGGCCGCGTGCTGCTGGCCTCGCGCGCGCTGCCGCATCCCGACTTCCCGGAGGCGCAGGCGCGCACGCCGCTGATCGTGGCGCTGGACCAGGCCGATGCGGCGGTCTATCGCCAGGAGTGCTTCGGCCCGGTGTCCTACGTGGTGGCCACCGACTCGGCGGCCGCCGCGGCGGACCTGGCCGAGTCCGTGATCCGCGAGCACGGCGCGCTCACGCTGGGCGTGTACTCGACGGATGAAGGCTTCATCGAGCGCATGGAAGGCGTGGGGCGGCGCGCGCGGGTGGCGCTGTCGGTGAACCTGACGCAGGGTGTCTACGTCAACCAGGCGGCGGCGTTCTCCGACTACCACGGCAGCGGCGGCAACCCGGCGGCCAACGCCAGCTACACCACGCTGGCCTTCGTCGCCGACCGCTTCGTCGTCGTGCAGCGCCGGCGCCACGTTTGATCGGGGTCGGGCAAGCCAAGGATGGAGTAGCCCACCGCAGGAACCGCGGGCAGCGGCGTCTTGGACGGAAACGTCGGGAATTTGCCTCGGATGGACCGCGTTCCAGGAGGCCGGGAGCCTGCCCGTCTTGCCTCAGCCTCCTGGCCTACCGCCGACGTACAGGAGTTGTCTGCGCGAGCTTGAATCTTCCTTCGGCAACGAACCTGGCCTCCGCCATCACGCTGATGTCGTACACGCCGGGGGGAAGCTCGCGAATGGGGATCAGCACATCGAATGCGCCATCCGGCTTCACGTCCACGGTCATGTCGATCAGCGCCGAGCTCTTGTCATGCTCCGACACCACCACCACGCGAAGAATGGCGCCGGCATGCTCCGTATAGCGGGATTCGAGCTGGATGGATGGTGCGTCGGCCACACCTTCTTCCCCGGTGCTGCAGCGCACGTCGCTGCAATAGACGATCTGCACCGGACGAGCACCGGGCGGCCTCTCTTGGGCGGCCAACGGCCACGTGGGCGCTGCATACAGACCGCAGGCCACGGAAACCGCGGTGACGGAAGGCCAGGATTTCATGACACCCATGGGCGCTGACTCCAATCTGGAACTGAACTGGTTGCGGCACGCTGCGAGCGCATGTGGCCGCGCAGGTCCCGGTGCTTCGGCTGACGGGCGGCTGAAGCAATGCCTGCGGGCTCACATCTCGGCCAGGGGCACCTTGGCGCCGTGTTCATCGGCATTGAGCACCGTGACCAGGCCGCCCAGGTCCGCATTCAGGCGCTCGAGCGTCGAGACGTCCAGGGACTGCAGCGCACTGGGCAACACGCCTTCGAAGGGACCGGGCGCCGCACGCAGCGCCTTGGCGCCGGCCGTCTGGAGCTTGAGCCGCACGACCCGCTTGTCAGGGCCATCCCGTTCCGCCGAGATCAAGCCTTTCTCGATGAGGCCCTTGACGAGGTTGCTGGCCGTGGACTGGTGGATGTCCATGGCTTGAGCCAGCTCGCTGACCCGGATGCCCGCCGTGTCGCGGATCACGCTGAGCGCCCACACCTGGGCGCCGCCCAGGCCGACCTTCTTTTCGACGTGCTGGAAATGGGTCTTCACCGCGTTGAAGACCTGCCTGAACTGCCTGAGCACCTCCGCAGCCAGCTCATTTTTATCGGACGACTGCGGCGGCTTTCCCACCGGCTTCTTGCACGCAATGGACATCGCCGGATGATATTCAAGCCCGGGGATGATCCGTCACCGCGGCGCCCGGCCGTGGCAGTTTCACGACGTGCCGCTTCGAAACTGCTCGATCGCCGCTTCCACCATCCCTTCGGCACTGCCGCGCTCGCGGTGCTGGCGGCGCAGGTACGACGCGTCGCCGCCGGCCTGGGCCACGTCGCGGATGTGCTGCAGCGCGGCGCCCGACTCCAGGGTCTCGGCGTGCGGCGCGAGGCCGGACAGCGTGGCCAGAATGTCCTCGCGCACCGTGCGCGACTCATAGGTCTTGGGGTCCACGACGGTCCCGTCGAGGCCGAAGCGGCAGGCCTGGAAACGGTTGTAGTTGTAGACCAGATAGTCGCTCTCGGCCGGCGGCGGCTCCTTGCGCTGCAACAGGCTCAGGCAAAGCGTCTGCAGGTAGCACGCCAGCGCCGCGGCCCGCTCCACCGTCAGGGGCGTGTCGCACACGCGCAGCTCGATCGTTCCGAACTCGGGCTTGGGCCGGATGTCCCAATAGAAATCCTTCATGCTGCGCACGATGCCGGTGCGCTCCATGTGCGCGAAGTAGTCGCCCTCGAAGTCGCTCCAGCGCAGCACGAAGGGCGCGCGGCCGCTGAGCGGAAAGGCGAACACCGAGTTCAGGCGCGCCGAGTTGAAGAGCGTGTCGCTGCCCTGCACGAAGGGCGACGAGGCCGACAGCGCGATGAAATGCGGGATGTAGCGGCTCAGCGAGTGCAGCAGGAACATCGCGTCGTCGCCCGATTCGCAGCCCACGTGCACGTGCTGGCCGAAGATGGTGAACTGCTTGGCGAGATAGCCGTACAGCGCGGACACCTCCTTGAAGCGCGGCTTGGAGAAGATCCTGCGCTCGGACCACTGCTGGAACGGGTGCGTGCCGCCGCCGCACACGCCCACGTTGAGCATGTCGCCCGCGTGCACCAGCGCGTCGCGGATCGCGTGCAGCTGCGACAGCAGGCCGGCATGGCGCGAGTGCACGTCGGTCGAGATCTCGATCATGCTTTCCGTGATCTCGGGCACCACGGTGCCTGGGAACTTGCCGCGGCCGAGCAGCTCCAGCATGTCGGGACTGGCTTCCACGAGATCGAAGTCGCTCAGCGACACCAGTTGCAGCTCCAGCTCGACGCCCAGCGTCAGCGGCTTCGAGGTCTTGAAGGCTTCCAGCGGCATCTCAGGCCTCCTCGGATTCACGGCATTCGCCGGCGCGGCGCAGCGCGTATTGCGTCACGACCGGGCCCGCCAGCTCCAGCAACAGGGTTGCGGCCGCCAGGGGCGCCAGCTGGTCGAGCAGGTCGATGCCCAGGTAACGGGTCTGGTCCAGCAGCAGGATCACGAACACGGAGATGGGCGTCAGCGCCAGGCCCGTCAAGGCGCCCTTGCGCCACGAGATGCCGCTGGCCCGCGCGAGCGCCGTGACGCACAGGACCTTGGCCGCCAGGCGTACCGCGACCAGCGCCAGCGCCAGCCCCAGCCCGGCCATGACCCGCGGCCACTCCACGGCCATGGCGGTGTAGGTGAACAGCGCCACCGCGAGCAGCTCGCCCAGCGCGCCGAAGTTGCGCTGCGTCTGCGTGAGCGCCACCCGGCGATGTCGCGCCGCGAGGCCGAAGGCCAGTGCCGCCAGCAGCGGCGAGAGCTTGAACGCCTGCGCGATGCCCACCAGCAGGATCACGGCCACCGCGAAGGCCACCGTCGCGTCGCGGCCCAGGGGCCCCAAACTCCGCAGCAGCGCGGGCATGCCGGTGCCGAACGCGATGCCGAGCGCCGCCGATCCGACCAGCACCAGCACGCTGCTGGACACCGCCTGCCACGCGTTGCCCGAGCTGTCGAAGGCCCAGAAGCCGACGACGACCTTGAACACGAACACCGAGAGCACGCAGTTGAGCGCCGTCAGGTGCAGCACCCGCTCCGTCACCTGCCCCGCGCTGCGCTGCTCGTTGACCACGCGCATGATCGCGGCCGGCGAGGTGGACATCGACAGCGACGCCAGCAGCAGCGACGTGAGGATCGGCGCCCCCCATGCGCGTGACAGCAGGTAGACCGCGGCACCGGTCACCGCGGCTTCGAACACGCCGCTGGCGCCGAGCCACGGATTGATGCGCAGCCAGCGCAGGTTGATGCGGTAGCCGAACTCGAACAGGATCAGCCCGAACGAGATGTTGGCCAGCAGCATGCCCGTGCTGTCGCCCGCCGCGGGCAGCAGCGCGCCTCCGAGCTGCGCGCAAGCGAAGCCCACCAGGGCGTACAGGCTGATGCGTGGCAGCTTCGTCCAGCGGTGCCCCAGTTCGCCCACCAGCCAGGCCAGGGCCAACAGCAGCGGCCAGCCCAGCTCCGTGGCGGCAAAGAATTGTTCGAAGGTATCCACCGTGACCTATCGCTCCCCAGCGCGCTTGAGCAGTTCGTTGCGGATCTCCTGCAGCTTGTTCTTGAGCCGGCGCTCGTTCACCGGCCCGGTGCGCAGCAGCATCTTCTGGCCGGCCGACAGCGCCTCCAGTGCCGGGTCCGCGAACTCGTAGCGCACCCACGGCTGCGTGGACGGTATGGGCCCCTTCACCTCGGTCAACTGCACCGGGATCGGATCTTCGACGTCCGGCGTGGCCAGCAGCTGGTCGATCACCTGCAGCAGCCGGGTGTTGAAGTAGCCTGTCGGATAGCCCAGCTCCTCGTAGCTGCGCTGCAGCAGCGGGTACATCTGCACGTACAGGTCCACCGCGCGCGCCACGCTCACGGTCTCCGCCAGCAACACCAAGGGCGTGTAGCGCAGCGCGTTGTCGGCGGAGATGAAGGTGCGCCCTTCGCGCTCCTCCACCGTGAAACGCCCTCCGGTCGGATTGAGCGGCCACAGGCGGGAAGGCGCATGCGTGCGCCCCAGGTTGTCGATGGTCGCGACGAAGCGCCGCGCGAAGTCGTCCGTCTGCAGGAAGGTCAGCACGGCCTTGCGGCCCAGCAGGTTGACCAGCGCCGAGGCGATGTCCTCCTCCCCGGCCAATGGTGCCGCGGCCGCGGGCACCTCGACCTGCATCTCCGGTGCCGGCTGCGACGCTGCCGTGCTCGCTTCGGTGGCGCTCGATGCCGCTGGCGGCGCGGCCTCCACCGTCTCGGCTTCAGGCTGCACGGGCATGGGCGGCGGAACTTCGTCCTGGCTGCGCCAACGCAAGGCAACCACGGCGACCACCGTGGCGACGGCACCCACGAACATGGCGCGACCGGTGAGGCTCATGGCTGTACTCCATAGGTTTCAAGAAATCGACGCGTGCATTAATGTTTGTGCAAATGTACATCCTTCGGCCCCAGCCCCTCCCGAGCTGGCATGGTCTGGCACCCAGGCCACCGTCCCTTTTCCTGGCTTGATGAGTTTGCAACCGTGTTGCCCTATGCCACGGCACGCGGGGCGAGGGACGACTTCATCGCTTACCTCATGCGGCAAAGCGCCTCCCAGGACCGCTGCCAGGCTCCCTGCCGCGCGAACGTTGAAATTAGCTGTTTTCCATGACCAAGGTTGTATTGCCGTCCCTGCTGCTCGGCAGCCTGCTCGCGTTTTCCGCGCAGGCCGGTACCGAGGAGGCCGCCATGCCCATGCCCTGTATCGGGCCCGTTTGTGTTGGAGCCGAGCTTCAGTCGATGCTGGAGCTGCCCTGGCTGGAAGTGAAGCCGCCCGCGGGTGACGCCGGGCGCACACGCGGCCAGCGTCGCATGGCGGGAGCGCTACGCGGCCAGCCACGGGACATGGCCACCGTGCTGGCGTACTGGCCGCAGCGCTGGTTCAATGGGCCGGCGCTGCGCGCACTCTCTTCGCTTCACGCCGTGTGCGAGGACATGGGCTACTCCTGGCGACCGCGCGCGATGCTCAAGGGCCCGGGCGGTTCCCGGCTGACCGTTGCCTTCGAACCCGTGCCCTCGCTGAGCGCTCGACAGCATTTCCGCGTGGCCACGGTATCGGTCCGGTTCCCGAAGAACGCGGATGCCGCGCAAATCGAGCGGGCACGCGACGAGATTCGTGGTCGCTATGCGGCGTACCCCACCTATCCCACGAACGATCTGCCCGCAGTGCTCTGGCGGCTCGACGCCTCCGGGCAGGCGTCGGCCAGGCTTTTCGCACCGCTGCGGGTTGCGGAGCAGTCCGTGGCTGCGCTTCGCGAACAGCCGTCCTGCAGGGCACAGCCTGTGGACTCCCCGGTCAGCTCGGCTTCCGTGGATGCCGGGCCAGAAACGTAGCTCGCGGGCGCCATGCTTTCACGCCAGCACCGATGCGAAGCACGCGATGATTCAGGCCATGCCGCCCCCTGACGAGCCCGCCGCCTCCACCGCGCCCACGCCGGCGTGCGAGGCCCGCGTGCGGCCCCCTAAAGCACCCCTGCCGGACATCGACGCGGCCCGCTGCACCGGCTGCGGCCGCTGCATTGCGGTCTGTCCGGTGCACGTGCTGAGCTTCTATACCGAACGGTGGACGAAGTTCGCCGTGCTGGTGGAGGCCGATCCCTGTACAGGCTGCAGCCGGTGCGAGGCGCGCTGTCCCTTCAACGCGATCACGATGCGTCCGGCCGCGCAGGTCAAGCCACATGGCAGCTGAGCGCCAGCAGCCCCTGGCGTCTTCGCGGACGGCTTGCGGCGGTGGAGTCGCCTCATCCTGCGGAAGACCCGTTCAAGCCTCGCACGTCCGAAGAAGCGAGGTGAAACATGCATCACCATCCGCGCCGCGTTGGCATGGTTGCCCCAGCCACTGTACGTTCATGGCGCTGTTCGCGTTATGTGTTGATGAGCTGGTGGCCGAGGCCTGAGATGATG
>NZ_CALAOH010000100.1 GCF_937926365.1 uncultured Azohydromonas sp. | reverse complement strand
TGCCAGCGCCGCCAGGCCGCCGGGCGGGAAGTCTGCGGCCGGGCTGGCCGCCGCCGCACCCGAAGCCGCGTCCGCCGCGGCGGGGGCCTCGGCCGGCGGCTTGTCGGTGCCGGCGAACAGGCCCAGCGCACGCTGCGCCGTCACCTGCAGCTGCTGCATGGTGGCGGGGTTGTCGGGCGGGGAGGCCAGCTTGGCGTAGCGGCGCGCGGCCTGCTCGCGCGCGGCCGGGTCCAGCAGTGCCTCGCGCAGGCGCAGCCAGCCGTCGATGCGGTCCTGCTCGTCCACCGGGATGCGCAGGAAGCGGAAGGACTCGTTAGGGTTGTCGCGCATGCCCGCGAGCAGCACGCGCTGGCCGTCGATCTCCACCGGCAGCTGGTAGTTGTTGAACTCGCGCGCCTGGCCGCTGGCGTCGCGCAGCTTGTAGCTCACCGAGGGGCCGATGTTCTGCAGGTGCTTGTCGCCCTGCGACTTGGCGCCGGAGCCCAGGTGCTTCTGCAGCGAGTCGGCCAGGTCCACCTTGCGCACGTCGGTGCCGGAGTCGCCGGCGCCGCCCAGGTTCTCGACGTTGATCACGCGCAGCCCCGTGAGCTCCAGCGTGTAGGGCTGGCCCGCCTTGTCCAGCGGCGTGCTGTCGCCCACGGTGCCGGCGACGGTGAAGGGCTTGATGTCGGGGCGCAGCGGCACGGCCTGCAGCTTCAGCTGCGAGCCGCCGTCGTCGAAGCTGCTCTGGTAGATGGCGATGCCGCGATGGAAGGCGGGCTCGTTGACCTTGACGGTGGCGGGCGTCGCCTGGCCGGTCTGGTGGTCGTGGATCACGATCTCGCTGGCGAAGAGCTTGGGCATGCCCGTGTCGTAGTACTCGACGATGAACTTCTTGAGCTCGATGTCGAAGGGCAGGTCCTGCAACACCACGCCGTCGGACATGTTCAGCACCGCGGTGCCGGCACGCGCGCCCTCGGGCACCAGCAGGTTGCCGCGGAAGGTGGGGTTGGCCGGGGAGAGCCGGTGCTCCGGCTTGACGTCGCGGATCAGCCCGCCGCCCTGGTACGGCTGCTTGCCCAGCAGCAGCATCTGCGCGCGCACGATCAGGTCGCCGTCGAAGAGGCCGCCCAGGCAGATCAGCACGATGGCCGAGTGCGCGGCGATGTAGCCGAGCTTGTTGGCCGCGCCCTTGCGCGCGGCGATCATGGTGCCGCCCTCGCGCTGCTGCACCCGGGCCTTCCAGCCGTTGCCCGCCAACAGCGCCGACAGCCGCTGCAGGCTGGCCTGCGGCGTCTCGCCCGGCAGCACGCCCTGCGCCTTGTGGTGGAAAGCCTTGAGCGCCGACTCGCGCACGTTCTCCTTGAACGAGCGCATGTCGGCCAGGAAGCGCGGCGTGTTGCGCGCGATGCACAGGCTGGTGGAGATCACCAGGAAGGCCAGGATCAGCAGGAACCACCAGGCGCTGTAGACGCTGTAGAGGTTCACCGCGCCGAACACCTCGGACCAGAAAGGCCCGAACTGGTTGACGTAGTTGTTGAGCGGCTCGTGCTGCTTGACCACGGTGCCGATCACCGAGGCAATGCAGATCACGGTCAGCAGCGCGATGGCAAAGCGCATCGACGACACCAGCTCGAGGGTGTCGCGCAGCCGCTGCTGAGGCGCGCGCGCGGCGGGGGCGGAGACGGTCATCGCGGGATTGTCCGGGTCAGTGCATGGTCCGCGCTTGATAACGGTCAAGCGCGCAAGGTCAGTCCGGCACCATCAAAAAAGGCCGGTGCAAGACCGGCCTTCGGGGGTACTGCGGGAGTCAGCGCGCGAACGCCGCGGCTTCAGCGCAGCCCGGCGATGTAGTCGGAAACCGCCTTGATCTCGCGGTCGTTCATCTTGGCGGCCACGCCCGTCATCTGGGCGCTGTTGGCACGGGTGCCGGCGCGGAAGGCGTTGAGCTGCGAGGCGGTGTACTCGGCGTGCTGGCCCGACAGGCGCGGGTACTGCGCGGGGATGCCGGCGCCCGAGGGGCTGTGGCAGCCGGCGCAGGCGGGGATGTTGCGCTCGGCGATGCCGCCGCGGTAGATCTTCTCGCCCAGCTGCACCAGTTCCTTGTCGGTGGCCGCGCCCGGCTCGGCCTGTTTGCTGGCGTAGAAGGCGGCGACGTTGCGCATGTCTTCTTCGCTCAGCGCGGCGGCCATGCCCTGCATGATCGGGTTCTGGCGCTTGCCGGCCTTGAATTCGGTCAGCTGCTTGACCAGGTACTCGGGATGCTGGCCCTGCAGGATCGGGTTGGCCGAGATGCCGCGCGTGCCGTCGGCGGCGTGGCAAGCGGCGCAGACCTGGGCGGTGGCCTGGCCCTTGGCCAGGTCCGGCTTGGCGGGGGCCGCCGGCTCGGCAGCCATCAGGGGCGTCGCCAGAGCGAGCGCAAGGGCCGGCGCAAGCGCCGTCTGGAGGGTGCGTGCAAGGATCGACTTCATTGGTAGGGCTGCCGAAAGGGTCAATGGGGGCAAACCTTGAAATTTTACAATGCCTCATGCACACGTCCCTTACACCGGTGGCCCCGGATGCCAAGTCCGCACTTTCCTGGGCCCACACGGCGCGCTTCCTCACCACTGCCAGCCGGCTCGACCAGCTGCCCGTGACCGAGCTGCCCGAGATTGCCTTCGTCGGCCGCAGCAACGCCGGCAAGTCCACGGCGATCAACACGCTGGCGCAGCAGAAGCGCCTGGCCTTCGCCTCCAAGACACCCGGGCGCACGCAGCACATCAACCTGTTCCACCTGGGGCCGAAGGACGCGCCCGACGCGGTCTTCGCCGACCTGCCCGGCTACGGCTACGCCGCCGTGGAGCGCACGGCCAAGCTGCGCTGGCAGCAGGTGATGGCCGACTACCTGGAGGTGCGGCGCAACCTTGCCGGCGTGGTGCTGATGGTGGACTCGCGGCTGGGCTTCACCGACCTGGACCGGCAACTGCTGGACTTCGTCGCCCCGCGCGTGCAGACCGGCGAAGTGAAGCTGCTGGTGCTGCTGACGAAGGCCGACAAGCTTTCGCGCAAGGAGGCCGACGCCTCGCTGCGCGCCGTCTCCGAGGTGCTGGGCGAGATCAGCACCGAGGCGGCCGATATCGGCGTGCTGCTGTTCTCGGCGCTGAAGAAGTCCGGGCTGGGCGACGCGGCGCTGGCGCTGCGCGAGTGGACGCTGTCGCACGTGCGCGTGGAGGCGCCGGAGCCGAGCACGGTGCCGCCGGAAGCCGGGGAAACCGTTGCGGCGACACCGCCAGCCGA
The DNA here is from genome assembly GCF_937926365.1 of uncultured Azohydromonas sp. Lineage (GTDB taxonomy): Bacteria > Pseudomonadota > Gammaproteobacteria > Burkholderiales > Burkholderiaceae_C > Azohydromonas. The sequence goes on along the minus strand of NZ_CALAOH010000100.1, from coordinate 32,047 downwards.
GGGCTGACGCTTCACGGCCACGTGTATTGCGTGGCGGACCAGAGAACGAAAAAAGCCCGCGGCTCTCGCCGCGGGCTTTTTGTTGGCTCGGAAGGCTTTCCGGGCTCAGGACATTACATGTCCATGCCCATGCCGCCCATGCCGCCCATGCCGCCGGCCGGGGCCGGGGCCTCGTCCTTCGGGGCTTCGGCGACCATGGCCTCGGTGGTCAGCATCAGCGACGCGACGGACGCGGCGTTCTGCAGCGCGGTGCGGGTGACCTTGGTGGGATCCAGGATGCCCATCTCGATCATGTCGCCATACGTGTCGTTGGCGGCGTTGAAGCCGTAGTTGCCGGAACCGGCCAGCACGGCGTTCACGACCACGCTCGGCTCGCCACCGGCGTTGGACACGATCTCGCGCAGCGGGGCTTCGATGGCCTTCAGGACCAGCTTGACGCCGGCGTCCTGATCGGCGTTGTCGCCCTTGATCTCGCCGGCAGCCTGGCGGGCACGCAGCAGGGCCACGCCGCCGCCGGCGACGATGCCTTCTTCAACGGCGGCACGGGTGGCGTGCAGCGCGTCTTCCACGCGGGCCTTCTTCTCCTTCATCTCGACTTCGGTGGCGGCACCGACCTTGATGACGGCCACGCCGCCAGCCAGCTTGGCCACGCGCTCTTGCAGCTTCTCGCGGTCGTAGTCGCTGGTGGCTTCCTCGATCTGGATGCGGATCTGCTTGACGCGGGCTTCGATGTCCGCGGCAGCGCCGGCGCCGTCGATGATGGTGGTGTTTTCCTTGCCCACTTCGACGCGCTTGGCCTGGCCCAGGTCGTTCAGCGTGACCTTCTCCAGCGTCAGGCCCACTTCCTCGGCGATGACCTTGCCGCCCGTCAGGATGGCGATGTCTTCCAGCATGGCCTTGCGGCGGTCACCGAAGCCCGGCGCCTTGACGGCCACGACCTTCAGGATGCCGCGGATGGTGTTGACCACCAGCGTGGCCAGCGCCTCGCCCTCGACGTCCTCGGCAATGATCAGCAGCGGACGGCCGGCCTTGGCCACTTGCTCCAGCGTGGGCAGCAGGTCGCGGATGTTGCTGATCTTCTTGTCGAACAGCAGCACGAACGGGTTCTCGAGGATCGCCGACTGCTTCTCGGGGTTGTTGATGAAGTAGGGCGACAGGTAGCCGCGGTCGAACTGCATGCCTTCCACGACATCCAGCTCGTTGTCCAGGCTCTTGCCGTCTTCGACGGTGATCACGCCTTCCTTGCCGACCTTGTCCATGGCCGAGGCGATGATCTGGCCGATCGACTCGTCGGAGTTGGCGGAGATGGCGCCGACCTGGGCGATTTCCTTGGAGGTCGTGGTGGCCTTCGAAGCGGCCTTCAGCTGCTCGACCAGGGCGGTAACCGCCTTGTCGATGCCGCGCTTCAGGTCCATCGGGTTCATGCCGGCGGCCACGTACTTCATGCCTTCGCGCACGATGGCCTGGGCCAGCACGGTGGCGGTGGTGGTGCCGTCACCGGCGTTGTCGCTGGTCTTGGAAGCGACTTCCTTGACCATCTGCGCGCCCATGTTCTGGAGCTTGTCCTTGAGCTCGATCTCCTTGGCCACGGACACGCCGTCCTTGGTCACGGTCGGGGCGCCGAAGGAGCGCTCCAGCACCACGTTGCGGCCCTTGGGACCCAGGGTGACCTTCACGGCGTTGGCCAGGACATTCACGCCCTCGACCATGCGGGCACGGGCTTCACCGCCGAACACGACGTCTTTAGCTGCCATTGGAATTCTCCGGATTCAGTAGATGCGGTAGGGAGCGGGGAGCGATTACTTCTCGACGACGGCGAAGAGGTCTTCCTCGCGCATCACCAGCAGCTCGTCGCCATCGACCTTCACGGTCTGGCCGCTGTACTTGCCGAACAGCACGCGGTCGCCCACCTGGATGTTCAGGGCCACGAACTCGCCCTTGTCGTTGCGCTTGCCCGGACCGACGGCCAGTACCTCGCCCTGGTCGGGCTTTTCCGCGGCGTTGTCGGGGATCACGATGCCCGAGGCCGTACGGGTTTCGTTTTCGAGACGCTTGACGATCACGCGGTCATGCAACGGACGAAGTTTCATTGCTTCTCCTTGGTTCGCTCTTGGAGGTTGAAAGCACGCCAACCTGGCGTGCCTTGCAAAGTGGCAACCGGCCACACCGACCGGCTGTTAGCACTCACCGGTGGCGAGTGCTAGCGAAACGGATTATAGGGACGGCCGTTCCGGCTTCAAGGGGTTCGGTGTGTCAGTTCGGGAAATCCTGCGGGTCGTCCTCGACGCCGGGGGGCGCGCCGTCGCGGCCTCGGTCGGGAACGCGGTAGTCCTCGCGCGCCCAGGCACCGAGGTCGATCTCGCGGCAGCGCTGGCTGCAGAAGGGGCGCCAGCGGTTGGACGGCTCGAAGGCCGCGGGCTGGCCGCAGTGGGGACAGGGAACGAGGCGGGACGCAGTCATGGCACCGAAGCTGGAGGCGCCGGGGCGGCGCACAAGACGGGGAGGGAAAGGCGCCGGCGCGCGCGGGCCGCGGCGGCGGAATCAGCGGGGCGTGGATTCTTTCACGCGGCCGGACACCATCCGCGCCAGAGGGCCTGCACCTGCAGCGCCAGCGCTTCCAGGCTCAGCCCCTCGTTGAAGAGCACGGCGTCGGCGATGGCGCGGCGCCGCGCCCGCGGCGCCTGCTGCGCGATGACGCGCCGCACCGTGTCCTCGCTCCACTGCGAGCGCTGCATCACGCGCTGCACCTGCGTCTGCTCGCTGCAGTCCACCACCAGCACGCGCTGCACGCGCGCGCGCCAGTGCAGCGACTCGGTCAGCAGCGGCACGTCGAAGACGCGCGGCGCATCGCCGGCGGCCTCGCTGCGCCGCTGCACCTCGGCGCCGATCATCGGGTGCAGGATGCCTTCGAGCTGCTGCCGCGCCACCGCGTCGGCGAACACGCGCTGGCGCATCCAGGCGCGGTCCAGCGCGCCGTCGGCGCCGATGGCCTGCGCGCCGAACAGCGCGGCGATGGCGGGCAGCGCCGCGCCGCCCGGCGCGGTGAGCTCGCGCGAGATGGCGTCGGTGTCGAGCACCACCGCGCCCAGCTCCGCCAGCATCGCCGCCACCGTGCTCTTGCCGCTGCCAATGCCGCCGGTGAGGCCGATGCGCAGCGGCGTCGCGGTGGTGGTGGCGGGAGATGTGGAAGTCGTCGTCATCACAAGGTCCATCCGATCCAGCCCAGTACGGGCCGCGAGCCGGCCAGCAGCACCACCAGCCCGGCGCCGGCCAGGAAGGGGCCGAAGGGCACGTAGCCGCCTTCGCGCAGCGAGTGCGTGAGCTTCATGACGATGCCCACGAGGGCGCCCAGCAGCGAGGCCATCAGCAGCATGGGCACGATCATCCACGCGCCGAACCAGGCGCCCAGCGCGGCCATGAGCTTGAAGTCGCCGTAGCCCATGCCTTCCTTGCCCGTGGCGAGCTTGAACAGCCAGTACGCCGACCACAGCGAAAGGTAGCCCGCCACTGCGCCCCACAGCGCCTGCGGCAGCGGCAGCGTCCAGCCCAGCGCCGCGGCCACCAGGCCGGCCCACAGCAGCGGCAGCGTCAGCGCATCGGGCAGCAGCGTGGTGTCCCAGTCGATGAGCGCCGCGGCCAGCAGCACCGCCCCCACCGCGCACCACAGCAGCGCCGCCGGCTGGGCCTCGAAGCGCGCGCCGATGGCGGCAAAGAGCAGCGCCGTGCCGGCTTCCACCAGCGGGTAGCGCGCCGAGATGCGCTCGCCGCAGGCGGCGCAGCGTCCGCGCCGCTTGAGCCAGCCCAGCAGCGGCAGGTTGTCGTGCCAGGCGATGGGCGTGCCGCAGTGCGGGCAGCGCGAGCCGGGGCGCGACAGCGACAGCACCGGCAGCGCCTCCAGCGCCTGCCGCAGCGCACCGGTGGCTTCCACCAGCGCGGACGAGGGTGCCCGGCCCAGCGTGCGCACGTGCGAATCGGCGTCCGCCAACTGCTCGGCCGTGTCCTGCCACCACTGGCGCTCCAGCATGGGTGGCAGCCGATGCACGACCACGTTGAGAAAGCTGCCGATGCACAGCCCCAGCAGGGCCAGCGGCAGCGGGTGCAGCAGCGGCTGCAGGAACAGCAAATCCATCAGACGATGGCTCCCAGCTTGAACACGGGCAGGTACATCGACACCACGATGCCGCCGATGAGCGAGCCCAGCACCACGATCACCGCGGGCTCCATGAGGCTGGCCAGCCCGCGCGCGGACTCGTCCACTTCGTTTTCGTAGAACTCGGCCGCCTTGGCCAGCATGGCGTCGAGCGTGCCCGTCTCCTCGCCGATGGCCGTGAGCTGCAGCACCAGCCCCGGAAACACCGTGCCGGCCTGCAGCGCGGCGCTGAGCGCCGTGCCGCTGGCCACCGCCTTGCGAGCCTGCGCCGTGGCGCGAGCCACCACCGCGTTGCCGGCCGCCGCGCCGGCCGAAGGCAGCGCCTCCACCAGCGGCACGCCGGCGGCGAAGAGCGTGGAGAGCGTGCGCGTCCAGCGCGCCAGCACGGACTTGAACACCAGGTCGCCGAACACCGGCGTCTTCAGCAGCAGCGCCTCGGCGCCGTCGCGCAGCCGCTGCGAGCGGCGCCAGGCCTGCATGAAGCCCGCCGTGCTGCCGGCCAGCAGTGTCAGCATCAGGGGCCACCAGGCGACGAAGAGCTCGGAGAGCCGGATTACGAAGCGCGTGGGCGCGGGCAGGTCGGCGCCGAAGGACTGGAACACGTCCGTGAAGGCCGGGATGACCAGCACCAGGATCAGCGCCAGCACCAGCGCCGACACTGCCAGCACCGTCACGGGATAGAACAGCGCCGCGCGGATGCGGGCCTGCAGCGCCAGCGTCTTCTCCTCGTGCAGCGCCAGCCGTTCCAGCAGCGGCTCCAGCACGCCGCCGCTTTCGCCGGCCTGCACCGAGTTGCAGTAGAGCGCGCCGAAGTGCTGCGGGTGCTTGCGCAACGCCGCGGAGAGGCTGGTACCGGTCTCGATGTCGGCGCGAATGCCCTGCAGCAGCCGCGTCAGGCGCGGGTTGGCGCTGCCGCGCGCGACGATGTCAAAGGCCTGTAGCAGCGGCACGCCGGCGCGCATGAGCGTAGCGAGCTGGCGCGTGAACAGCGCGATGTCCTTGCGCCGGATGGCGCGCCCGCTGGGCAGGCGGCGCTTGCGCACGCGCAGCACCGTGACGCCCTGGCGGCGCAGGTGCGCGCCCACGGCCGCCTCGCCGGCCGAGCGCAACTCGCCGCGCACGGGCTTGCCCTGGCGGTCGCGGCCTTCCCATTCGAAGAGAAATTCCCGGGCCTTCCTTGCCGTGATGCTGGTGGTGCTGGCCATGCGTCCTCCCGGAGGGTGCTCCCGTCTGGCGCGGGGGGTGTGGGGCTGCCGCAGCACGGCGGCGTGGGTCAATCGTTGGTGACGGCGATGACTTCCTCCAGTGACGTCACCCCGGCGCGCACCTTCACCAGGCCGGCCTGGCGCAGGTCGCGCACGCCCTCACGCCGGGCCTGCTGCGCCAGGTCCAGAGCCGTGCCCTGGGCCAGGATCAGGCGCTGCAGCGCCTCACTCACCGGCATCACCTGGTACAGGCCGACACGGCCCTTGTAGCCATTGTTGCAGGCGACACAGCCCACGGCCCGGTACGGTTGCCAGCGGTCGTCGAGCTCCCCGGGCGCGAAGCCGGCCTGCAGCAGCGCCTCGCGCGACAGCGCTGCCGGCACCTTGCACTGTTCGCACAAGCGCCGCGCCAGGCGCTGTGCCGTGATCAGCAGCACGCTAGAGGCGACGTTGAAGGGCGCCACGCCCATGTGCAGCAGCCGCGTGAGCGTCGAAGGCGCGTCGTTGGTGTGCAGCGTGGAGAGCACCAGGTGACCGGTCTGCGCTGCCTTGACGGCGATGTCGGCAGTCTCCAGATCGCGGATTTCGCCCACCATGATCACGTCCGGGTCCTGGCGCAGGAAGGCGCGCAGCGCGGTGGCGAAGGTGAGTCCGGCTTTCTCGTTGACGTCCACCTGGTTGATGCCGGGCAGGCGGATCTCGGCCGGATCCTCCACGGCCGAGATGTTGATGCCGGGACGGTTGAGCAGGTTCAGGCAGGTGTAGAGAGACACCGTCTTGCCCGAGCCGGTGGGGCCGGTGACGAGGACCATGCCGTAGGGGCGGCGGACGGCGTGCAGCAGCCGGGCTTTCTCCTCGGCCTCGTAGCCCAGCGCGTCGATGCCCAGCCGCGCGCTGGAGGCGTCGAGGATGCGGATGACGATCTTTTCGCCAAAGAGCGTGGGCAGCGTGCTGACGCGAAAGTCGATGGTGCGCGTACCTACGGTGAGCTGCATGCGCCCGTCCTGTGGCACGCGCTTTTCGGCGATGTCCAGGCGGCTGATGACCTTGATGCGCGAAGCCAGCTTGTCCTTGATGCCCAGCGGCGGCTGCACCACCTCGCGTAACTCGCCGTCGATGCGAAAGCGCACGCGGTAGTGCGACTCGTAGGGCTCGAAGTGCAGGTCCGAGGCGCGGGCGTTGACCGCGTCGATCAGCATCTTCTGCAGGAAGCGCACCACAGGGGCGTCTTCGACCTCGGCCGAAAGGGCGATGGCCTCGGCCATAGACGCAGGTGAGGGCTCGTCGGCGAGGTCGAACCTGAAGTCGGTGCCGCCGCTGGGTGTGGGCAACTGCTCGGCCGTGGCATTGAGCAGCCGCACGAGCTTGTCGCGCTCGACCACGACCCACTCGGGCGTGAGCTGGGTGGCGAACTTAATGCGCTCGGCCGCGGCCTGATCGGTTGGGTCGTCGCCGCCGATAAAGAGCCGGTTGCCGCGCCGGCCCAGGACGACGACTTGGTGCTGCCGCGCCAGCCGGGTGTCGAGCAGGCCGTGCGGCAGCAGGCGCGTGTCGAAGGCATCGAGGTCCAGCAGCGGCAGTGCCAAGGTACGCGCTAGCGTGTGCGCGAGCGCGCGTGCGGAGATGGCTCCCGCGTCCACGGCGACTGCGGCGAAGCCCAGGCGCTGCTGGCGGGCCGTCTGGGTTAACGCCAAGGCCGTGGTGGCATCAAGCTGGCCGGCATGCACCAGCACGCGGGCGGCACCAGTGAGGGTGGCGGGAATCGCGACAGCGGATGTGTCGATGGGCAAGGCAGTGCGCAGCGGAACGCGGTGGCGGGAGGGGCCATGATCTGCCTAATTTGAAACGAGTCGCAACGCGCGCCAACCCCAATGGACCAAGCGGCCGCAGCTACGCATGTGCGTCGCAACAACCGTGAAGTGCTCTACCGACTCCAGTCAGGAGAAAAGAGAAGGAAATGCCGCGAGGTGGGTATACCGTGATCCCGCGCGACACCTTGCATGTCGCGCCTCCTATCGTCAGGAGCTATGGGAGATACGGAAAGAAATCTGGTCGGGGTGAGAGGATTCGAACCTCCGGCCTCTACGTCCCGAACGTAGCGCTCTACCAGGCTAAGCTACACCCCGATGTTCAAGACAGACGTCTCTGTCTGCCTCAACATTTTCTATTCTATCAGATTTATCAGCTGCTGTCCGGAGCGCTTCGTCTTCAGAAGGTCCGGTCAACCGACCGAAAACAAAATTCTAGCAGAGATTTCCGCGCTTCGGAATCGGGCAACGCTTCGAGGCTGGCTCGGGCCTGTTCGGCTTGAGCGCGCGCGGCCTCGCGTGTGGCCTCCAGCGCGCCGGTGCGATGCACGATCTGCACGATGTCAGGCAGCCGCTCGACCTCGCCGTGCTCAATAGCGTGGCGGATCAACAGCCGCTCTTTCTCCGTGCCACGCGCCATGGCGATGAGCAGCGGCAGCGTGGGTTTGCCTTCGCGCAGATCATCGCCCACGTTCTTGCCCAGTTCCTGCGTGTCGCCCTGGTAGTCCAGCAGGTCGTCCACGAGTTGGAAGGCCGTGCCCAGCGAGCGGCCGTAGTCGGCGCAGCGCTCCTCGGTGACAGCGTCGGCCTCGGCCAGCACGGCGCCCAGTCGCGCGCTGGCCTCGAAAAGCTTGGCGGTCTTGTAGCGGATGACGCGCAGATAGTCCTCGATTGCAAGATCGGGGTCGTGCATGTTCATCAGCTGCAGCACTTCGCCCTCGGCGATGACGTTGGTGGCATTGGCCAGCACGTCAAGCACGCGCATGCGGTTGACGGACACCATCATCTGGAAGGCTCGGGAGTACAGGAAGTCGCCTACCAGTACGCTGGCGGCGTTGCCGAATAGGGCATTCGCGGTCTGGCGCCCGCGACGCAGGGAGGACTCATCCACCACATCGTCATGCAACAGTGTGGCGGTGTGGATGAATTCAACGATGGCGGCCAGCGTGAAACGCTCAGGTCCCTCGAAGCCCAGCGCACGCGCGAATAGCAACACCAGGCGTGGGCGGATGCGTTTGCCGCCGGCGCTGATGATGTAGTGCGCGATCTGGTTGATGAGGGCCACGTCGGAGCGCAGGCGCTCGACGATGACAGCATCGACGGTCTGCATCTCCTGCGCCATGAGCTCGTCGGCGGAAGGGGTTGTGGGTGTGGAAGCCGATGAAGTCATGGGTGCTCGAAAAGTCGGCGCGGATTATAGGAAGCGCCTTATGGCAGGCGCCGGACACATGGGACATGGGGTGTGCCGCAAGTCGCACGCCGAGTCGGCCAACCCAGCCGGCAGCTGGGTCATTTCCGATCTTGGGTTAGAATTACGAGTTCCGTGTGTCGGCGATGTTTACCGTGCGCACGGATTCCCAAGAGAAAGGTCACATATGTACGCGGTCATAAAAACCGGCGGTAAGCAATACAAGGTTGCTGTCGGCGAGAAGATCAAGGTAGAACAGATTGCTGCGGACGTGGGCCAGGAGATCGTGATCGACCAGGTTCTGGCTGTCGGCAACGGCGCGGAGCTGAAGGTGGGCACGCCTCTGGTCAGCGGCGCTACCGTCACTGCCACCGTCGTGGCGCACGGCAAGCATGACAAGGTGCGCATCTTCAAGATGCGTCGCCGCAAGCACTACCAGAAGCGCCAAGGTCATCGTCAGACCTTCACCGAAATCCAGATCGGCGCGGTCAACGGCTGATCTTAGTTGCCTCAGGAGAGCTGAACCATGGCACAGAAAAAAGGCGGCGGTTCCACCCGGAACGGCCGTGACTCCAAACCGAAGATGCTGGGCGTGAAGGTGTTCGGCGGCCAAACTATCTCGGCCGGCTCGATCATCGTACGGCAGCGCGGCACCAAGTTCCATGCCGGCACGAACGTCGGCGTAGGTAAGGACCACACCCTGTTTGCCCTCGTGGACGGCCAGGTGTCCTTCGCCACCAAAGGCGCGGCCAACCGCCAGACGGTCTTCGTCACCCCGGTCTGAGCTGGCGTCCTCGTCACCATCCAAGCCCCGGCCCGCCGGGGCTTTGTCATTTCCGACTTGACTATTCTTGCGCCATGAAATTCGTAGATGAAGCCACCATCGATGTCGCTGCGGGCGACGGGGGCGCGGGCTGCGTAAGCTTCCGGCGCGAGAAATTCATCCCCTTTGGCGGACCCAACGGCGGCGACGGCGGTCGCGGCGGCAGCATCTGGGCCGTGGCAGATCGCAACCTCAACACGCTCATCGACTACCGCTATGCGCGCCGCCACGAGGCGCGCAACGGCGAGCCTGGCCGCGGCTCGGACCAGTTTGGCGCCGCAGGCGAGGACATCGTGCTGCGCATGCCGCTGGGCACGATCATCAAGGACGCCGAGACCGACGAGGTTCTTACCGAACTGCTGGTGCCCGATGAGAAGGTGCTGATCTGCAAGGGCGGCGATGGCGGCTTCGGGAACTTGCACTTCAAGAGCAGCACCAATCGCGCACCGCGGCAGAAGACGCCGGGCTGGCCGGGCGAGAGGCGCAAACTCAAGCTGGAGTTGCGCGTGCTGGCCGACGTGGGCCTGTTGGGCATGCCCAATGCGGGCAAGAGCACACTCATTGCCGCCATCTCCAATGCGCGACCCAAGATCGCTGATTACCCCTTCACTACGCTACATCCCAACCTGGGCGTAGTGCGCGTCGGGCCCGAGCAGAGCTTCGTGGTTGCAGACGTGCCGGGGCTGATCGAGGGCGCTGCCGAGGGTGCAGGCCTGGGGCATCAGTTTCTGCGCCACCTGCAGCGCACGCACTTGTTGCTGCACGTGGTGGACCTCGCACCGTTCGACGAAAGCGTGGACCCGGTGGCGCAGGCCAAGGCCATCGTGGCCGAACTCAAGAAGTACGACCCGACGCTGTACGAGAAGCCGCGCTGGCTGGTGCTCAACAAGCTCGACATGATTTCCATGGAGCAGCGGGCCGCGCGCGTGAAGGACTTCGTCAAGCGCTTCAAGTGGAAAGGTCCGGTGTTCGAGATCTCGGCGCTGGCACGTGAGGGTCTGGATCCGCTGCTACGCGCGATCTTTGACCACGTCCAGGCGCATAAGCACCCGGTGGTGCCGGAGGTCGACCCGCGCTTCGACGGGGTGCAGCGCACCGAAGGAGATACGGCATGAGCGAGGTATTGCGACAGGCGCGACGTATCGTCGTCAAGGTCGGCTCCAGCTTGGTCACCAACGATGGCCGTGGCGTGGATGCCGAGGCCATCGGCAACTGGTGCCGGCAGCTCGCGGCGCTGGCACAGCAGGGGCGTGAAGTCATCATGGTTTCCAGCGGTGCCATTGCCGAAGGCATGAAGCGCTTGGGATGGACGGCGCGTCCGAAGGAACTACATGAGCTGCAGGCCGCCGCCGCCGTCGGCCAGATGGGCTTGGCGCGGATGTACGAGAGCAAGCTGCGCGAGCAGGGCATGGGCAGCGCGCAGGTGCTGCTCACGCATGCCGACCTGGCTGATCGCGAGCGCTATCTCAACGCACGCTCCACGCTGTTGACGCTGCTGTCGCTCAAGGTGATCCCGGTCATCAACGAGAACGACACAGTGGTGACCGACGAGATCAAGTTCGGCGACAACGACACGCTGGGTGCGCTGGTGGCCAACTTGGTGGAGGCCGATGCGCTGGTGATCCTTACCGACCAGCGTGGCCTGTATTCCGCCGATCCACGCAAGAACCCCGATGCTCGCTTCATCGACGAAGCGCCAGCCGGGACGCCGGAGTTGGAGCAGATGGCCGGCGGCGCGGGCAGCAGCATCGGCAAGGGCGGGATGATTACCAAAATCTTGGCCGCCAAGCGCGCCGCGGGCAGTGGTGCTAGCACCGTGATTGCCTATGGTCGCGAGCCCGATGTGCTGTTGCGTCTGGTACAGGGCGAGTCCATTGGCACGGCACTGATCGCTTCGACGCCCAAGCTGGCCGCGCGCAAGCAGTGGATGGCGGATCATTTGCAGTTGCGCGGCGGCGTGATGGTGGACGCGGGTGCCGCGGCCAAGTTGCGCGAGGAGGCAAAGAGCCTGCTGCCCATTGGCGTGGTGGAGGTGCAGGGCGAGTTCCACCGGGGCGATGTCATCGCGGTGCGCGATGCGCAGGGCGTCGAAGTCGCGCGGGGCTTGGCCAACTATTCCAGCGCCGAGGCACGGCTGATCATGCGCAAGCCCTCATCGCAGATCGAGGTGTTGCTGGGCTATGTCAACGAGCCCGAGCTCATCGATCGTGCCAACCTCGTGCTGGCTTGAGAGGAAGATGCGGCGGGCCCAGGTCATCGCGACCAAGCGCTGCGGCGCAGTGTGTGGTGCGGCTCTGCTTAGGCCCAGCCCTTTCAAGGTCTTTGTGAACGTGCCTGCTTGAGCACCCGCGCTGTAGAAACATGAGCGGACGCGGTTGCATGGTCCACATAGGCTTTGGCAGCTCGCTGCTTGGGGCCTCGCTTATGGGTACTGACGTGCTTGGGATTGACGTGTCGAGCCAGCTCCAGCAGTCGTCGGGCTATTGCCGATGGTTTTGCGTCGGCCCACGATGCCCAGAGCTCCGGTGGCAGCGCGACGAGCATCCCGTGGTAGGCGGCGCTGATTTCCGTGGCCAGGTAGTACGTCGAGACATCAAGGTCGGGAGCCGTGTCTCGATGCACGTGCTCAATGCTGCGCTTGAGTACCGACAGCACGTTGTAGGCCAGTACCGCCGCCGCGAACCCCAACAGCGCCGCGCGAGGATGTCCGAAGCTGCGGATCTCGCTGTTGAGCACAGCCTCCAGCCTCTGGAACATGCCCTCAATTTTCCAGCGTTTTCGGTAGACTTCGGCTATACGTTGCGCACTCACCTGTGCAGGCAGGTTACTCCACAGCCGGATTACGGTGTCGCCATCCTCGGTGGGTGCAGTCAGCTGCAATTCGATGCGCCGCCACGGGGTCTGCCCTTCAGCGAGATCAATGAGCTGCTCGCGCACCTGTCCCGTCTCCACGCTGCCGCACGCCACCCACTGGTGTTCGCACAGAACGCGCGGGTGCTTGGTGTGCTCGCGCACGATGAAGTTTGCCTGCGCGTCGTGCCAGCCTTGCATGAGCGCCAGGGTGCAGAAATTGCGGTCTCCGATCCACAGCTCACCGGCACCGCTACCCTCCACCAGCACTGCAGCCACCGATCGCTCGCTGGCGTGAGCGTCCTCGCACGGCACGATATCCGTCACCAGCGTCGCGTCCGGGTCGTACACCACCAGCGTGTGGCCTGGCAGCGCCGCTGCGCGCTGTCCCCGCAAGGCGCCCAGGCGCTTGTCGCTGGCGGGCAAGTGGTTGCCATCGAGCACCCGCAGCTGCCAGCCCGGCAAGCTGGTCTCGGGCTCCATCGCATCGACCACCGGCGCCAACCGCTGGGCACTGCCGCTGACCAAGGCGCGCATGACCGCAGGTTCGGTGCGCTTGACCTTCTCGTACAGCGCAGCCACCGAAACCGGCAACTGCTCAGCCCTCTTCGCCGCAGCATGTAGCGATGGACGCAGTCCCAGCGAGACCAACGTGATGAGCTCTACCACCGTCGAAAACAGCAACTCTCGCGGGTATTGCCGCTGCCTGTGGTCCTCAAACATTTGGTCAACCCACGCCGGATCGATTGCCCGCTCCAGCGTCACTCGCGCCATCACGCTCGTGGCTTCTCGCTGCTCGAACCTTGCAAGCACTTCCTTCAGCATCGCTGGCTCTCGATTCACATGTGGCCCCACAGCCTATCCGACCGCTTCTTGAAGACCTTGAAAGGGCTGCTGCTTAGGCCCGGTTGCCGGGATTGACTGGTGGCGCCAGCGAGGCGTCTGGTGGCTCCTCATGGCGCTGGTGTGAACGCATGCCCGCACGCAAATAGCGGTTGTGCGGGTTGGCGCGCGGCAGAAAACGTGCGAGCTCGGTGAGTGCCATCTGGTACACGTCACGTTTGAACTCGATGACCATGTCCAGCGGCACCCAGTAGTCGTTCCAGCGCCAAGCGTCGAACTCGGGATGATCGGTGGCGCGGAGGTTCATGTCGGAGTCGCGCCCCAGGAGCTTGAGCAGGAACCAGATCTGCTTCTGCCCCTTGTAGTGGCCGCGGGCATCACGGCGAATGTAGTGGTCGGGGACTTCGTAGCGCAACCAGTCGCGCGTACGGGCGAGCACCTTGACGTGTTCAGGTCGAAGGCCAACCTCCTCGTGTAGTTCGCGGAACATGGCCTGCTCGGGCGTCTCGCCGTACTTGATACCGCCTTGCGGGAACTGCCAGGAGTGGGTACGTAGCCGTTTGCCCCAGAACACCTGATTCCGCGCGTTGAGCAGGACGATGCCGACGTTGGGCCTGAAGCCTTCACGGTCGAGCATAATCAACCCCAATTCTTGAATTGATTTGATTATTGCACTGGCTCGCTGCGGCCTGCGTTACCTCGGTAACCCCCGACTTCTGGACCCCCGGCACGCTCCGTGGCGCCATCGTGCGATCTCTTGACTTCTCATCCATGAAAGCCTCGCAGTTTTTTGTCTCCACACTCAAGGAGGCGCCCGCCGATGCTGAGATCGTGAGCCACAAGCTCATGATGCGCGCCGGACTAATCAAGCGCCTGGGCGCGGGCATCTACAACTACATGCCCATGGGGCTGCGTGTGATCCGCAAGGTTGAAGCCGTTATCCGCGAGGAGATGAATCGCGCTGGCGCCATCGAGCTGCTTATGCCGGTGGTCCAGCCTGCTGAGCTGTGGCAGGAAACGGGACGTTTTGACAAGATGGGGCCGGAGCTGCTGCGTGTGAAGGACCGGCACCAGCGCGATTTCATCATCCAGCCGACTTCCGAAGAGGCCGTGACGGATATCGCGCGCCAGGAGTTGCGAAGCTACAAGCAGCTACCCAAAAACTTCTATCACATCCAAACGAAGTTCCGCGACGAGCGCCGGCCCCGCTTTGGCATCATGCGTGGGCGGGAGTTCACGATGAAGGATGCATATTCCTTCGATCGCGATGAGGAATCCGCTGGGCGCAGCTATGACGCAATGTTCAAGGCCTACATCGCCATCTTCGACCGCCTGGGCTTGCAGTACCGCGCCGTTGCGGCCGATACCGGCGCCATTGGCGGTGACCGCTCGCACGAGTTCCAGGTGATTGCCGATACCGGCGAGGATGCGATCGTATACTGCCCCAACAGCGACTACGCAGCCAACATTGAGCTGGCCGAGGCGCTGCCGCTGCTGACCGAGCGCGGCACCGCTGCCGAACCGCTGACCAAGACGCCCACGCCGGGCAAGGCCACCTGTGCCGACGTGGCCGAACTGCTGGGCCTGCCGTTGCAGCGTACGGTCAAGTCGCTGGTGGTCGCCACCGATGATTTAGACGAAGCCGGCAAAGTCAAGAAGACCACCGTCTGGCTGTTGATGGTGCGTGGTGACCATGAGCTCAACGAGGTCAAGGCCAGCAAGATCGAAGGCCTCAAGGATGGCTTCCGCTTCGCTACCGTGGCCGAGATCGACGCCCATTTCGGCTGCAAGCCCGGCTACCTGGGCCCTATCGGCTTGAAGCAGCCGGTGAAGGTGGTGGTTGATCGCACGGTGGCAAACATGGCGGGCTTCGTCTGCGGCGCCAACGACGAGGATTTTCACTACACCGGCGCCAACTGGGGACGCGACCTGCCGGAGCCCGACGTGGTGGCCGACATTCGCAATGTCATGGAAGGCGACCCTTCGCCGGACGGTAAGGGCCCACTGGCGATCCAGCGCGGCATCGAGGTCGGGCACGTGTTCTATCTGGGGACCAAGTACTCCAAGGCCATGAACGCGACCTACCTGGACGAAAAGGGCAAGCCGCAGTTCATGGAAATGGGTTGCTACGGCATCGGCGTGACGCGGCTACTGGGTGCAGCCATCGAACAGAACCACGACGAGCGTGGGATCATCTGGCCCGACGCCATGGCGCCGTTCCGCGTGGTGCTCTGCCCCATCGGCATGGACCGTAGCGAGGCGGTGCGCGTTGAAGCCGGGCGGCTGTACCAGGCGCTGCAGGCACAGGGCGTGGACGTGCTGCTTGATGACCGCGGTGAACGCCCGGGCGCGATGTTTGCCGACTGGGAGCTCATTGGCGTGCCGCACCGCGTGGTCATCTCCGACCGCGGCCTTAAGGAGGGCAAGCTCGAATATCAAGGGCGACGCGACGCCCAGGCTACTTCGGTAGCGCTGGCCGAGATCGATGTCTTTCTGAAGGACAAACTCGGCGTGTGAGACGCCGCGGCCTGCTGAGTGCCGTCGCCCTGGCACTGCCGCTGAGCAATGCCAGGGCCGGTGCGCAGCGGGAGGAAGATCTCTCTGATGCCGTGCGCTCGGCGCTCTCCGCCGCCGTGGCCGCCGCCGAGCCGCCGCGGCCTGAATTCCCCACCACCGCGCAGCGCATGACCTACCTGCGCTGGCTCACCGCCATGAGCGAGCGGCTGCAGCCACGCAAGACCGAACTGCGCACGCGCATGGAGTTCCTGGAAACGCTCTGGTACGAGAGCCGCCGCGCCGGTCTGGAGCCCGACCTAGTACTCGGCGTGGTGCAGGTAGAGAGCAATTTCCGCAAGTACGCGGTCAGTGCCGCAGGCGCGCGCGGATACATGCAAGTGATGCCGTTCTGGGCTCGGCTCATCGGCGACGGTGACGCCAGTCGCCTCTTCCACATGCAAACCAATCTGCGCTTCGGCTGCGTGATCCTGCGGCACTACCTGGAGCGCGAAGGCGGCAATCTCTTCATGGCGTTGGGCCGCTACAACGGCAGCCGTGGGCGTCCGGAGTATCCCAGCAAGGTTCTCAGCGCCCGGCGCCAGTGGATAATGTCGGACTGAACCGGCGTGGCTGATGGGCTCTGTGCCCCGGCTATAAGCCCTGCCAGACGTGGGGTTGGGCAGCGCCGATGCCAGCCAGCGCCAGCACGCGCTCCACGGTGTCGTCCACCATCTCGTCGATGCTGCCGGGATGGTTGTAGAAGGCCGGTAGAGGCGGGAAAACGATAGCGCCCATTTCCGTCACGGCCGTCATGTTGCGCAGGTGCGCGAGATTGAAGGGCGTTTCCCGTACCAGCAACAGCAATCGGCGCCGTTCCTTCAGCATCACGTCAGCCGCGCGCGTGAGCAGGTTGTCACCGAAGCCATGTGCGACGGCGGCCAATGTCTTCATGGAGCAGGGCGCAATAAGCATCGCGTCCACCGGGTGCGATCCACTAGCGATGCAAGCCCCCACGTCGCCGGGCGCATGTGCCTCGTCGGCCAGGGCTTCCAATGCGCGGCGGTCGAGGCCAAGCTCGTGGTGGGCATTGAGCACGCCCGCGGGCGTGGCTACCAAGTGCGTGTGTACGCCCAAGGCCCGTGCGCGCTGCAGCAACCTCACGCCGTAGACCGCACCGCTAGCACCGGTGAGGCCCACGACCAGCCGTTGCATGCTCAAGCTTGCTTAGCGTCCAGCACCTGCTGCAGCTCGCCCGCTTGGTACATCTCCATCATGATGTCCGAGCCGCCGATGAACTCGCCGTTGACATACAGCTGCGGAATGGTGGGCCAGTTGGCGTAGGTCTTAATGCCCTGGCGCACGGCTTCGTCTTCCAGCACGTTCACGGTCTGCAGGTCCTGCACGCCGCAAGCCTTGAGGATCTGGACGGCGCGACCGGAGAAACCGCACATCGGAAACTGCGCGGTGCCCTTCATGAACAGCACCACGCGGTTGTTCTTCACGATGTCATCGATGCGCTTCTGGACGTCTTCCATGGTGTTTCTGGAAATAGGGAATTCAATCAGCCGGGGTTATACGGCATGCAGCACCCCATCGCCGCGCCATGGGTCAAAGCCCTTGGCGCGCTGGATTCAGAAGGCGTAGGACACGCCCAACTGCAGTACCGGTCGCAGCCGCAGCTCCCGTACTGCGTCGTCCAGGTTGCGCGTTTCGGGGGGACGCAGGCCCGTGCCCGTCGTCACGCCCAAGTCGGCGCTGAAGCCCCAACCGCCACGGGCGGATAGGCTGCTGTAGCCGATGCCTAAGTAGCCCACCGGCGGCGTATCAAAGGCTTCCTCGCCATGGCCAGGCGTGAGCAGGCTGTTGGAGATGTGGAGCGACAGTGGCGAGCCGGATGCGGCGCCCAGCAGCGGCGAGCGGCTGCCTAGCAGCAGCCCGCCCGTAGCGCGCAAGCCGCCCACCACTTGTCCTTCGCCGAAGCCCGGGCCGCTGAAATAGACGTCGCCCAGCAGCTTCATGCTGCGCAAGCCGTTGCCAGCCGGAGCCAGGTCGCCGCGCCAAGGTGGCGCCTGGTCCACCCCGACGCGCGCCTGCCAGCGTGGCCAGGGCGCTTCCTCTGGCGCCACCCGCAGGCCGCCGTCGGCCTGTGCGGCCGCACAGCCCAGCGCCATGAACCACAGGGACAGTTTCCGGATTGCCTTCATCGCGCTACCCCCTTGC
Source organism: uncultured Azohydromonas sp. (assembly GCF_937926365.1). Classification (GTDB taxonomy): domain Bacteria; phylum Pseudomonadota; class Gammaproteobacteria; order Burkholderiales; family Burkholderiaceae_C; genus Azohydromonas. The sequence continues at coordinate 14,244 of NZ_CALAOH010000100.1, read as the reverse complement.
CGCTCTACGGTCGCTTCATGCTACGCCGCTGCGCGGGGCCATGGCGCATGGCCCGATTGGTGCCATCCCGGGCTTGCCGCCCGCCGTGAGAGAAGTCGCGGCTGCCGCCTCAGCCCAGCCAGCGTCCGCCGCTGCAGCGCTCCTGGCCGGCAAGGTCGCGGCGCGTCGCCACGGCCGTGAATCCGCGCCGCTGCAGCACCTGGCGTGCGGCATCACCCTGGTCAAAGCCATGTTCGAGCAGCAGCCAGGCGCCGGGCTCCAGATGGGCCGGCGCACCGTCCACGATGCACTCGATCGCAGCCATGCCGTCGGGACCGGGCGTGAGCGCCTGCAGCGGTTCGTGGCGCAGCTGCGCCAGATGCGGATCGTTGCCGTCGATATAGGGCGGATTGCTCAGCGCCAAGTGCAGGCGCGGCGGCGCCAGCGCGCTCCACCAGTCGGACAGGGTGAAGTCCATCTGCAGACCCAGGCGCTGCGCATTGCGCCGAGCCACCGCCAGCGCTGCAGCACTGGCGTCCAGCGCCCGCATGCGCACGCGCGGCGCGGCGTGCTTGACGGCCAGGGCGATGGCGCCGCTGCCGGTGCCCAGGTCCAGTACTTGCGGCGCGGGTAGTGCTGCCAACTCGCCGGCCAGCAGCTCCAGCGCCCACTCCACCAGCGTTTCGGTGTCCGGACGCGGATCCAGCACGTCGGGTGTGACCTGTAACAGCAGCCCGTGAAACTCGCGCTGGCCTAGTAGGTAGGCGATAGGTACACCATCGGCTCGCCGCGCCGCATCGGCGGCGAAGCTTTCCCGTTGCGCCGGTGTCAAGGCGGCGTCGTCATGTGCGAGCAACCAGCTGCGCGGGCGTTGCAGGTGGTGCGCCAGCAGTAGCTGAGCATCGAGCCGGTCCAGGCCCAGTACCTTGGCACGTGCCAGAGCTTCGCGCACCGTGCCCGGCGCAAAGGAGCTTTCCGGTGCCGTCATGCCAAGCCACTGCTTTCCAGCGCCGCAAGTTGCTCGGCAGCGCGCGCGGCCTGCAGCGCGGCGATGACGTCGTCGAGCTCGCCGTCCATCACCGCGCCCAGCTTGTAGATGGTGAGGTTGATGCGATGGTCGGTGAGCCGGCCCTGCGGAAAGTTGTAGGTGCGGATGCGGTCGCTGCGGTCGCCGCTGCCGATGAGGCCCTTGCGTGTGGCCGCCTCCTTGGCGGCGCGCTCGCTCATTTCCTTGTCGCGCAGCCGCGCGGCCAGCACCGCCAGTGCCTTGGCCTTGTTGCGGTGCTGGCTGCGGTCGTCCTGGCACTCGGCCACCAGACCGGTGGGCAGGTGCGTCACGCGCACCGCGCTGTCGGTCTTGTTGATGTGCTGGCCGCCGGCGCCGCTGGCGCGGAAGGTGTCGATGCGCAGCTCCGCCGGGTTGAGCGTGATCTCCTCTGCTTCGTCCGGCTCGGGCATCACCGCCACGGTGCAGGCGCTGGTGTGGATGCGGCCCTGGCTCTCGGTAGCGGGCACGCGCTGTACGCGGTGGCCGCCGCTCTCGAAGCGCAGCCGGCCATAGGCGCCGTCGCCTTCGATGCGCAGCACGATCTCCTTGTAGCCACCGAGTTCGGAGTCACTCTGGCTCATGACCTCGGTGCGCCAGCCCTGGCGCTCGCAGTAGCGCAGGTACATGCGCGCGAGATCGCCCGCGAAGAGCGCAGACTCGTCGCCGCCGGTGCCGGCGCGGATTTCCAGGAAGGCGTTGCGCGCGTCGTCCGGGTCGCGTGGCACCAGGGCGGTCTGGAGCTTGAGCTCCAGCCGTTGCAGGTCGGCCTCGGCGCCGGCAATTTCCTCGCGCGCCATGTCGGCCATGTCCGGGTCTTCCAGCAGCTCGCGCGCGGTGGCGAGGTCCTGCTCGCGCTGCTGGTAGAGGCGGAAGTCCGCCACCACCTCGGCCACCTCGGCCTGCTCGCGCGAGAGCACGCGCCAGCGCTTGATGTCCGACATCAGTTGCGGATCGGCCAGCGTGGCGTCGAGCTCGGCCTGGCGCATGGCCAAGCGTTCAAATTGGGGGCGCAGGGTGTCTTTCATGGGCGAAAGCGCCGCGCACACGGCAGCCCCGCGCACGACGGCGGCAGGGCAGGGGCCGCTAGCGGCCGCCTTCGGCTTCGGGATTGCGGCTGGTCTGGCGCAGGAACAGGCGCGACACCGCGTGCGCCACCTGCTCGCGCTGCGGGCCGTCGGCCGCGTGCAGCTCGGCAAAGGTGCCGTGCAGCAGCTTCTGCGTCAGGCCGCGGCTGAGGGCTTCCAGCACGGTGTCGATGTCCTCGCCGCGCGCCAGCAGCTTGCGCGCACGCGCCAGCTCGGCGGCACGCCAGCGGTCAGCCTGCTGGTTCAGGGCCTGGATCAGCGGGACGCTGCCGCGCTGGTCCAGCCAGTGGCTGAAGCTCTGCACGCCGGCGTCGATGATGGCTTCAGCCTGCTGTACCGCGGCTTGCCGCTTCTCGCCGGCGCTCTGCACCAGGGCTGAGAGGTCGTCCACGGTGTAGAGATAGACGTCGGAGAGCTGTGCGATCTCGGGCTCGATGTCGCGCGGCACGGCCAAATCCACCATGAACATCGGGCGGTGCCGCCGTGCCTTGAGCGCGCGCTCCACGGCACCCAGGCCGATGATGGGCAGCGTGCTAGCGGTGCAGGAGATCACGGCGTCGTACTCGTGCAGGCAGCTTGGCAGGTCGGCCAAGCGCAGCGCCTGGGCGCCGAAGCGGCCGGCCAGCTTCTCGCCGCGCTCCAGCGTGCGATTGGCCACGGCCATAGCCTTGGGCTCGCGCGCGGCGAAGTGGGTGGCCACGAGCTCGATCATCTCGCCCGCGCCCACAAACAGCACTTTGATGTCGCGCAGGTCCTCGAACAGTTGCGAGGCCAGTCGCACCGCAGCGGCGGCCATGCTGATGGAGTGACTGCCGATTTCGGTGGAGGTGCGCACCTCCTTGGCCACGGAGAAGCTGCGCTGGAAGAGTTGATGCAGCGTCGTGCCCAGCGTGCCGGCGGACTCTGCTTGGCGCACGGCCTGCTTCATCTGGCCCAAGATCTGCGGTTCGCCCAGCACCATAGAGTCCAGTCCCGAGGCAACGCGAAAGGCATGGCGTGCGGCCTCGCGGTTCTCCATCACGTAGCTGTAGGACTCCAACTGCGCACCTGCGACGCCGCCCTGTTCGGCCAGCCAGTCCATCGCCGGGCGTACCAGTTCGCACGCGCGGCCGGGATCGGCGGCCACGTACAGCTCGGTGCGGTTGCAGGTGGAAACCAGCGCCGCTTCGGGCATGGCGCGCTGCAGCCGCTCGCGAAAGCCGCGCAGGGCCGGCGAGAGCTGCTCGGCACCGAACGCGAACCGCCCGCGCAGGTCCAGCGGAGCGGTTTGGTAGTTCAGGCCAAGGGCGAAGACGCTCATGTCGGGAATTGTATGATCTGCCGTTTGGGCCGTTATGCCGGCCGGTTATGGTCGCCGCCGCGCGCGCCGCGGTCCTTGACCAATATCAAGTCCATAGAACGACACGAGGAAGCGCACCATGGAGCCGCTGGATGCGCTGTGGCATCTGCTTGATTTTTTCGCTCCCGCCCTGAGCGTGGGCCTGCTGGGAGCAACGACCGCCAAGCTGTGCTGGCGCCGCGAGCTGGTCGCGGTGTCCTGGCAGCGCCTTGCGCAGTGGGGCTGCGCCGGCGCGGCCCTGGCGCTGCTAGCCATGCTCGTCATCAGCGGGCGCGACGGACGCATGCTCAATTACGGCGTCATGGCGTTGAGCTGTGCCCTGAGCCTGTGGTGGGCCGGCTTTGGCCAACGGACGTCCCGTTTGTAGGAAATCGACCCAACTCGCGTCGGCATTCGCCCGACTGCGGCCGCGAATGCCTGACATGTGTTAGCGCCAGAGACCGGCACGCGCGTTGCTTTGTTCTGACTGTGCAGTGCCTGCCGCCGGCGGCACAGTGAGATCGTCAAGCACCGAACAATGCAGGAGAAGGCCATGTCCCAGACCCTTGCCAAGACCGTCGAAGCCTACGAGATCCGCTTCCCCTCGCTGTACCGCGAGGGCCACGCGCTGGCCTTCCCCTGTGACCGCAACGGCCACGTTGACCTGGATGCGCTGAGCGAGCGTGCCAAGGGCAACTACCTGTTTGCCCGCGCGATGGTGGGCCGTGAATTCGCCACGCCGCGCGTGCAGCTCAGCGACCTGCACTGAGCCTGCAACTGCCCAGGCCACGGCATGTGCTACGGCTCTGAGCTGCGCCTGACCGCGTTCAGGCCGCCACGTCGTCTCCGCGCAGGACCAACTCGCCGCGCAGCGAATGCGGCAGCGCCTGCGTGATGCGCGCCTCGACCATCTGCCCCACCAGGCGCGGCTGGCCTTTGAAGTTGACGATGCGATTGCATTCGGTGCGGCCCATGAACTCGGCCGGATCCTTGCGCGACGGGCCTTCGACCAGGATGCGCTGTACCGTGCCGACGCGACTGTCGCTGATGCGGCGCACGTTGGCCTCAATCAGCGCCTGCAGCTGCTGCAGCCGCTTGAGCTTCAGGTCCTGAGGCGTGTCGTCGTGCAGCGCCGCGGCCGGCGTGCCCGGGCGCGGCGAGAACACGAAGCTGAAGCTGGCGTCGAAGCCCACGTCCTCGATCAGCTTGAGCGTGCGCTCGAAGTCCTCCTGCGTCTCGCCGGGGAAGCCGACGATGAAGTCGCTGGAGAGGCTGATGTCCGGCCGCACGGCGCGCAGCTTGCGCACCGTGCTCTTGTATTCCAGCGCCGTGTAGCCGCGCTTCATGGCCATGAGCACGCGGTCGCTGCCGTGCTGCACCGGCAGGTGCAGATGGCTCACGAGCTGCGGCACCTTGGCATAGACGTCGATGAGCCGCTGCGTGAACTCGTTGGGGTGGCTGGTGGTGTAGCGGATGCGCTCGATGCCGGGGATCTCGGCCACATACTCGATCAGCAGCGCGAAGTCGGCGATCTCGCCGCTGTCGCCCATCCGGCCGCGATAGGCATTGACGTTCTGGCCCAGCAGCGTGACCTCCTTGACGCCCTGGTCGGCCAGGCCGGCGACCTCCGTGAGCACGTCCTCGAAGGGACGGCTCACTTCCTCGCCACGGGTGTAGGGCACCACGCAATAGCTGCAGTACTTGGAGCAGCCTTCCATGATCGACACGAAGGCCGAGGCGCCTTCCACGCGCGCGGGCGGCAGGTGATCGAACTTCTCGATCTCGGGGAAGCTGATGTCCACCTGTGGCCGGCGCTGCTCCTGGCGCGCCTGGATCATCTGCGGCAAACGATGCAGGGTTTGCGGCCCGAACACCATGTCCACGTAAGGCGCGCGCTCGATGATGGCTGCGCCTTCCTGGCTCGCCACACAACCGCCCACGCCGATGAGCACGCCTTTCTTCTTGAGGTGCTTGACGCGGCCGAGGTCGGAAAAGACCTTCTCCTGTGCCTTCTCGCGCACCGAGCAGGTATTGAACAGGATCAGGTCGGCCTGCTCGACGTCGTCGGTGGGCTCGTAGCCTTCGACGGCCTTGAGCACGTCGGCCATCTTGTCCGAGTCGTACTCGTTCATCTGGCAGCCGAAGGTGCGGATGAAAACTTTCTTGGCGCTCATGGGGAGGTCCTTCAGCGAAGGGAGGCGGCACGCTGCGGTCCAGGCCTGCGCGTGGCCGCGGCCCATTCCTGCGAAGGACGGCGCGGCGCCGGCACAGCGGACATGGTGTAGAGCCAGGGGCTGTGGGTGCGGGCAGCAAGGCCCGCGGGCGAAGCGCGAATTTTAGTCGCTGCCCAGCAGCCGAGCCGGCAGCGCGCCGCGCAAGGCGTTGCAAATGCTCAGGTTCTGCGCGTGTGCCAGGTCCTCGCGCCGCAGGCTGCGCTCGTGGGCGCCGAGCTCTTCCATGAGCACCTCGCGCATCACGCCGGGCAGGGCGCCGTCGGCCAGCGGCGGCGTCCACCAGCGGTCGTTGAGCTGCACGAAGACGTTGCTGCGGCCACCTTCGATGAGTCGGCCATCGGGCGTGAAGAACAGCGTGTCGAAGGCGCCCGCGGCTTCGGCCGCGCGCACGCCGGCGTCGTAGCGCGTGCGCAGCGTGGTCTTGTGGCGCGCCAGCGGCGAAGGCTTCAACGGCTCCTCGGCCAGCAGCAGCCCGGCCGGCCCGGCGGGCAAGGGAGCCAGCGGCGCCTGTGTGACGCTGATGCGGCCGTCGTGGGCCAGTGCCACGCGTACGCGATGCGGCACGCCCTGGGGCAGGGCGGTCAACGCGGCATCAAGATGTTGGCGCGCCAGGGCCTCATCGAGATTGAAGCCGAGCGCCTGTGCGCTGCGCCGCAACCGCGCCAGGTGCCGCTCCAGATGCCTGAATCCCTGGGGCTGCTGCGCGAACAGCGTCTCGAACAGCTCGAACTCGTGGCCCAGTTCGGTGGCGAAGCGGGCCTTGAGCCGGCACTCCTCGAACTCGGCCGCGGGGTCGCTGTCGAGCACGATGCCGGCACCGACGCCCAGGCGCGCATGGCGCAGGCCGTCCTCGCTCTCGGGGCCGAGCACCAGCGTGCGGATCGCTACCGAGAAGCAGAAGTCGCCGCAGCTCGCGTCGCCTCGCGGCGCGTCGATCCAGCCGATGGCGCCGCAGTAGACGCCGCGCGGCGTGCTCTCCAACTCGGCGATGAGCTGCATCGTGCGCAGCTTGGGCGCGCCGGTGATGGAGCCGCAGGGGAAGGTGGCACGCAGCAGCGCGGGCAGGTCCAGTCCCGGGCGCGGCCGGGCCTCGATGGTGGAGGTCATCTGCCACACCACGCCATGGGGCTCGACCGTGAACAGTGCCGGCACGCGTACCGAGCCGGTCTGCGCGATGCGGCCCAGGTCGTTGCGCAGCAGGTCCACGATCATCAGGTTCTCGGCCCGGTTCTTGGTGTCCTGTGCCAGCGTCTGGGCGGTGGCCGCGTCCTGGGCCGCGTCGGTGCAGCGCGCGGCGGTGCCCTTCATGGGACGTGCCGTCAGCAGCCCCTGCTCATGGCGCATGAACAGCTCCGGCGAGCACGACAGCACGCAGCCGCCTTCGGGCAACTGGATGAAGGCGCCGTAGGGCACGCTCTGGCGCTCGCGCAGCCGGCGGTACAGGCGCAGCGGCTCGCCGTAGGCCTGGCTGCTGAGGCGGTAGGTGAAGTTGACCTGGTAACTCTCGCCGGCGCGGATGGCGGCGTGGATGCGCTCGATGGCGGTCTCGAAACCAGCGCGGTTGATGCTGGGTTGCAGTGGCAGCAGCCCGGCCGTGGGCAGTCCCGGCGTGGCGGCGTCCTGCTCTGCGAGCCAGGCATCAGCCTCGTCGCGCGAGAGGTGTCGCAGCTCGCGGAACATCAGCAGACGCAGGCTGGCGCCGTCGTCCGGGTCCAGCGCCTCGTGGCCCGCGCGCAGCAGCTTGGCGCCCCATTCGTAGTCGGCCAGCAGCAGCGCGTGCAGCCCGGCGCGCTGGTCGGTCACGACCGCGGCGCATACCGCTTCGAGCGTGCGCGGATCGGTGCATCGGTGTTCACGCACGAAGCCGCTGTAGAGCCGGCTGCGCGGCGCATCGAGCGTGGCGGTGCAATCGTCGAGCAGGGCGAAGATCGTCATGGCGCTGAGCATGCCCGTTGCTGCAACCCAGGGCAGACACTGGTCGCGGCGCGTACAAAGCGAAAAGCCCTGCAGGCTTGTGGCCTGCAGGGCTTTCTTGTTTGGTGGCGCTTCAGGGACTCGAACCCCGGACCTGCGGATTATGATTCCGTCGCTCTAACCGACTGAGCTAAAGCGCCTGCGAGACCGCCATTCTATCGATATTTTTGACTTCGATGCAAGCCCCTTAGCGAATTCATCAGACAATTTCTTCATGTTCAGCTTTTTCAAGAAGAAGACGCCCCCGCCGCCGGCCCCGCCGCAGGACTCTCCTGCCGCCGCGCCGGCCGCGTCCGAGGCGTCTGTCATCCCTCCGGCTGCCAACGCGCCGGCGGCGCGCAACGGGTGGTTCGGAGGCCTGTTCGGCAAGTCCGCTCCCGAGGCGACGCCGGCCGAGGTGTCCGTCGAGCAGCCGGAGGTGCAGGAAACTACCGAGAAGCCCAGTGCCCCGCGCGCGGGCTGGATGGAGCGCCTCAAGCAGGGTCTGCGTAAAACCGGCAGCGGCATCGCGCAGGTCTTCACCGGCACCAAGATCGATGAGGATCTGTACGAGCAGCTCGAAGAGGCACTGCTGATGGCCGACGCTGGCGTGAAGGCGACCGAGCACCTGCTCAAGGACCTCAAGCGCCGCGTCAAGGAGGCCAAGGCCTCCGACCCGGCCGCCGTCAAGGCGCTGCTGGTCGATGCCATTGCCGAACTGCTGGCACCGTTGGAGAAGCCGCTGACCATCGGCCAGGCCTCGCCCACGGTGATGATGGTCGTGGGCGTCAACGGTGCGGGCAAGACCACCAGCATCGGCAAGCTCACGCGGCACCTTGCCGACGCCGAGCAGCGCGTGCTGCTGGCTGCGGCCGACACCTTCCGCGCCGCCGCGCGTGAGCAGCTGGCGGTATGGGCTGGACGCAACCGCGTGGAGATCGTGAGCCAGGAGGGCGGTGACCCAGCGGCCGTGACCTACGACGCCGTGGTGGCCGGCCGCGCGCGCGGCTGCGACGTCGTCATCGCCGATACCGCGGGCCGGCTGCCCACGCAGCTGCACCTGATGGAGGAGCTCAAGAAGATCCGCCGCGTCATCACCAAGGCCCAGGCCGACGCGCCGCACGAGGTGCTGCTGGTGGTGGACGGCAACACCGGCCAGAACGCGCTGACGCAAGTAAAAGCCTTCGACGAGGCGCTGCAGCTCACGGGCCTGATCGTCACCAAGCTCGACGGCACGGCCAAGGGTGGCGTGCTCGCGGCCATCGCGCGCGAGCGCCCGGTGCCGGTGTACTTCATCGGCGTGGGCGAGAAGCTGGAGGACTTGGAAACCTTCAACGCGCGCGAGTTCGCGCAGGCGCTTCTCGGCTGAGGCCGATGGCTCCATAGAGAAGGGCGGACACCGCAAGGTGCCCGCCCTTCTTTCTTCTATATGGAGAACTGCACCGGCTACCCAGAGCTAGGCAGGTGCGCAGCCGCGGGCTTCGGCCTTGCAGGCCGCGCCGGGCGAGACGCCCGGGCCTTCGCGCCGTCCAGGCCCGCGCAGGCGGGCCCGGAGCCGCGGCGCTCAGCCCATTCCCGGCGGCAGCATGCCCTTGAGGCCCTTCATGCCGCCCATGCGTTTCATCATCTTCATCAGGCCGCCGCCCTTCATCTTCTTCATCATCCCCTGCATCTGCTCAAACTGATTGAGCAGCTTGTTCACCTCGTGCACCTGCACGCCGGCGCCGGCGGCGATGCGGCGCTTGCGGCTGGCCTTGATCAACTCGGGCTTGCGCCGCTCCAGCGGCGTCATGGAATTGATGATGCCCTCCATGCGGCGCACGTCGCGCTCGGCGCGGTCCATGTCGGCTTGGCCGGCCTTGGCGGCGAGCTGGGTAGGGAGCTTGTCCATGAGGCCGGAGAGGCCGCCCATCTTCTTCATCTGGCTGATCTGGGCCAGGAAGTCGTTGAGGTCGAAACCGTCGCCGCTCTTGACCTTCTCGGCGAGCTTCTGTGCCGCCTCCAGGTCCACGCCCTTCTGCACCTCCTCGACCAGGGCGACGATGTCGCCCATGCCCAGCACGCGCCCGGCGTGGCGCTCGGCGTCGAAGACCTCCAGCCCGTCGATCTTCTCCGACACGCCGGCGAACTTGATGGGCGCGCCCGTGACCTGGCGCACCGACAGCGCGGCGCCGCCGCGCGAGTCGCCGTCGAGCTTGGTCAGCACGATGCCCGTGAGCGGCAGCGCCTCCTTGAAGGCGCGCGCGGTGTTGATGGCGTCCTGGCCCTGCATGGCGTCCACCACGAACAGCGTCTCCACCGGCTTGAGCGCGGCGTGCAACTCGCGGATCTCCGCCATCAGCGCCTCGTCGATGGCCAGGCGGCCGGCGGTGTCCACCAGCAGCACGTCGAAGTAGTGGCGCCGTGCGTGGTCCAGCGCCGCCAGTGCGATGTCCTGCGGCTTCTGGTTCGCAGCGGAAGGGAACCACTCGGCGCCGGCCTGCTTCGTCACCGTCTTGAGCTGCTCGATGGCCGCGGGGCGGTACACGTCGGCCGAGACGGTGAGCACCTTCTTCTTGCGTCGCTCGATGAGGTGCTTGGCCAGCTTGGCGGTGGTGGTGGTCTTGCCCGCGCCCTGCAGGCCCGCCATCAGGATCACCGCTGGCGGCTGGGCGGCAAGGTTGATGTCGGAGACGCCCTCGCCCATGGTGGCGGCGAGTTCCTTGTTCACGATGCCCACCAGCGCCTGGCCGGGGTTGAGCGAGCCCACGACTTCCTGGCCCAGGGCTTTTTCCTTGACGCGGGCGATGAAGTCGCGCACGACGGGCAGGGCGACGTCGGCTTCGAGCAGAGCCATGCGCACCTCGCGCAACATGTCCTGCACGTTGCTTTCGGTGATGCGGGCTTGGCCGCGCATGGTCTTGACCAGGCGCGACAGGCGGTCGGTGAGGGCGGATGCCATGGCGGGGGGGCGACCGTGGCACGCCGGGAGGCGCTGGCCGCGAAAGTAAACTGTTCGGATGATTTTATCGTCCGGCCCCGCAGCGGCCGCCGTCGCATGGCCTTGGCTGCCCGCCGTGGGCGCCGTGCTGGCCTATCTCGTTGCCATGTTGCCTGCGCCCGATGGGCGGCGGCTGCACACGGCTGCGCTGCAGCTGGGCTGGGTGCTGCACGGCGTGGCGCTGGTGCTGGAGATCGCCGCCATCGGTCGCGAGCCGCCGGGCGTGCGCTTCGGCTTCGGCCCGGCGCTGTCGCTGACCGTGTGGTTCGTGCTGGCGGTGCATGCGGTGGAGAGTCGCCTCTTCTCGCTGCCGGGCGTACGGCGCCAACTCGCTACGGTGGGCGCACCGGTGGTGGTGCTGGCCGCGGCCTTCCCGGGTGACATCCGGCTCGAAGGCGGCTCGGCCTGGATGCCGCTGCACTGGCTGCTGGGCATCGCCTCCTATGGCCTGTTCGGCGCCGCGGTGCTGCACGCGATGCTGCTGGACCGCGCCGAGCGCCAGATGCGCCTGAAGCTCATCCCGCCGCAGGGCAGCGGCGGGCCCTTCGGGCTGCCGCTGCTGCGGCTGGAGCGGCTGACCTTCCGCTTCATCGAGGCCGGTTTCGTGGTGCTCAGCGCCGCGTTGCTGTTGGGAGCCTGGCTCATTCCGGAGTGGCGCTGGGACCACAAGACGGTGTTCTCGCTGCTGGGCTGGGTCACCTTCGCGCTGCTCATCGGTGGACGGCTGGCCTGGGGCTGGCGCGGACGGCGCGCCACGCGCTGGCTCTATGCCGGTGCGGTGCTGCTGCTGCTGGGCTACATCGGCTCGCGCTTCGTGCTGGAGGTGGTGCTGCACCGCGCCGTGTGAGAACCACGGCACGCCTGCCGCAGGCACCGCTGCCCGGACCATGAAGATCTCCCGAGCCCTGCCACCCGCCACCTTGCATGAAGGGCCGCTGCGATGAAGTACCTCCTGCTGCTGGCCGTGATCGTGCTGGTGCTGTGGGCCATGCGCCGCGCTTCGTTGCCGCCACCACCACCGCCTTCCCCGCCACCGCCGCCGCGCCCGCCTGAGCCGCCTCAGCTGGAAGCGATGGTTCGCTGCAGCCATTGCGGACTGCACCTGCCCAGCAGCGAAGCCGTGCTGGGCTTGGATGGACAACCCTACTGTTGCGCGATGCACCGCGCCGCCGGGCCGCGCAAGACATGAGCGCCGATCCGCCGGCGCTGCACGCGGCCACGGCCCGGAGCGACGCCTGGGAGGAGGGCTGGTACGCGCCGGCGCAACGCTGTCCCTCGCCCAACTTCGGCCTGCGCCCCGTGGGCGTGAGCATCGACCTGGCGGTGGTCCATTCCATCAGCCTGCCGCCGGGCGTCTATGGCGGCGACGCCATCGAACGGCTCTTCACCAACCGGCTGGACTGGGACGCGCACCCGTACTTCCAGCAGATCCGCGGCTTGGAAGTGTCGGCGCACTTCCTGGTGCGCCGCGACGGCGCACTGATGCAGTTCGTGTCCTGCGACGCGCGCGCCTGGCATGCAGGGCGCTCCAGCTGGCGCGGCCGCGACAACTGCAACGACTACTCCATCGGTATCGAGCTCGAAGGCCTGGAGGGCAGGCCCTTCGCCGCCGTGCAGTACCGGCGGCTGGCACGGCTGCTGCGGGCGCTGGCGCAGCGCTATCCACTGGCCGAGGTGACCGGCCATGAGGACGTTGCGCCGGGCCGCAAGCACGATCCTGGCGCCGCCTTCAGCTGGCCGCTGCTGGCCCGGCTCAGTGGCTGGCAAGGCAACGGCAGCGCGCTGCAACGGCGCGCCTGAATCCCGTTTCGGACGCAACCGTCCAGGCTGCCGCAGGTGGTCGCTCCATCCGCATTGCAAGCCGGATGCCGGCTTGGGCAGCGCATCACGCGAACGTGGCAAATCTGTGACTGCTCCGGGGGCGAAGCTTCTCGAACACTAGATGTAGTGGTCTAATACGCGCCGCCACACCACCGGTAGTGTCCACTGTCCACTGGCGACTCACCGGTTATCCACAAGTTTTTGCACATGCCCCGCTTCGCCGGGCCCTTGGAAGGGCTCGCATCGGGGTGCTGGAGAGCCTGCCGGGCCCGGCCGCAAGCCGCCGAGCGTGCGGCGGCGGCAACTCTCCCGTTGACCAGAAGGAAAGTCCACATGAGCGCACCTGAACTGCATTCCTCCTCCGGCGCCGGCAGCGCCTTCATCGGCGAGGCCGAGGCTGTCGAAGCACCGGCGCGCGCCACCTACGAGGGTTACCAGATCATCCGGCGCAATGGTGCGGTGGTCGCCTTCACGCCCAGCAAGATTGCCGTGGCGCTGATGAAGGCCTTCCTGGCCGTGCGTGGCAGCCAGGGTGCGGCCTCGGCCAGCGTGCGCGAGACGGTGGATGGGCTCACCGAGGCCGTGGTGCGTTCGCTGCTGCGTTCGCGCCCGACCGGCGGCACCTTCCACATTGAGGACGTGCAGGACCAGGTCGAGCTGCAGCTCATGCGCGGCGGCCACCATGACGTGGCGCGTGCCTACGTGCTCTACCGCGAGCGCCATGCGCAGGAGCGCGCCCAGCGCGCGGCTGCCGCCGCAGCCGCCGCGCAAGCCGCCGCGGCCAAGCCCGTGCTGCACGTGATCGAGGACGGCCAGCGCGTGCCGCTGGACGAGGCCAAGCTGCAGGCGCTGGTGGAGTCCGCCTGCGCGGACCTGGGCGAGGACGTGAAGGCCCCGCCCATCCTGGCTGAGACGCGGCGCAACCTCTACGACGGCGTGCCGATGGAGGAAGTGCACAAGGCCGCCATCTTGGCCGCGCGCACCCTCATCGAGAAGGAGCCCGCCTATACCCGTGCCACCGCGCGGCTGCTGCTGCACACGGTGCGCAAGCAGGTGCTGGGTCGGGAGGTGACGCACGAGCAGATGGCCACGCGCTACGCCGAGTATTTCCCTGGCTTCGTGGCCAAGGGCGTCAAGGCCGAGTTGCTGGACGAGGCGCTGCTGGGCTTCGACCTGGCGCGGCTGGGCGCGGCGCTCAAGGCCGAACGCGACCTGCAGTTCGACTACCTGGGCCTGCAGACCCTGGTGGACCGCTACTTCCTGCACATCGAGGAGCAGCGCATCGAGCTGCCGCAGGCCTTCTTCATGCGCGTGGCCATGGGCCTGGCGCTGGGCGAGAAGAGCGGTGACCGCGAGGCGCGCGCCATCGAGTTCTACGACGTGCTCTCCAGCTTCGACTTCATGAGCAGCACGCCCACGCTCTTCAACGCGGGCACGCGGCGCTCGCAGCTCTCCAGCTGCTACCTGACCACCGTCTCCGACGACCTGGAAGGCATCTACGAGGCGCTCAAGGAGAACGCGCTGCTGTCCAAGTTCGCCGGCGGCCTGGGCAACGACTGGACCAACGTGCGCGCGCTGGGCTCCTACATCAAGGGCACCAACGGCAAGAGCCAGGGCGTGGTGCCCTTCCTCAAGGTCGTCAACGACACGGCCGTGGCCGTGAACCAGGGCGGCAAGCGCAAGGGCGCCGTGTGCGCTTACCTGGAGACTTGGCACCTGGACATCGAGGAGTTCCTGGAGCTGCGCAAGAACACCGGCGACGACCGCCGCCGCACGCACGACATGAACACCGCGAACTGGATTCCGGACCTGTTCATGAAGCGCGT
>NZ_CALAOH010000099.1 GCF_937926365.1 uncultured Azohydromonas sp. | reverse complement strand
GGCGGCCACGGCCACCGCGCCCGGTGCCGCGCCGGTGGCGCCCGCGGCAGCCGCGCCGGTGGCCGCCGAGCAGGTGACGCTGACCACCGACGTGGTCAAGGCCACCTTCAGCAGCCAGGGCGGTGACCTTGTGCGCCTGGAGCTGCTGACGCAGGTCGAGCAGGGTGACAAGGACAAGCGCGTGGTGCTGTTTGACCGCAGCGCCGCGCGCACCTACCTGGCGCAGACCGGCCTGATCACGCCCACCGGCACCGCGCTGCCCACGCACCTCACGCCGATGACGGCGGCGCCGGGCCCGCGCGAGCTCAAGGAAGGCAACGAGCTGCAGCTGCGCTTCGAGTCTGCCCCCGTGAACGACGTGCAGTTGGTCAAGACCTACACGCTGCGCCGCGGCGAGTACACGGTGGGCGTGCGCCACGAGGTGATCAACCGCTCCGCCGCGCCGGTGTCGCCGCAGCTCTACCTGCAGCTCGTGCGCGACAGCAAGCCGCTGCCGGGCGATTCCTCCTTCTATTCGACCTTCACCGGCCCGGCGCTCTACACCGAGGCCAGCAAGTTCCACAAGGTCAGCTTCGAGGACATCGCCAAGGGCAAGGCCGAGCACGACAAGAGCGCGGACAACGGCTGGATCGCCATGGTCCAGCACTACTACGCCTCGGCTTGGCTGGTGAACCAAGCGCAGCCGCGCGAGTTCCGCACCGCAAAGATCAGCGACGACCTGTATTCCGTGGCCATGGTGTTGCCGCTGGGCGAGGTGGCTCCAGGCACGACCAAGGCCCAGGACGCCCAGCTCTTCGCCGGCCCGCAGGAAGAAAACCGCCTGGAAGCGCTGGCTCCGGGCCTGGAGCTGGTCAAGGACTACGGCTGGTTCACGGTGCTGTCCAAGCCGCTGTTCTGGCTGCTGGACCAGTTGCACCGCATCCTGGGCAACTGGGGCTGGTCGATCATTGCCCTGGTGGTGCTGCTCAAGATCGCCTTCTACTGGCTCAACGCCAACGCCTACAAGTCGATGGCGAAGATGAAGGCGATCAATCCGCGCGTGCAGGAGCTGCGCGAGCGCTACAAGAGCGACCCGCAGAAGATGCAGCAGGAAATGATGCGCATCTACCGCGAGGAGAAGGTCAATCCGCTGGGCGGCTGCCTGCCGATCTTCATCCAGATGCCCTTCTTCATCGCCCTGTACTGGGTGCTGCTGAGCTCGGTGGAGATGCGCAACGCGCCGTGGATCGGCTGGATCACGGACCTCTCGGCCAAGGACCCGTTCTACATCCTGCCGCTGCTGATGACCGCGTCCACGCTGCTGCAGACCTGGCTCAACCCGACGCCGCCGGACCCCACGCAGGCCAAGATGATGTGGATCATGCCGCTGGTGTTCTCGGTGATGTTCTTCGTCTTTCCGGCCGGCCTGGTGCTGTACTGGCTGACCAACAACCTGCTGTCCATCGCGCAGCAGTACGTGATCAACAAGCGGCTGGGCGTGCTCAACAAGTAAGCCCGGTCCCGCCTGCGCGCGATCCCGTGACGCCCCGCCCCGTGCGGGGCGTTTTCATTGGCACCTCACAATTTCCCCATGCTTGCCCGACACCAGGACCCCATCGTCGCCATCGCCACCGCGCCCGGACGCGGAGCGGTGGGCATCGTTCGCGTTTCCGGCCGCGCCCTCGCGCCGCTGGCCGAAGTGCTTTGCGGTCGCGTGCTGCAGCCCCGGCGCGCCGCCTACGGTCCTTTCCTGGCCGAGGACGGCCAGCCCATTGACCAGGGCCTGGCGCTGTTCTTCCCCGCGCCGCACTCCTACACCGGCGAGGATGTGCTGGAGCTGCAGGCGCACGGCGGCCCGGTGCTGCTGCAGCTGCTGCTGGCGCGCTGCCTGCAGGCCGCGGCGCAAGCGGATGCCGAGGGCCGCGCGCGGCTGCCGCGGCTGCGCTTGGCCGAACCGGGCGAGTTCACCGAGCGCGCCTTCCTCAACGGCAAGCTGGACTTGGCACAGGCCGAGGCCGTGGCCGACCTGATCGATGCCAGCACCGAGGCCGCGGCGCGCTCGGCCGGACGGTCGCTCAGCGGGGCCTTCTCGGTGGAAATCGAGACGCTGCGCGAGCGCGTGGTGAAGCTGCGCATGCTGGTGGAGGCGACGCTGGACTTCCCGGAGGAGGAGATCGACTTCCTGCAGCAGGCTGACGCGCGCGGGCAGCTCACGCGCATCACCGAGACGCTCGACGGCGTGCTGGACCGCGCGCGCCAGGGCGCGCTGCTGCGCGAGGGCATCAAGGTGGTGCTGGCCGGGCAGCCCAACGTGGGCAAGAGCTCGCTGCTCAACGCGCTGGCGGGGGCGGAGCTGGCCATCGTCACGCCGATCGCCGGCACCACGCGCGACCGGGTGCGGGAGACGATCCAGATCCAGGGCGTGCCGCTGCACGTGATCGACACCGCGGGGCTGCGCGAGGAGCATGCCGACGAGGTGGAGCGCATCGGCATCGAGCGCAGCTGGCAGGCGATCCAGGAGGCGGACGCGGTGATCTTCCTGCACGACCTCTCGCGCCTGGGCCAGCCGGACTACGACGCCGCCGAGGCGCAGATCGCGCAGCGCCTGGGCCTGGAGGGCGCGCAGGCCATTGGCGAGCGCGTGCTGCACGTCTACAACAAGGCCGACCTGGGCCAGGCGCCCGAAGGCAGCCTGGCACTGTGCGCGCGCAGCGGCCAGGGGCTGGACGCGCTGCGCGCCGCGCTGCTGGAGCGCGCGGGCTGGCATGCGAGCCCGGAAGGCGTGTTCATCGCTCGCACGCGCCACGTGCAGGCGCTGCGCCGCACGCGCGAGCACCTGGAGCTGGCGGCGGCGCACATCGACGCTTCCGAGCCGCCGCTGGACCTCTTCGCCGAGGAACTGCGTCTGGCGCACAACGCGCTGGGAGAAATCACCGGCGCCTTCTCGGCGGACGATTTGCTCGGAGAAATCTTCAGCCGATTCTGCATTGGCAAATAAGCCTGAACCGCGGCACGTGGCGCCGCTGTGCACAGTTTGAAGTTATAGACGGCTCATCCACAGGAAAATATAGGGCGAGGTCTGTCTTGAATGGCGGCCTGTTCACGGCGCTTCCAAGATCACAAATGTGGATAAAAAATTGATATGTGACAAGCACTTGCATGCAGAACCCCCAACGCGATCTGAAGAGGGAGCGCGACGGAAGCCTTGAAAATTCCAGATTTTGAAAATGAACTGATTTCAGCCCGACAAAGCGAAGCAAAAAGCTTTACGAAGCTCACTTCAAAACAACCGGCGGATTTTCGCCTTGCGCAAGTAAAACACGACGCCATTGCCCGGGACAGCCATGCGTGGAAATTCGAGGGGCCGGCAACCTGGAGTTCGAGCTATGCCGGAATGCCTCTCGCCGCGTGTTCTATTGATCCAGGCCCTCAACGCCTTGTGGCGACTGGCCTGCTCTCCGTGAGTTGTCGAGGGATGTTCGTTTTCCTCCTTATCAAGAGGAATTTCAGGGTGGTGGTCATGGTGGAGGACCGCCTGCGCTGTGGACAAGTCGTTTATCCCCTAACTTATCAACTGCTTGCTGCGCGCACAAGGCTGTGGGCGCAAGTGCCGCAAGCGTGACGGTGCGCAGACAACAACTTGTCGCCGACCGGGGGGTGTTGTGCACAACCTGAAGTTGTTCAGGTCGCTATCCACAGCTTTATTCAGTAGCGTGCCGGCGGCACCGCTCGGGACGGCCGCGGCTTCAGCCCGCCGCGAGCAGCCGCAGCAGCGGGGCGTCGTTGGGGTGGGTGAGGAAGCCGGCCAGCCGCGTGCGCGGCACCAGGTGCACCGCCTGCGTTTCCCAGCACATCGCGCCGGGGTGGCCGCCGATGCGCTGCGCGCGGTAGTAGCGCGTGAGCGTGTTGGTGCGCTGGCAGTCCAGCAGGAAGCCCGTGAGCTGCACCAGCAGCCCGGCCTCCTCCAGCGCCTCCTTCACCGCGGTGGCGCGCAGCGACAGGCCCGGATCGACACGGCCCTTGGGCAGCGTGCTGGCATAGCCGCCGAAGGCATTGCTGGGCGCGACCAGCCACACGCGGCCGTCCCGCTCCTCGATGGCTACGCCCGCGGCGGCCCTGAGCGTGGCCATGGCGGGGTAGGGTGGTTCCTCGAACACCGGCCCGGCCGCGGCCAGCGCCTCCCAGCCGGCAACGTCCGTGGGCAGCGCGACGGCCGGGCTCAGGTCCACGCCGAGGAGCCGCGGCGGCAGCGGGCCATCGGGCACGACGGTGGCGACGGCGGCCGAGTCCAGCCAGGTCGCCGGCGGCGTCGGGGAACTGGGGTGGTGCAGCAGGACGGACCTGCCGTCCTCATCCGGGCGGGGATGAAAGTGTTTCGTGCAGGACATGGCCGCCAGGGTAGGACGGCCGCGCGCCCTCAGCCCCGCAGCAGCTTGTCCTCGGCCAGCGCCAGCGCCTCGGGTACGCCCGACAGCACCAGCGTGTCGCCAGAGTGCAGCACGATCTCGTCGCTGGCCTGCACCACCTGGCCGGCGGCACGGCGCACGGACAGCGTGCGCACGCCCAGCGCGTGCAGGGCCAGGTCGCCCAGCTTCTGGCCCAGGCTCGCCGCGGCGGCGGGCAGGCTGACCGTGGCCAGCCGCGCCTGCTGGCGCTCCTCCAGCGTCTGGTCGTCATCGGCCCCATGGAAGTAGCCGCGCAGCAGGCCGTAGCGCGCCTCGCGCGCCTCGCGCGCCAGGCGCAGCACGCGGCGCACCGGCACGCCCACCAGCGCCAGCGCGTGGCTGGCCAGCATCAGCGAACCCTCCAGCGCCTCGGGCACCACCTCGGTGGCGCCGGCGGCGCGCAGCTTCTCCAGGTCGCTGTCGTCGATGGTGCGCACCAGCACCGGCACCTGCGGCGCATGCTCGTGCACGAGGCCCAGCACCTTCAGCGCCGACGGGGTGTCGTGGTAGGTGATGACGACGGCGCTGGCGCGCGCCAAGCCCGCGGCCATCAGACTGCGCAGCCGCGCTGCGTCGCCGAAGACCACGCTCTGTCCGGCGGCGGCGGCCTGGCGCACGCGGTCGGGGTCCAGGTCCAGCGCCATGTACGGGATCTTCTCGGACTCCAGCAGCCGCGCCAGCGCCTGGCCGCTGCGGCCGTAGCCACAGATGATCAGGTGCGCCTCGTTGCGCATCGACTTCTTGGCGATGGTCGTGAGCTGCACCGACTGCATCATCCAGTCGGTCGCGGACAGGCGTGCCACGAGGCGGTCGGCATGCATGATCACGAAGGGCGTGACCAGCATCGACAGCACCATGCTTGCCAGCACCGGGCTGACCCACTTGGCGTCGATGAGCCCGTGCTGGCTGCTCAAGCTGAGCAGCACGAAGCCGAACTCGCCCGCCTGCGCCAGGTACAGGCCCGTGCGCAGCGCCACGCCCGGCGGCGCGCGGAAGAGGCGCGCCAGGCCGGCCACCAGCACGAACTTGGCCAGCAGCGGCAGCGTGGACAGCAGCAGCACCAGCGGCCACTGCGTGAGCATCGGGCGCCCGTCGAGCTTCATGCCGATGGTGATGAAGAACAGGCCCAGCAGCACGTCGTGGAAGGGGCGGATGTCGCTCTCCACCTGGTGCTTGTAGGGCGTCTCGGCGATGAGCATGCCGGCGACGAAGGCGCCCAGCGCCAGCGACAGCCCCGCGTGCTCCGTCAGCCAAGCCAGGCCCAGCGTCACCAGCAGCAGGTTCAGCACGAAGAGCTCCTCGCTCTTGCGCCGCGCCACCAGCGTGAGCCACCAGCGCATGACCTTCTGCCCGCCCGACAGCAGCAGCGTCAGCAGCGCCACGGCCTTGAGCAGCGCCAGGCCCAGCGCCTGCAGCAGGTTGCCGCCGCCAGCGCCCAGCGCCGGGATCAGCACCAGCAGCGGCACCACCGCCAAATCCTGGAACAGCAGGATGCCCAGCACGCGGCGGCCATGCTCGCTTTCCAGCTCCAGCCGCTCGGCCATGAGCTTCACGACGATGGCGGTGCTGGACATGGCGATCGCGCCGCCCAGCGCCACCGAGCCCTGCCACGACAGCTCCCACGGCCGCGCCGTGAAGGAGAAGGCGAACAGCAGCAGCAAGTGCCCCACGATTGCCCCGAGCATGGTCAGCACCACCTGCGACAGGCCCAGCCCGAACACCAGGGTGCGCATGCTGCGCAGCTTGGGCAGGTTGAACTCCAGCCCGATGGCGAACATCAGGAACACCACGCCAAACTCGGCCAAGTACTTCACGCCCGCGCTGTCCTTGGCCAGCGCCAGCGCGTTGGGGCCGATGAGCACGCCCACGGCGAGGTAGCCCAGCATGGGCGGCAGCTTCATGGAACGGCACAGCACCACGCCCAGCACGGCGGCGATCAGATAAAGCAGGACGAGTTCAAGCGTGGAGGCCATGGAGCGGGAACGGGGGAGACTGCGGCGCGGACGCAAGCACAGGGAAGTGCCACCTAGAATCCCCGACTCTATAGGACCCCCCTCAAGTGAAAGCCCTGGATCCCCAACGAGCGCTGGCGCTTGCCGCGCAAACCTTCGACATCGAGGCGCGCGCGCTGCTGGTGCTCAAGGAGCGCGTGCAGCGCGGCGATGCGTTCGCCCACGCCGTGCGCCTGATGCTGGACTGCCGCGGTCGCGTGGTGGTGATGGGCATGGGCAAGAGCGGCCACGTGGGCCGCAAGATCGCCGCCACGCTGGCTTCCACCGGCACGCCGGCCATGTTCGTGCACCCGGCCGAGGCCGGGCACGGCGATCTGGGCATGGTCACGGCCGGCGATGTGGTGCTGGCGCTGTCCAACTCCGGCGAGAGCGACGAGCTCAACCTGATCCTGCCGGTGCTCAAGCGGCTGCAGGTGCCGTTGGTGGCGATGACGGGTCGCGCGGAATCGACGCTGGGGCGCCATGCCGACGTGGTGCTTGACAGCGCCGTCGAAGCCGAGGCCTGCCCGCTGAACCTGGCGCCCACGGCCAGCACCACGGCGCAGATGGCTTTCGGCGACGCGCTGGCGGTGGCGCTGCTGGATGCGCGCGGCTTCAAGGAGGAGGACTTCGCACGCTCGCACCCCGGCGGCGCGCTGGGCCGCAAGCTGCTGGTGCTGGTGGGCGACCTCATGCGCGCGGGAGAGGCGGTGCCGCGCGTGGGCCCACAGGCCGACTTCAACACGCTGCTGCGCGAGATGACGGGCAAGGGCCTGGGCTTCACGGCCATCGTGGACGAGGCCGGCCATGCGCAGGGCATCTTCACCGACGGGGACTTGCGCCGCCTCATCGAGCGCGGCGTGGATGTGCGCTCGCTCACCGCGGCGGACGTGATGCACCCGAATCCCAAGCGCGTGCGCGAAGATGAGCTGGCCGTGGAGGCCGCTGACCTGATGGAGCAGCACCGCATCACCAGTGTGCTGGTGGTGGACGAACAGCAGCGCGTGGTGGGCGCGCTCAACAGCAACGACCTCATGCGGGCCAAGGTGATCTGATGTTGCCGGCACTCACGTTCGCGCCTGAGCTGCTGCTGCGGGCTCAGGGCCCCGGGCTGGGCATGCGCGCGGCGATCTTCGACGTCGACGGCGTGCTCACCGACGGCAGCCTCTACATCGGTGACGCCGGCGAGGTGTTCAAGGCCTTCAGCGTGCTTGACGGGCAGGGGCTGAAGCTGCTGGCGCAGGGTGGCATCGTGCCCATCGTCATCACTGGGCGCGACTCGGCGGCGGTGCGCCGCCGCGTGGCGGACCTGGGGCTGAAGCATGCGCACTACGGCGTGAAGGACAAGCTGGCTGCAGCGCAGCAGGTGCTGGCCGCGCTGGGCATTGGCTGGGAGGAGCTCGCGGTGATCGGTGACGACTGGCCGGACCTGCCGCTGATGGCGCGCGCGGGCTTCGCCTGCGCGCCGGCCAACGCGCATGCCGAGGCGCGGGCGCGGGCGCATCACGTCACCGCCGCGCGTGGCGGGCAGGGCGCGGCACGCGAGTTCTGCGACCTGCTGCTGGTGGCCAGCGGCCGCTATGCGGCACTGCTCGACGGTCATCTGACCACGCTGGACGCCCGCTGAGAGACGCCATCGTGCTGGCCCTAGACGACGACGCCCTGCCTCTGCCGCCGCCTCCGCGCCGCGCGCCTGTGCAGATGCCCTGGAGCCTGCGTCTGCGCGAGTGGGCGCTGGGCTACCTGCCACTGTTGATGATGGCGCTGCTGGCACTGGCCACCTGGTGGCTGGTGAAGAACGCGCCCAGCGCACCCGGCACGGATACCGAGCGGCCGGTGAGCCACGTGCCGGACTACACGATGAACGGCTTCACCACGCAGCGCTTCGCGCCCACGGGGGCGCTGCGGCTGGAGATCGAGGGCGCGCAGCTGCGCCACTACCCGGACACCGACACCTTCGAAATCGACAACGTGCGCATCCGCGCACTGGGCGAGGACGGCAGCCTCACCAATGCCACGGCGCACCGTGCGCTCAGCGACGGCAAGGGCACGCACGTGCAGCTGCTTGGCAGCGCGCACGTGGTGCGCGAGACGAGCGACGGGCGCGAGCCGATCGAGTTCCGCGGCGAGGCGCTGCAGCTCTTCACTGAAACGGAGCGCGTCTACTCCAACCAGCCGGTGCAGGTGGTGCAGGGCCGCAACGACATCCGGGCCGCGGGCATCGACTACGACCATCGCAACCGCGTGGCACAGCTGCAGGGTCCAATCAAGGCGCGGCTGGATCCGCCGGCCCGACGCCGTTGAGCCGTCTCGTCTTCATCACCGGCGGCTCCAGCGGCATTGGGCAGGCGCTGGCTGCGCATGCGCTGGCCCAGGGCTGGCGCGTGGTGCTGGTGGCACGGCGCAAGGAGGCGCTGCTGGCCTGGGCGCAGCAGCAGCCGGCGGCACAGCGTATGGCTGTCTACGCCGCCGACGTGCGCGATCCGCAAGCGATGGCGGCGGTAGGCCGGGAGTGCATCGCCGCGCACGGGTTGCCGGACGTGGTGATTGCCAACGCGGGCATCAGTGTGGGTATCGACAGCGCCGATTTCGAGGATCTGCAGGTGCTCAGGGAGACGTTGGAGACCAACGTGCTCGGTATGGCGGCAAGCTTTCACCCGTTCCTGGCACTCATGCGCGAGCGGCGCGCGGGCACGCTGGTGGGCATTGGCAGCGTGGCGGCCATCCGCGGGCTACCGGGCCATGGCGCCTACTGCGCCAGCAAAGCGGCGGTGCTGGCCTACTGCGAGAGCCTGCGCGGGGAGTGCCGCCCCTTCGGGGTCCGTGTGCTCACGCTCAGCCCCGGCTATGTGGACACGCCGCTGACGCGCGGCAATCCCTATCCGATGCCGTTCCTGATGACGCCCGAGGCCTTCGCTCATAGTGCGTGGCGGGCGATCGAGCACGGCGACAGCTACCGCGTCATCCCGTGGCCAATGGCCGTGGTGGCGCGGCTGCTGCGTCTGCTGCCGAACGCGGTGTTCGACCGCATTTTTTCAGGCCGGCCGCGCAAGCCGCGGCGCAGTCGTTGAGCCCAGGGTTTCAAAAATCGATTGACAAAAATCCAGTGCGGGGATGGTCCGCCATGGACTAGTCCAACGCGATTGGCTTAGAAAACCCCAAAAAACGAAAGGCGCTGGTTTATGCCAGCGCCCTTGGAGGCCGGCCCGTGGAGGGCCGGAATCTCAGTCGATGTGTCAGTAGCTGCTGCCGCCGCCACCGTAGCCGCCACGGCCACCGCCGCCGCTACCGTAGCCACCACGGCCGCCGCCGCCGTAGGGGCTGCGACCACCACCACCGCCGCCGTAGCCGCCGCGGCCACCACCGCCGCCGCCGTAGCCACCGCCGCCACCACCGTAGCCGCCGCCACCACCACCGCCGTAGCCGCCGCCACCGCCGTAGCCACCGCGGCCACCACCGCCGCCGCCATAGCCGCCACCCGGGCGCTCTTCACGCGGACGGGCTTCGTTGACCACCACGGCACGACCTTCGAGGGCCTGACCGTTCATGCCGTTGATGGCGGCTTGGGCCTCGGCATCCGAGCCCATCTCGACAAAGCCGAAGCCTTTCGAGCGGCCGGTTTCACGGTCCATCATGACCTTCGCAGAGGTCACGGAACCGAATTGAGAGAACGCCTCGTGCAAAGAATCATCACGGACGCTGTAGGCCAGATTGCCCACATACAGCTTATTTCCCATGGGGAAGCCCCTTTCCAATCTCACTCACTTAATACCATGTGGAGCTTCAACCCATCGTGAACCACTCAACCGAAGGCGCCGCATCCAGACACAGGCGAACCATTATCAAGGAATCTTTCCGTGCCACACGCGGCAGGGAAGTTAAATGTTGTATTGCCGGTTGAGGACAAACCCGTAGCAAACCCAGGCACACCCCTGGTAGCCCAGGCTTTCCAAGCTGGAAATACGAACAGCCTCCGGCACTTTTCGCCCTGTGTCTGCATCTGTCACGGCGCCACAGGGAGGGCGGCACTTGCCGGGCTGCGGACGACTTACACCACTCGCACCGGACCAGTGTCATGCCCTTCTGGTCTCTGTAAAGCACGGTGGCGCCCCTCTCGGGGATCGGCCTAGCATGCCCCGGCTCGGCCGCTACAGCGGCGCCTGCAGGCCACGAAAATCGCCATGAACACCGAGACAAGCATGACCTATGACTACATCGTCGTAGGCGCCGGCACCGCCGGCTGCCTGCTGGCCAACCGGCTCAGCGCCGACCCCAGGCACCGCGTGCTGTTAGTGGAGGCGGGCGGGCGCGACGACTACTTGTGGATCCACATTCCGGTCGGCTATCTCTACTGCATCGGCAACCCGCGCACCGACTGGCTTTACCACACCGAGGCCGATCCCGGGCTCAACGGGCGGCGGCTGCGCTACCCGCGCGGCAAGGTGCTGGGTGGATGCTCCAGCATCAACGGCATGATCTACATGCGTGGCCAGTCGCGCGACTACGCGCAGTGGGCTGAGATCTGCGGCGACGAGTCCTGGAACTGGCCGCAATGCCTGCCTTTCTTCCTGCGTCACGAAGACCATTGGCGTGGCACTGAAGAGATGCACGCCGCGCCGGGCTTCGACCCCAGCGGCACGCGGCCAGGCGGCGAGTGGCGCGTGGAACGCCAGCGCCTGCGCTGGGAGATCCTGGACGCCTTCGCGCGGGCGGCGCAGCAGGCGGGCATCCCGGCCAGCGCGGACTTCAACCGCGGCAACAACGAGGGCGTGGGCTACTTCGAAGTCAATCAGCGCAGCGGCGTGCGCTGGAACGCAGCCAAGGCCTTCCTGCGACCGGCGCGCTCGAGAGCGAACCTGACGGTGCAGACCGGCGCCACCGTCACGCGCGTGCTGCTGGAGCGCGACGGTGACGGCGTGCAGCGGGCAGTGGGCATCGAGATGCGACTGGGCGGCGACGCGCCGGTGCAGGTACGGGCCGCGCGCGAGGTGGTGCTCGCCAGCGGTGCCGTGGGCACGCCGGCGTTGTTGCAGCACTCGGGCATCGGGCCGGCGCCGCTGCTGCAGCGCCTGGGCATCGCATTGCGCCACGAACTGCCCGGCGTGGGCGCGAACCTGCAGGACCATCTCCAGATCCGGGCCGTGTTCAAGGTCCGCGGCGTGCGCACCCTCAACACGCTGGCAAGCTCGCTCACGGGCAAGGCCCGCATCGGGCTGGAGTACCTGCTCAGGCGCAGCGGGCCCATGAGCATGGCGCCCTCGCAGCTCGGCGCCTTCACGCGCTCGGACCCTTCGCGCGCCTGGCCTGATCTGCAGTACCACGTGCAGCCGCTGTCGCTGGATGCCTTCGGCGAGCCTCTGCACGCCTTCGACGCATTCACCGCCAGCGTCTGCAACCTCAACCCCAGCTCACGCGGGCAAATACAGATCGTCTCGCCGGATCCGGCGCAGCCGCCTTCCATCCGCGCCAACTACCTCAGCACCGAGCAGGACCGCCACATCGCCGCGCAGTCGCTGCGCCTGACGCGTCGCATCGTCGCCATGCCCGCGCTGGCGCCGTACCAACCACAGGAGTTCAGGCCCGGCCCGCAGTTCCAGAGCGACGAGGAACTTGCGCGGCTGGCCGGCGACATCGGCACCACCATCTTCCATCCCGTGGGCACCTGCCGCATGGGCCGCGCGGACGACGAGCAGGCCGTGGTCGATACCCGGTTACGGCTGCGCGGCGTGCGCGGCCTGCGCGTGGCCGACGCCAGCGTGATGCCCACCATCACCAGCGGCAACACCAACTCGCCCACGCTCATGATCGCCGAGCGTGCCGCGCACTGGATGCTGAGCGAGACACCGTCGGACACACTCAATCGGGTAAATACCGATGCCATGGCTAACGCAACTGCTTACATTGCGCGGACTCGCAGCAACGCCGCCTCCTCGGCAGGTGTTGTCTGGACGGAGGCCGAGGAGACTGTTCAGAACGATTCAAAGAAGTGAGCGAAGCGCCGCCCTCATAGCGGCCCGCTGTCACAATTCAAGGGCGCCGGTTCGACCGGCGCCTTTTTTTTTGTCCCGCATCTCCGCTTTTCTGCTGTTCATGTCCGAGTTGCTGCTGGTCGCCTTGGCTTCGGCCCTGGCGGGTTTCATCGATGCCATCGTTGGCGGCGGCGGGCTGGTGCTCACGCCGGCGCTGTTCGCGGTCTATCCCCAAGCGGTGCCGGCGACGCTGCTGGGCACCAACAAGAGCGCCTCGGTCTGGGGCACGGCCTGGGCCTGCACGCAGTACGCGCGCCGCGTGCAGCTGAACTGGCGCACGCTGTGGCCGGCAGTGGTGGCGGCGCTCGTGGCCGCCTTCCTGGGCGCTTGGGCCGTCACGCTGGTCAGTCCCTCAGGGCTCAAGCGCGCTCTGCCGCTGCTGCTGCTGGCGGTACTCGTCTACACGCTGGCGCGCAAGGATTTGGGCCGCACCCACCGTCCGCGTTTCGTCGGCCGCCACGAGGCGCTGGCCGCTGCCGCGGTGGGCGCCACGGTGGGCTTCTACGACGGTTTTTTCGGCCCGGGTACGGGCAGCTTCTTCGTGTTCCTGTTCGTGCGCGTGCTGGGCTATGACTTCCTGCACGCCTCAGCCAACGCCAAGCTGCTGAACTTGGCCACCAACATCGCGGCGCTGGCACTGTTCGCGCCCAAGGGCCATGTGTGGTGGCACATCGCCCCGGTGCTGGCCGCGGCCAACGTGGGTGGCAGCCTGCTGGGCACGCGGCTGGCGCTGCGCCATGGCGCCGGCTTCGTGCGTGCAATTTTCATCACTGTGGTGGGCGCCTTGATCCTGAAGACCAGCTTTGACGCATTACGGCTGTGATGCGTAAGCGTCTGCACGTGCCTGCCGCGTACCATCGCCGTGTTTGCCTCCCGCACCGCAGGCTGTGCCATGCCCGTCGATCCTGAACTACGTCGCCTCGACGTCGACATTCCGACCCAACCCCACGCGCTGGCGCAGCTCACGCCGCTGCTGTCGCGTGAAGACACCGGCCTACAGGCCGTTTCCGCGCTCATCGAAACCGATATGGCACTGGCCGCAGCCGTGCTGCGTGCGGTCAACTCCTCGCTCTACGGACTGCGCGGCCGCGTACAGACAGTGCACCAGGCCTTGACGTACCTCGGCCTGCGCGAGGTGGCGGCCATCACCTTCGAGTTCGGGCTGCGCGCCGTCTTCCCGCCGGCGCTGGAGTTGGAACCGCTGTGGCAGCGCGCCGTCAAGCGCGGGCTGCTCATGGGCCGCATGGCGCAGCGCCTGAGCAGCACCGATGGCTGGGCCGCGCATTCCGCTGGTCTGTTCGAGGAGTGCGGCAAGGCGGTGCTGTTTCGCCACGACTGCGCGCACTACCGCGCCATGCTCAAGGACGCCGGCGACGACGACGTGGCCCTGACCCGGCTGGAGCGCCAGCGCTTCGGCGTGAGCCATGACGCGCTGGGCGCGGCTCTGTGCGAGAGCTGGGGCCTGGCCGGCTCGGCCGTGGCCTGTGTGCGCCACCACGTTGCCGTGCAGCGCGGCGCTCCTCTGCCTTCAGGGCTGCAGCGCCCGCTGGTGCTGGCCCTGTCGGCCGTGGCACACAGCCTGATGCACGACCCCGACCACCTGAAGGAAACGGTGCAGCGCGTGGCCGAGCTCGCCGGCGTGCAGCCGGACAGGCTGCTGGAGACGGCGCGGCGCGTGCAGGAGCAGCTCCAAGGCGCCAGCGACTGAAGCCCTGGCGGCGGTGCGACCGGGCTTCAGGCCGGCGCGCCGTCGATGAACAGCCGCAGCTCCCCGGGCGCGAAGGGCGTCCACTCCTCGTCCGCAGTCAGCGGCTCGGTGGCGATCACGGTCACCCGGTCCTGCGGCGTGGTGAGCTGGGAGAAGTCCACCGTCAGGTCCTCGTCACGCAGCCGCGTGGGACGGAAGGGGTGGCGGCGCTGCAGCCAGAACAGCCGCGTGGAGCCATGTGCCCACAGCGCCTGCCCGTTGGAGAGGAGGAAGTTGAAGCTGCCCTGCGCATTGAGCTGCGGCACCAGTTCCGCCAGCGTGCGCGTGAGCTCGGGCAGCGCCGGTACGCTGGCATGCGCCTTGGCCAGCTCCTGCATCAGCCAGCAGAAGGCGCGTTCGCTGTCGGTGTCGCCCACGGGCCGGAAGGCGCCGTGCAGCCGCGGCTCGAATGTCTTGAGGTCGCCGTTGTGGGCGAACACCCAGTAGCGACCCCAGAGCTCGCGCATGAACGGGTGCGTGTTCTCCAGCGCGGTGCGCCCGTGCGTGGCCTTGCGGATGTGGGCGATGACGTTCTGGCTGCGGATGGGGCAGCGCTGCAGCAGCTCGGCCACCGGCGACTGGCGCGCGCCGTAGTGGTCCACGAACAGCCGCACGCCGCGGTCCTCGAAGAAGGCGATGCCGAAGCCGTCCTTGTGCTCGTGCGCACGGGTGGCCAGCCCCGTGAAGCTGAACATCACGTCGGTCGGCGTGTTGGCATTCATGCCCAGGAGTTGGCACATGGCGGGAATTGTGCAGGAGGCCGTGGGCGCGTCCCGCTGCGGGAGGCCCGCCGCCGGCCGCGGTCTTGGATTGCCCCTTACTGCCCGGGCACGAGCAGCTTCATCAGCCCGCGCACGCTCAGCAGGTGGCCGGGATTGTTGCGCTCATCCAGCACGCCGCTGAGGCGCCGCAGGATCGAGGGGCTCTGCCGCGCGCGCCAGATCACCAGGTCGGCCAACCAGGGATGGTCGTTGATGCGGTTGGCCTTCTCGTAGAGCGCGAAGCGCGGGCGCAGTGCCTGCATCGACTCCTCGTACCGCGCGCGCACCTGCGCGTCGGACAGCGCCTCCGGACGCGCCGCCTGCAGTGCCTGCGCTGCCAGCAGGCCCGTCTCCATGGCCTTGCCAATGCCCTCGCCGGTGAAAGCGTAGGTGCTGCCCGCGGCCTCGCCGCACACCAGCATCCCGGGCCGCGACCAGCGCGCGCCGGTGAGCGAGCAGCGCAGCGGCGCGCCCTTGAGCTCGCCCACCATCTCGCCCTCGGCCAGGAGCTCGCGCGCCGGGGCGTAGACCTCGCCGAAGTCCGCGAACAGCTGGCGCAGGTTCACGGGCTGCATGTGGCCGTGGCCCTGCGCGTCGGCCTGGTGGCTGCCCAGCAGCCCGGCGCCGATGTTGAACACGCCTCCCGGACCCGGAAAGATCCAGCCGTAGCCGCCGCGCAGCTTGCGGTGCCACACCACTTCCAGCGCATGCAGCCGCTGCGCCAGGCCTTCGTGGCGCACGTGAGCCCGCAGCGCCACGCCGCTGGGCGTGTGGCGCTCGCACAGCCCGGCGGCGATGAGCGCCTGCGGCTTCGCCCCGGTGGCCAGCACCACCCAGCGCGCCGACACCTCCAGCGGCTGCCCGTCCACGCGCAGCCGCGCGCCCACCACCTGTTCGCCCTCGACCAGCGGCGCCTCGAAGCGCGCCGGTGCCAGCCAGCGTACGCCGGCGCGCCGAGCCGCCGTGCACAGGATCATGTCCAACTCGCGCCGCGGCAGCACCGCCATCGTGCCGGGCACGTCCACGCGGCCGCCGCGCGGGCCGATGCAGGCCACGTGCGTGACGCGCCGCGCCTGTGCCATCACCTCGTCGAACACGTTCAGGCGCCGCAGCGCCGCCAGCGCGTCCGGGATCAGGCCATCGCCGCAGATCTTCTCGCGTGGAAACGCCTGCTCGTCCACCAGCAGCACGTCCAGGCCGGCGCGCGCCAGCATCTGCGCACATGCGCTGCCGGCCGGCCCGGCGCCTACGACCAGCACCTCACAGGCTTGGTTGATGTTCTCCATGGTGGCCGGGATTCTAGGCAGGGCCCGTGCTTGACCCGGGTCAACGCTGCCGCCCTCCAGTGGCGCCAGGATAGATGCGACCACATCGATCAAGGAGACCCGCCATGCCCCTTACCGCCGGACAGCGCGCGCTGCTGGAATCCCTGCTCACGCAGCGCCTGCACGTGCTGCAGCGCCAGCTGATGCTGCACCAGGGCGAGTCGCGCGTGGCGCATGCGCAGGAGCTGCTGGAGGCTGGCGACGCGTCGCGCGACGTGGACCTGGCGCTGTCGGCGCTGGAGCGGCGTGAGCTCGGCGACGTGAGCCTGGCGCTGCGCCGCGTCCAGGGCGAGGACTACGGGCTGTGCGCCGATTGCGGCGGCGCCATCGCCTTCGACCGGCTGCGGCTGGAGCCCTGGGCGCTGCGCTGCGTGGCCTGTGAAAGCGCCCTCGAATCGCGGCATGGCGGCAGGCTCAGCGCGTGAGCCCTTGATGTCGCGGCGCAACCCCTGTTTTCCCCCTGTCACGGGGCGCTGAACAGGGCAGCGGTCAGCGGCGCTTGGTGCCATGCTTTGAGCCATGCGCCTGCCCGTCAACCGCTTCGCCTTCAAGGCCGCTACCTGCCTCGGCCGCTTGCGGCCCACGCCAGAGACGTTGGGGCGACAGCGATGGCTGCGCTGGCTCGGCCCCTCCATCGCGCATCCCGGGCTGTGGAGCGTGAACCGCCACGCCATCGCGCTGGGCCTGGCCATCGGCATGTTCTTCGGGCTGCTCATCCCCATCGCGCAGATGCCGCTGTCGGCCGCCGCCGCGGTGCTGCTGCGCGCCAACCTGCCTGCGGCGGTGGTCAGCACCTTCGTCACCAACCCGGTGACGGTGGCACCGCTGTACTACGTCGCCTGGCGCCTGGGCGCCACGGTGCTGGGCGAGCCCGACCCGGCCGCGCCGCCGGTCTTGGCCGCTCCCGCCGCGGCCTACGCCGCGGTGCTGGCACCGGAGCTGCCCTGGTGGCGCATGCTGTGGCAGCGCCTGCAGGGCGTGGGCAAGCCGCTGCTGCTGGGCCTGGCGCTGATGGCCACCCTTACCGGGCTGGCCGCCTATGTGGGGGTCAGCGCCCTGTGGTGGCTGGTCCAGTGCTGGCGCCGTGCCCCGGCTGCGGGCGACGAGCCGCGCTGAAGGCGCATCGGATCACATCAACGAAAGAGGCCGCGACAGCGGCCTCTTTGCATTTCCGACCGGCGGCACGCGGGTGCCGCCGGGATCCATGCGCCGCCACGGCGGGCGGCGCAGCCGGGTACCGGACTGCGAATCAGGCCGTGCCGGCCTTGACCTTCAGGCGCCAGGCGTGCAGCAGCGGCTCGGTGTAGCCGCTGGGCTGCTCCAGGCCCTTGAAGATCAGGTCGCACGCGGCCTTGAAGGCGGCGCTGGTGTCGAAATTGCCGGCCATGGGCTTGTAGAACGGGTCGCCCGCGTTCTGCTCGTCCACCACGCGCGCCATGCGCTGCAGCGTTTCCATGACCTGCTCGCGGTTGGTCACGCCGTGGTGCAGCCAGTTGGCGATGTGCTGGCTGGAGATGCGCAGCGTGGCGCGGTCTTCCATCAGGCCGACGTTGTGGATGTCGGGCACCTTGGAGCAGCCCACGCCGGCGTCCACCCAGCGCACCACGTAGCCCAGGATGCCCTGGCAGTTGTTGTCCAGCTCCTGCTGGACCTCGGCGGCGCTCCACTTGGCCTCGGCCACCACGGGAATCGTCAGCAGCCCGGTGAGCAGCGTGTCGCGCTCGGCGGCGGCATCGATCTTCTCCAGCTCCTGCTGCACCTGGGCCACGTTGACCTGGTGGTAGTGCAGCGCGTGCAGCGTGGCGGCGGTGGGCGAGGGCACCCAGGCGGTGTTGGCGCCGGACTTCGGGTGCGCGATCTTCTGCTCCAGCATCGCGGCCATCAGGTCGGGCATGGCCCACATGCCCTTGCCGATCTGGGCGCGGCCACGCAGCCCGCAGGACAGGCCCACCAGCACGTTGTTGCGCTCGTAGGCCTGAATCCAGGCGCTGGTCTTCATGTCGCCCTTGCGCAGCACGGGGCCGGCCTGCATGGCGCTGTGCATCTCGTCGCCAGTGCGGTCCAGGAAGCCGGTGTTGATGAAGGCCACGCGCGCGGCGGCGGCGGCGATGCAGGCCTGCAGGTTGACGCTGGTGCGGCGCTCCTCGTCCATGATGCCCAGCTTCACCGTGTGCTTGGGCAGGCCCAGCAGTTCCTCGACGCGGCCGAACAGCTCATCGGCGAAGCCCACTTCCACCGGGCCGTGCATCTTGGGCTTGACGATGTAGACCGAGCCCGTGCGCGAGTTGCGGATGCCGTTGGCGCCGTGGCCCTGCAGGTCGTGCAGCGCGATGGCGGTGGTGATGACGGCGTCCATGATCCCCTCGGGGATCTCGCGGCCCTCGTCGCCCCACAGGATGGCCGGGTTGGTCATCAGGTGGCCGACGTTGCGCAGGAACATCAGCGAACGCCCGTGCAGCCGCACTTCGCCGTTGGGGCCGTTGTAGATGCGGTCGGCGTTCAGGCCGCGCGTAAACGTCTTGCCGCCCTTGGAGACCTGCTCGGTGAGCGTGCCCTTGAGGATGCCCAGCCAGTTGGCGTAGGCCAGCGTCTTGTCGGCGGCGTCCACCGCGGCGACGGAGTCTTCCAGGTCCAGGATGGTGGACAGTGCCGCTTCCACCACCACGTCGCTCACGCCGGCGGCGTCGGAGGCGCCGATGGTGGTGCCGCGGTCGATGCGGATGTCCACGTGCAGCCCGTTGTGCACCAGCAGCACCGAGGAGGGTTCACTGGCCTCGCCCTGCCAGCCCACGAGCTGCGCCGGGTCGGCCAGTGCGGCACGGGTGCCGTCCTTGAGCGTGACGGCGAGCTGGCCGCCCTCGACGCGGTAGGCCGTGGCGTCACGGTGCGAGCCCTGCGTCAGCGGGGCAGACTGATCCAGGAAGTTGCGTGCGAACTCGATCACGCGCTGGCCGCGCACCGGGTTGTAGCCCTGGCCGCGCTCGGCGCCATCGGTCTCGGGCAGCGCGTCCGTGCCGTACAGGGCGTCGTACAGCGAGCCCCAGCGCGCGTTGGCGGCGTTCAGGGCGTAGCGGGCGTTGAGGATGGGCACCACCAGCTGCGGGCCGGCCTGCAGCGCCAGTTCGGCGTCCACGTTGGAGGTCGTGGCCTTGGCGCCCTGCGGCTGCGGCAGCAGGTAGCCGATGGACTCCAGGAAGCCGCGGTAGGCCGCCATGTCCTGGATCGGGCCGGGATGGGCGCGGTGCCAGTTGTCGAGCTCGGTTTGCAGCCGGTCGCGCTCGGCCAGCAGCGCGGCGTTGCGCGGCGCCAGGTCGGCCACGATGGCGTCGAAGCCGGCCCAGAAGCGCGCGCTGTCGATACCGGTGCCCGGCAGGACCTGGTCCTCGACGAAGCGATACAGCTCGGTGGCAACCTGGAGGCGATGGACGGTGGTGCGTGCAGTCATGTTCGGGCTCGCGTTCAAAGGAATGGTCAGTCGAAGAAGGCCAGCACGTCGCGCAAGCTGCTGCCGCGGCGCGTGGGCTCGGTGTCCAGCGGGTCCAGCGGACCCCCGGTGCGGTTCACCCACAGCGTGGTGTAGCCGTACCAGGTGGCGCCGATGGCGTCCCAGCCGTTGCTGGAAACGAAAAGGATCTGGCGCGCGGGCAACTGCAGGGCCTGCGGGCCCAGCGCGTAGGCGGCCGGATCGGTCTTGAAGCGGCGCACGGCGTGCACCGACAGCAGCGGGTCGATCAGCTCGGCCAAGCCCGCGCTGCGCACGGCCACCCCCAGCATTTCCGGGTCGCCGTTGCTCAGGATGCCGGCGCGGATGCCGCGCGCCCGCAGCGCCTGCAGCACCTCCAGGTTCTCCGGGAAGGCGCTCAGGTGCCGGTACTGGTTCATCAGCCGCTCCTCGTCGGCCGTCGGCAGCGGCAGGCCCAGGCGCTGCGCCGCGAAGCGCAGCCCGGCACGGGTCAGGTCCCAGAAGGGCTGGTACCGCCCGCTCATCGTCAGCAGCCGCGTGTACTCGATCTGCTTGTCCCGCCACAGCTGCGCCAGCGCCTCGCCGCGGCGCGGGTAGAGCTGCTCGGCCAGCAACGACACGCTGTAGACATCGAACAGCGTGCCGTAGGCGTCGAAGAGCACCGCGCGCGGCTTGAGAGGGGCATCCATAAACAAGAATTTATTCCATCGTTCTGCACACATTAAGAGCGTCAATTGCTAAAGATTAGTGAGTTTCAAGTAAAAATGAACGACTCTCTCTGGCCTGTTCTTTGCGATAACGTGTGATTTGGTCAGTGATCAGCAGTCAATACGTCTGCATTGCTGCGTTGGCGTGCACTACGCTTGCGTCATGGACCGCCTCAAGCAAATCGAATCCTTCGTCGCCGTTGCCGCCAAGGGCAGCCTCACCGCCGCGGCGCAAGCCGAGGGGGTGGCGCCGGCCGTGATCGGGCGCCGCATCGATGCGCTGGAGGAGCGCCTGGGGGTGAAGCTGCTGCTGCGCACCACGCGGCGCATCACGCTCACGCACGAGGGCAGCGCCTTCCTGGAGGACGCGCAGCGCGTGCTGGCCGATCTGGCCAATGCCGAGGCCAGTGTCAGCGCCGGGGGCGTCAAGGCCAGCGGCCACCTGCGCATCACCGCGCCGGCGGGCTTCGGGCGCCGCCACGTCGCGCCGCTGGTGCCGCGCTTCCTGGCGCAGCACCCCGAGGTCAGCCTCTCGCTCAACCTCAGCGACCGGGTGGTGGACATCGTCAACGAAGGATTCGATTGCGCGGTGCGCGTGGGCGACCTGCCCGACTCCAGCCTGGTGAGCGTGCGGCTGGCCGACAACCGCCGCCGCTGCGTGGCCTCGCCCGCGTACCTGAAGCGTGCGGGCGTACCGCAGCATCCCTCGGAGTTGCAGCGCCACGAGTGCCTGACACTGAGTTCCGAAGCCAGCCAGACGCGCGGCTGGGCCTTCATGGTGGACGGGCAACTGCAGCACCTGCGCCCCAGTGGCCGGCTCGACTGCAGCGACGGCCAGGTGCTGCATGCGTGGTGCCTGGCTGGCCTGGGCCTGGCCTGGCGCAGCACTTGGGAGGTGGAGGCGGAACTGGCGCGCGGCATGCTGGTGAGCGTGCTTGACGACTTCGCCGCCCCGCCCAACGGCGTCTACGCCGTGTTCCCGCAGCGTCGCCACCTGCCGCTGCGGGTGCGGCTGTGGATCGACTTCCTCAAGCACAGCTGGGGTGACCCGCTGTACTGGCAATCGGCCGTGGGCTGAAGGCGCTGCCCCGGCAGCAAAAAGCCCGGCCGAGCCGGGCTGTGCGCGGTGACGGCCGCTCCCGCGGCCGTCGGTGCCTGCAGCGCCGGATGCCCGCCACACCCAAGAACTTCGCGGGTCCGGCGCCGCCTCAGACCCGCTTCGTCACGCCGCCTTCTTGCTGAGGCATTCCTTCATGAAGGCCTTGCGCTCGTCGCCCTTCTTGCCCTTGGCCTGGGCGTTGCACTCCTTCATCTTGCTCTGCTGCGCCGTGGGGGCCTTCTCCGGCTTGTCGGTGGCGGCCTTGTCCGGGGCCGGGTCGGCCGCCTGGGCGGCGAAGGCACAGATACTCAACAGCGCTGCAAGAGCGGCTTTGGTCATGGAGAACTCCTTCCTGGGTGCGCGGCAACAGGCCGCAACCGATTGAAACAACGGCGCGGCGTCGCCACCAATGGGCACAAGCCCGCGGTCCCCCGGCTTCAGACGATGCGCCGCGGGTGTGCCAGTGCCTCGTGCGCGGCATGCAGCCGCCGCACCAACACGCGGATGAAGGCGGCGTCGAAGAGCTGCCGCGTGGAGGCGCTGAGCTGCGGTAGCGTCTCGGGCGTGAAGCTCACGGTGATGCAGGGCTGCGCCACCAGCACGTCGGTGCTGTAGGTGCGCAGCTCGGGGCTGGGGGCGAGGTAGGCCATCTCACCCACCGAGGTGCCGGCGCCCAGCCGCGCCGTGAGCTCGCCGTCGCGCCGCACCTCTACCTCGCCCTGCGCCAGGATGTGGAAGCTCGTGCCCTGCTGCCCCTTGCGGTAGAGCGCATGTCCCACCGGGAAGCGCTGCCAGCGCGCGCGGTGCACCACCTCCCACAGCGCCACGTCGTCGAACTCGCCGAAGAACTCCAGCGTGCGCAGCAGGCTGAAGCGCTCCGAGTCCAGCGGCGCCTGCAGCCGTCCCAGCGGGATGAGCCGCTGCGACACCAGCTCCGCCAGGCGCTGGGCGAAGTCCTCCCAGGTGGGCGGGCGCTCCTGCGCCCGCTTGGCCAGCGCGGCGTGTACCAGCGCCTCCAGCGCTTCGGGCACGCCCTCGCGCAGGCTGGCCAGCGGCGGCGGCGCGGCGGTGTAGATCTGGCCCATCAGCGCCGCCTGCGTGGGTGCGTCGAACGGCGCGCGTCCGCTGACGAGGTGGTAGAGCACCGCGCCCAGCGAGTACATGTCCGCGCGCGCGTCCAGCGCAGCGCCGTCGAGCTGCTCGGGCGACATGTACGACAACGAGCCGACGCGGAACACCTGCGTCCGGTCCGACTCCAGCTGCAGCACGCTGCCGAAGTCGCTGATCTTGATATCCACCACCCGCTCGTGCTGCAGCAGCGCCAGCACGTTGGCCGGCTTCACGTCGCGGTGGATCAGCCCCTGGCGGTGCACATAGCCCAGCGCCATCGCGCACTTGAAGCCGATCTCCACGATCTGCTCCAGCGGCAGCAGCCGGTCGGGGCGGCAGAAGTGGCGCAGCGTGGTGCCGGGCACGTACTCCATCACCAGGTACGGCGCCGTGGCGTCGGGCACCGCGTCCAGGATCTGCACCACGTTGGGATGCTGCAGCTTGCCCACCAGCGCCGCCTCGGCGGCGAAGTAGCGCGCCTGCAGCTGCGGCATGGTGATGTCGCCGCCCAGCGCGGCGGCCGGGTGCACGCGCTTGATCGCCACCTCGCGGCCCAGGAAGTCGTCGCGCGCCAGAAACACCTCACTGGTGGCGCCTTCGCCCAGCCGCGACAGCACGCGGTACTTGCCGATGGCGCGTGGCAGCGGCGCGGCGGGGATGGATGCGGCAGCATCGGCAGGCATGCGGACCATTGTGGCGCGCCCAGGGAAGCCCCGGACCCCGCCTCGTAGAATCCGCCGATGATCCAAGCCAAGCAGGAGCTGCTCGCCGCGCTGCGCGCAGCCGTCGCAGATATCGGCGCCGAAGCAAGCGCGCAATTCAGCTTCGAGTCGCCCAAGCAGGCCTCGCACGGCGACCTCGCCGTCACCGCCGCCATGGCGCTGGCCAAGTCGCTCAAGAAGAACCCGCGCGAGCTTGCGCAGCAGTTGGTGCAGGCACTGCAGGCGCAGCCGGCCGTGCAGCGCTGGGTGCAGACGGTGGACATCGCCGGTCCCGGCTTCATCAACCTGCGCCTGGCCCCGGCGGCCAAGCAGCAGGTGGTGGCCGAGATCCGGGAGGGCGGCGACGCCTTCGGCCGCAAGGCGGCCAACGGCCAGCGTGTGATGGTGGAGTTCGTCTCCGCCAACCCCACCGGCCCGCTGCACGTGGGCCACGGCCGCCAGGCCGCGCTGGGCGACTCGATCTGCAACCTGTTCGAGTCGCAGGGCTGGAGCGTCACGCGCGAGTTCTATTACAACGACGCCGGCGTGCAGATCGGCACCCTGGCCGCCTCCACGCAAGCGCGCCTCAAGGGCCTGCAGCCCGGCGACGCCGAGTGGCCCGAGTCGGCCTACAACGGCGACTACATCGCCGACATCGCCGCCGACTTCAAGGCCGGCAAGACCGTCAAGGCCGACGACCGCGAGTTCACCGCCTCGGGGCAGTTCGAAGACCTCGACGGCATCCGCCAGTTCGCCGTGGCCTACCTGCGTCACGAGCAGGATTTGGACTTGCAGGCCTTCGGCGTGCGCTTCGACAACTACTTCCTGGAGTCCAGCCTCTACAGCGACGGTCGCGTGCAGACCACGGTGCAGAAGCTCATCGACGCCGGCAAGACCTTCGAGGAAGGCGGCGCGCTGTGGCTGCGCTCCACCGACTACGGTGACGACAAGGACCGCGTGATGCGCAAGTCCGACGGCACTTTCACCTACTTCGTGCCCGACGTCGCCTATCACATCAACAAGTGGGAGCGCGGCTTCACCAAGGTCGTGAACATCCAGGGCAGCGACCACCACGGCACCATCGCGCGCGTGCGCGCCGGGCTGCAGGCCGCGGGCGTGGGCATCCCGCAGGGCTACCCGGACTACGTGCTGCACAAGATGGTCACGGTCATGAAGGGCGGCCAGGAGGTCAAGATCTCCAAGCGCGCCGGCAGCTACGTGACGCTGCGCGACCTCATCGACTGGACCAGCCGCGACGCGGTGCGCTTCTTCCTCATCAGCCGCAAGGCCGACACCGAGTTCGTGTTCGACGTGGACCTCGCGCTCAAGCACAGCGACGAGAACCCGGTCTTCTACGTGCAGTACGCGCATGCGCGCATCTGCTCGGTGCTGGCGCAGTTCGGGCGCGAGGTGCCGGCCGACGCCGACCTGTCGCTGCTGGCCGCGCCCACCGAGCTGGCGCTGATGATGAAGCTGGCCGAGTTCCCCCAGGTGCTCGAACGTGCCGCGGCCGACCTGGCGCCGCACGACATCGCTTTCTACCTGCGCGACGTCGCCGCCGCCTTCCACAGCTACTACGCCGCCGAGCGCTTCCTGGTGGATGACGCGGCGCTGGCCGCGGCGCGCATGGCGCTGCTGTCGGCCACGCGCCAGGTGCTGCGCAATGCGCTGGCGCTGCTGGGCGTGTCGGCGCCGGAATCGATGCAGCGCGGCGAAGAAACCGCTCCCGCAGCCAGCGTGCAGCCATGAAATACCAGAAGGGCGGCTTCGGCCTGGGAATCGTGATCGGGCTGCTGGTCGGCCTGGGGTTGGCGTTAGGCGTGGCGCTGTACGTGACCAAGGTGCCCGTGCCCTTCGTGGACAAGGTGCCGCAGCGCACGGCCGAGCAGGAGGCGGCCGAGGCTGAGCGTAACAAGCGCTGGGACCCCAACGCGCCGTTGGCAGGCAAGCGTCCGCCGCCACCGCCGGTGGAGCCGGCCCCGCCGGCCGTGCCCGCGGACCCCGGCGTGGCGCCGCTGCCCGCGCCACCGGCCGAGC
>NZ_CALAOH010000098.1 GCF_937926365.1 uncultured Azohydromonas sp. | reverse complement strand
GCTATGAGGACAAGCAAAGTTTAGGCGCCGTCCACAGATAACGCGAACAGCGCCTTGCCTATCCAGTCCCTACCATCACACCCTGCCGCGCCTACCCCGACGGGGGGAAAACCGGGTTCCCCGCCTGGCTGGCGCCGCTTCCTTTTATCGGGGCAGCATGGGGATGCTGTGGAATTTCAAGTACCAAAGGGCTGGGTGGCCGTGCCTAAGGGCGGCCGTCCTT
Source organism: uncultured Azohydromonas sp. (assembly GCF_937926365.1). Taxonomy (GTDB): domain Bacteria; phylum Pseudomonadota; class Gammaproteobacteria; order Burkholderiales; family Burkholderiaceae_C; genus Azohydromonas. The sequence goes on along the minus strand of NZ_CALAOH010000098.1, from coordinate 31,372 downwards.
CAAAGATCGCCCGAGACATTGGGGTGTTTCTCGCACTGTTTTGGCGCGAAGACGTACACAAAGAAAAACGCTATCAAGCGATGGACTGGGCAGTGCAGCAGTGGCCAGCTTTACACGATGCGGCAGGCGTTCGCTCTGCCTGTAGACGGGCAAGAAAGAAGCTGCCGATGGGAATGACTTCGGCACTACCAGGCGGGGCGATGATGATTTGTGCCTCTCCATCCGCATTAACTCCCCCAGGCACTCCTGTATGGGTTTGGGTAGAGGGCGAAACCCAAGCCTACGAACTGCGGACAGGCGCCAGCAGCGCAACCATTGGCCCGATTTCGCCTGTATCCGCGTCAGTAAACAGGGGGAGGTAGAAAACCGTTTCCTCCCCCGGTAGAAAACCGTTCTATCCCTTACGAACGGCTGCTGTGCTCGCTGCAATGGCCCCATGTTCAACGCATGAGGCCACCGATGCCCAGCACGCTCCACACCATGCAGGCCGCCGCGCCTGCCCCGTCGTCTGCCGCCCCCAGCACTGCGGCTGCTTTCGCCAACGCCCTGCCTGCCGACCTGGCGGAGCTGGCGCTGCTGGACATCAAGGCCGTATCCGCCCTGGTGGGCCTGAAGTCATCCGCCATCTTCGGGCGGGTGCGCGCCGGCACCTTCCCTGAGCCGGTGCGCATGGGCGCGCGCTGCACTCGATGGCCCGCGCGCCGGGTCCGGGAATGGCTCCAAGCCCAGATCGAAGCGCCCCAGCAGGAGACCGCCCAGCAGCGCCAGCAGGCGCGCGCCACCAAGGCCAGCAGCGCGGCGCAGGCCAAGCGCCAAGCCGGCGCCCAAGCAGCAGCGTGAGGGTGCCGATGCTCAATCAACTGCACGCCCACAGGGCAGGACAAGGCACGCCCGGAAATGACGAGGCCCCGACAACCGCGCCAACGGTCCGGGGCCCCAGGGAACTACAGCAGCAACGCGATTCTGCGGACACCTGGCCGACACGGCAAGCCCTGGGCGATCCCGGCCAGCTCTGCCGCGCGACGGTGCCGGCTGGAGGGAGCAGCACCATCCTGACCTTCGAGCCCGTCACCTTCAACGTGGTGGACCGCAACGGGATGCCGTGGCTGCGCGGAATCGAGATTGCGCGCGCGCTGGGCTATGCAGACGACAGTGCAATCCGCCGCATCTACGCGCGCCATGCTGGCGAGTTCACTGAGGCCATGACCTGCACGGTCAAGTTGACCGTCCAGCCTCGCCAGTCGGGTGCAGGCACGGAACACCGAAGCGGTGTTCCAGCCCAGACCCGAGAGGTCCGCATCTTCAGCCTGCGCGGCGCGCACCTGCTGGCGATGCTGGCGCGCACGCCCAAGGCGGCCGACTTCCGGCGCTGGGTGCTGGACGTGCTGGAAGGCGTTGCCCAAGGCGGCGCGGCACTGCTGGCGCGGCTTCAGGCGGCGGAGCGCGCGGAAGCGCAGTCCTTTGCGGCGGCACGCCGGGGCAGCCTTGCCATGCTCCAACGCAAGAGGGAGAAGCCCCGGCTGCTCGCTGCGGTAGCGCAGGCCCGGGAGGCGGTTCAGCTGAGCCTGCAGCTGGAAGGCGGTGCTGCGATATGAGCACTGCGACCGCCAAGCAAACCTCTGAAGCCCAGCAAGGCCCCGAGCAGCCCGCGCCGGAGATCCAGCCCCAGGAGGCGGACACCGCCCCCCGGCTCACTCCTGGTGCTCCCTGCACCTGCCGCATTGCCGCGCCCTGCCCGGCCTGCCAAGGCTTCCAGCGCGTGCATGACGAAGGCCAGCAGCGCGAGCGTGAACGCCAGCGCGACAGGCAGCGCCAGCGGCGCGGTTTGGGCCGTGTGGCAAACTGTGCCCAGGTGCTTGAAAACACCTCACAACAAGCGTCCGGCCGCCACGTCAGCGCGGCTTTGTCATGCCCGGATTCCGTCAGGTTTATGGGCAGGGTGCGCCTATCCGTAAGGACGGCGGCACGTCTTGTTGCGTGTTTTCAACACCCTGCCCACCCGCTGCGCTTGAAAACGTGGCGGGTGGCTTCTGAAGCTCAACAAGGAGCCCGGAACCATGGCCCAAGGCCCGAAGTCCGCCCACGCTGGCGGCACGCTGCGCTTGCCTGCGCAACCTTCCTCTTCCCCCTCCTCCTACGTTCCCCCGCACTTCCTGTGCCGCAAGGCCCGGGAAATCGTCTTGCGCGCCGCGCTGCGCGGGCGCATCTCCTGGTGCGTGGCGCTGCCGCTGCTGGAGCAGATCGGCGGCCAGGGCGGGGGCCAGTCATGAGCGCCGGCGCCAAGCCGGCCGCCACCGTTGCCGACGCTGCGCAGTACCGCGGCCCCGAGCGCCGCAGTGGTGAGGATCGGCGCCACCAGCGGCTCAACGAGCTGGACAACGCGCTGAGCAGTTCCTCCAACGCGGCATCCGACGCTCAATATGCGCTTGCCTTCAAGGTCATTCCGCTGCTGGCCGTGTGCGAGTTCGCGGCGCGCGCGCAGCACAGCCTCAAGGCGTTTGAGTTCTGGTCCCGGCGCGACAAGGAGATTTCGGATCGGCTGGAGCGTTGGTCTCCGGATTGGCGCGTTGCCATCGATGACGAATCCACGGGTCTGCACATCAGCCACTGCATCAGCATGGCGCACGGCATGTGCGCCGACTTGGCCGCCACGCTGGCAAAGGCGTCCAAAGAGGCCGATGCCGTCCGGCTGGAGGATCGGCAATGAGCGCCGCCCGCAGGCACAAGGGCGGTGCCTCACGGCGCCGCCAAGCCCGGCAGGCCGGCACCGCGGCCCCGCACCGCTTCGAGCACATGCCGCCCGGCGAGCTGCTGGCGCGGGCCGCCACGATGCCCCCGGGCTGTGCTGCCAGCGCCTTGCGCCTGGCGGCCGGGCTGCGCACGCTGGCGGCTGAAGCTGAGAGCCTGGCCGGCGGGGTGCTGGCGCTGCTGGCCGATGCGCCGCACCAGCAGGAGAGCACGGACCCGCGGCAGGTGCCCGGCCTGTGGGCCGGCGACATCGAGCGCGCCGCTGAATCCGTGCAGGGCTGGCGCGTGTGGGGCCTGGGCCGCGAGGTGCGCCATGTGGTGGGCCTGCTGGCCCTTGCCATGGTGGGCACCGGGCGCCCCGGCAAAGGCGGCAAGGGCGGCACCGCATGACGCAAGCGCATTACCCGAAGGGCCAGCGAGGCCCGGCCGCGCCGCGCGTCATCACGCCCGAGCTGGTGCGCAGCGCGCTCCTGTGCATCCCGCCGGACGTGGACCGGGAAACCTGGGTGCGCCTGGCGATGGCCTGCAAGTCCGAGCTGGACGGCGCGGGCTTCGACCTGTGGGACGAATGGAGCCGCAGCGGCACGGACTACAACCAAGCCGACGCCCGCGACACCTGGCGCAGCATCAAGGCCGGCGGCCGGGTGCGCATCGGCACCCTGTTCGCCATCGCCAAGGGCCACGGCTTCCGTTTCCCCGAAGGCGACGGCGCCGCGCCGGCACCGGACCCGGTGGCGCTGCAGCGCGCGGCCGAAGAGAAGCAGCGCCAGCGCGAGGCCGAAGAGGCCAGGCGCCGCGCCCTCGCTGACAAGGTGGCGCAGAAGGCCGCGCGCCTGTGGGAGCACGCCAGCGAACAGGGCTCAAGCGCCTACCTGCAGCGCAAGGGCGTGCAGGCCCACGGCGTGCGCTTCATGCGGGATGGCACGTTGCTGGTGCCCATGCGCAACGAGGCCGGCGAGCTGCAGAACCTGCAGCAGATCGCGCCCACCAAGCCCACCGAGGAGGAGCACGCGGCCGGCCAGCGGGAGAAGCGCTATCTGTACGGGGGCCGCAAGGCGGGGCTGTGGCACCTGGTGGGCGATCCGCAGGGCGCCGCCCTGCTGGTGCTTGCCGAGGGCTACGCCACGGCATCCACGGTGCACGAGGTGGCGGGCCACCCCGTGGCCGTGGCCTTCGACTCCGGCAACCTGCCCGAAGTCGCCAAGGCGCTGCGGCGGCTGTACCCGGCCGCGCGGCTGCTGGTGGCCGGCGACGACGACAAGGCCACCGAGGAGCGCACCGGCAAGAACCCCGGCCGCATCAAGGCCCGCGCCGCGGCGCGCGCCGCGGGCGGCTTGGCCTTCTTCCCCGAAGGCTTACCCGAAGGCGGCAGCGACTTCAACGACCTGGCGCAGCACGCAGGGCCGGGTGCGGTGCTGGCGCTGGTGGAGCGCGCGGCCGGCGAGTTGCTGGCTCTGCCGCTGTCTCCTGGTGCTGAAGATGCGCCGGCAACCGAGCCCGGCACCGATGCCGTCACCGAGGCCCAGGAAGCCCCGCAGCAGGCCCCGCGCAAGCGGGCCAAGGGCAAGGGTGCAGCGGCCCCGGACGGCAGCGCCAGCGCCTCGCCTGCAGCCGCTGGCGGGTCCGGCGATGGCGAGGGCGACGGCGGCAAGCGGCGCCCCCGCGATCCCTTCCACGTGGACGAACAAGGCGTGTGGCACGTGGCCCGCGACAACGACGGCAACGAGAAGCCGCCGCAGTGGCTGTGCGAGCCGCTGCACGTGACGGCCATCACCCGCGACGAAACCGACAACGGTTATGGCTACCTGCTGGAGTTCAAGAACCGCGACGGCAACCCGCGCACGTGGGCAGCGCCGGCCGCGCTGTTCGGCGGCGAGTCCAACGAGTGGGCCGCGCGCCTGCGGGATATGGGATTGCGCACGGCTACCGGTGTGCGCGCCCGCAACCTGCTGGGCCAGTACATCGACAGCCGCAACCCGGCCGCACGGGTGACCTGCACGGACCGGGTGGGCTGGCACGGCCCGGTGTACGTGCTGCCCTCGCGCTGCATCGGGTCCAGCGAGGGCAAGCGCTACGTGTTCCAGAGCGAAAGCGGCATGGAAGACACCTTCCGGCGTCGCGGCACGCTGGAGGCCTGGCAGGCGGGCGTGTCGGCCCGTTGCGCCGGCAACTCGCGCTTGGTGTTTTCGCTGTCCTGCGCCCTTGCCGGCCCGCTGGTGGGGCCGCTGCAGGTGCAGACGGGTGGCTTCCACCTGGTGGGGGATTCGTCCCTGGGCAAGACCACGGCGCTTCTCGCGGCGGCCAGCGTGTGGGGCTCGCCCAAGTTCAAGCAGCAATGGCGCACCACGGATAACGGCCTGGAGAGCGTGGCCGTGCAGCACTCCGACTGCCTGCTGATCCTGGACGAAATCGGCCAGATGGACGGCCGGGTAGTGGGCGACTGCGCCTACATGCTGGGCAACGAGGCGGAGAAGATTCGTGGCTCCCGTGGGCCGCTGCCACGCAAGCGGCGCACCTGGCGCCTGCTGTTCCTGTCGTCCGGGGAAAAGACCCTGGCGGACCACATGCAGGAGGCCGGCAAGAAGCCCAACGAGGGCCAGCTGGTGCGCATGCCCTCGGTGCCGGCCGATGCTGGTGCGGGCCTGGGCATGTTCCAGGAACTGCACGGCGTGGCTGCTGGCGCAGGGGCCGGCAAGGCTTTCGCTGAGGCCATCACCAGCGCCAGCGCCGCGGCCTATGGCGTGGCTGGCGCTGCCTGGCTGGAATGGCTGGCCGCGAACATGGGCGAGGCTACCGAGCTGGGGCAGTCGCTCATGCGGCGCATGGAAGCGGACTGGGTGCCGGCGCACTCGCATGCGCAGGTGTGGTGCGTGGCCTCCCGCTTCGCACTGGTGGGCGCGGCCGGTGAGCTGGCGACGCATGCGGGCGTCACCGGCTGGGAACCGGGCGAAGCGGAGAACGCGGCCCGTGAGTGCTTCATGGCCTGGCTGCGCACCCGGGGCCACGCCGGCAACGGCGAAACCGCCGCGATGCTGCGCCAGGTGCGCGCCTTCCTGGAGAAGAACGGGGACGCGCTCTTCACCTGGACGCACCGGGCCATGGACGACAGGCGGGCCAATACCCCGCTGCGGGCCGGCTTCCGGCGCCTGGTGGACGAGGAAGGCAAGCCCTTGCGAATCGACGCGGCGGCCGAGTACATGGACGCGGTGAGCACGCCGGAATCGTCCCCGGCGCGGGACGCGCTGGTGGAATACCTGGTGTTCCCCGAAGCCTTCCGGCGCGACGTGTGCAAGGGCTTCGACCCGCAGGCCGTGGCCCGGCTGCTGCAGCAGCGCGGCCACCTGGTGCATGAGAAGGACCGGCTGACGGTCAAGCACCGACTGCCGGGCATGAGCAAAGCCCCCTGCTACCACGTCAAGCCGAGCATCTTTGAAGACGACTTGTGAGCCCTGAGCCGCCGGCTGGCGGCCCTGCGTCCACTCCCTCAAGCGCCAGCGCGGCAACACGCTGGCGCTTGTCGTTTGAGCGTCCGTGCAGGCGTCTGCACAGGTCAGCAGCGGCCAAGCGGTGGGCGAGTTGCCGCGCCTGGTGCGGAGCGAGCTGCTGGCGCTGCCGGCCAGGCGCTGCGCCGGCAGCCGGTGCCACCACACCGCCGTGCTGGCTTCGGTGCGTGGGCCTTGCCGCTGGTCGGCGCGCACTCCTGGGCGCTGCTGGAGAGCGGCTGTAATCCAGCGGATTACACTTCCGCGGTACATGATGACCGTTGCCGAGCTGCCCGAATACCTGCGCCGGGCGTCCAAGCTGCTGGGAGATGACGACCGCCGGGCGGTGGTCGAGTACCTAGCGGCCCATCCCAAGGCAGGCGACCTGATCGAGGGCACCGGCGGGGTGCGGAAGCTGCGCTGGGGCCGTGACGGGCGGGGCAAGAGCGGCGGCGTGCGCGTCATCTACTACTTCCACAGCGAGGCCATGCCGCTGTATCTGTTGACGCTGTTTGCCAAGAACGAGCGGGCGAACCTGACCAAGGCGGAGCGCAACGAGCTGGCCGGGCTGGTGGAGGTCTTGGTGTCTTTGTGGCTGGAGAGGTGAGCAATGGGCAAGGCGTTTGAAAGCATCCGGCAGGGTCTGGGCGAGGCCATCAAGCACGCCAAGGGCGAAGCCGTCGAGGTGCGCGAGTTTCGGCCTGAGCCGGTGGACGTGGCCGCCGTGCGTCATCGCGTGGGCATGTCTCAGGCGCAATTCGCTGCGCGCTTCGGCTTTTCAGTGGCGACGCTGCGCCATTGGGAGCGCGGCGACCGCAGCCCGCAGGGGCCGGCGCTGGTGCTGCTGAACCTGATCCAGCGCGACCCGGCCGGGGTACTGCGCACCTTGTCGGCCAACTGAGAAGCCCGAGGCCGGTGCCGTGGCCGGCGCCAGCCCCAGCAGCGCCCGGGCAGCAGGCAAGTTGCTGCACCTGGTGCGGATCTCCTCGCAGGCCTTCGAGCTGCTGGCGCTGCCGGCCCACTGCCGCGCCCGCATGCAGCCCTGTGTGTGTCCGGTTGGTGCATACGCCCTGCCCGGTTGCAGACACACCCATCCTTTACGACGGACACGGGCGCGGGCAGTGTGTCCGTTCGGCGCCGCCGTGTCCGGCGCGGTCCGGGTAGGCTCATACAGTGGCTCACAAGTTGTAAGTTTTGAGCCATGCCGAAAACGGGCCTTGAGCCTAGCTCACAACCTATTGAAACGGGGTTATGAGCTATGGCATGATGCAGACACTATCTTTTGAGCCAGTTCTGCACCATGCATCGTGTCGCCTATTACCGTGTGTCCACCACCGACCAAAGCATTGAGGCCCAGCGCCACGCCATGGGCGGCGGCTTCGATCAGGAATTCAAGGACGAGGGCGTGAGCGGTGGCGTGCCGGCGGCGGCGCGGCCCGGCTTCGCCTCGCTGCTCCAGTCCATCCGCAAGGGCGACACGCTGCACGTGTACGCGGTGGACCGGCTGGGCCGGGACGCGCTGGACGTGCAGGCCACGGTGCGCGAGCTGCTGCGCCGTGGCGTGGCCGTGGAAGTGCACGGGCTGGGCCGGATCGCGCAGGGCGTGGGCGAGCTAATCCTGGCGGTGCTGGCGCAGGTGGCCGACATGGAGCGCGCCCGGATCGTGGAGCGCACGGCTGCCGGCCGCGACAAGGCCCGTGCCGCCTTGGCCGAAACCGGCCGCACGCACAAGGGCAAGGCCAGTCTGGGCCGGCCGCAGCAGGCGGACCCGGCTGCGGTGCGCGCCTGGCGCACCGAGCAAGGCGCCAGCATCGCGGCGACGGCTGCGCATTGGGGCCTGTCGCCTGCCACGGTCAAACGCTACTGCGCCGGCGGCTGAGGCTGCCCAGGCGGGCCACCAGCGCCAGCGCCAGCGCCGGCCAGGTGGCGGGCCAGCTGCTGCGCCTGGTGCGGATTGGAGCTGCAGGGCTTCGAGCTGCTGGCGCTGCTGGCTGGGGCGCTGCGCCGGCTGCCAGCGCCACCACGGCGCGGCGCTGGCCTCGGTGGACCGTGGGCCTTGCCGCCGGCAGGCGCGCGCTCCTGTGGCTGCCAGTGGCCCGCACGGGGCCGGCGCCGCAGTCGGCCACCAGCGCCAGCGCCGGCCAGCTGCTGCGCCTGGTGGAGATCGAGCCGCAGGGCTTCGAGCTGCCGGCGCTGCTGGCCGGGGCGCCGCGCCGGCTGCCATCACCACCACAGCGCCGCGCAGGCCTCGGTGGACCGTGGGGGCCTTGCCGCCAGTCGGCGCGCGCTCCTGGGCGCTGCCAGTGGCCCGCACAGGGCTGGCGCCATGGCCGGCCACCAGCGCCAGCGCCGGCCAGGTGGCGGGCCAGTTGCTGCGCCTGGTGCGGACCGAGCTACAGGGCTTCGAGCTGCTGGCGCTGCTGGCCGGGGGCGCCGCGCCGGCTGCCAGCACCACCACGGCGCCGCGCTGGCCTCGGTGGACCGTGGGCCTTGCCGCCGGCCGGGGCGCGCTTCTGAGCGCTGCCAGTGGCCCGCACGGGGCCGGCGTCGTGGCCGGCCACCAGCGCCAGCGCCGGCCAGGTGGTGGGCCAGCTGCTGCGCCTGGTGCGGACCAAGCTGCAGGGCTTCGAGCTGCTGGCTCACTTCAACAGGACAAAACGTGCATACGCGAACAGCCGCAGCGCCGCAACGAACCGTGCACGCTGCGCCCGCGCTGCAAGTTGCTTGAGCCCTTCAAGGCTTGTTCCAGCGGGAAACAGGCGGATTCCAGGCAATTTGTCCCCGCTCGAAAATGGGAGCGGGGACAGATTTGGAGCGAGCGGGGACAGAAGAAGCGTTATGCGACAGTGACTTACAGAGCTGTCCCCGCTGTCCCCGCTGTCCCCGTTGCAATTTGCACTGAACCGGAGTGCATGCCGGTTTTTCACCACCACTGCACCGAACTTCGGACAGGACAAAGCAGGCCACCCGCTGGCGGCGGGTTGCTGGTTGCGACCCCGCCGATCTGGCACACGCGGCCCGCCCAGGCGTCCTGGGTGGACCCCTCATGACCGGGCACCTCGGGAGGCTCACAGCGACCGGATAACAACCCGGACAACATGACAAGAACGCCACCCATAATTTCAGGCGTGACAAAGGGTTGCGATCAACTTTCGCGGGGCCTCGTCCCACCACAAATTCGAAAAGGGCCTTGCTGTTGCAAGGCCCTTTTCCTTTGCGCGCTCGGTTTGGGGAAGTCCCTGGCCTCTCGGCCCAAAGCACGGCGGCCGTTAACCCCTACCAGCAACGTCATCGCCCTTGAATCCCTGGATCACGGGCGTAAAGTGAACCCGTCAACCGATCGCACTGCGGAAGGCCAGAACGGAACGCCGAAGGGCTAACCAAGTACCGCCTCCGATTTCTGCTTGAGGGCGACAGGCAACCCGCCAACGGATCAAGGCCGCTGGCGGGTTGCTCCATTTAGGGGCCACAAAAGGGCCCGCATCGCACAGCGCTTGAGTCTGGTCCGGGCTGCGGGTTTTCCCCGATGACTGTGGACAACACTGTGGGCCACCTGCCCACAGTACACCCAAGTGCTTGATTCCTATGGGGCAGCCCTTGTGCTGCCTCAAAAAGCAGCAACTCATTGGGTCAATGAGCGATCGCGCGGCCGCCGCGTATGCGCTGCACCAGCTTCACGCCCACCAGCACGATCGCGCCCGCCACGATGCCGATGGCAGCGTCAAACAAGCTCGTCAGCAGTACGTCCAGGAACCCGGCGTGCTCGCTGGTCGCTTCTTCGATCCAGTGGTGCAGCGCCGACACGCCGTGCACCAGGATGCCGCCGCCCACCAGGAACATCGCCGCCGTGCCGGCCACCGACAGCGCCTTCATCAGCCACGGCGTGGCACTCACGATGCCGGTGCCGATGGCACGCACCGCCGCCGAGGCCTTGCGCTGCAGGTACAGCCCCAGGTCGTCGAGCTTCACGATGCCCGCGACCACGCCGTAGACACCCATCGTCATCAGCAGCGCGATGCCCGCCAGCACCAGCACCTGCGTCATCAGCGGTTGCCCGGCCACGGCGCCCAGCGTGATGGCGATGATCTCCGCCGAGAGGATGAAGTCGGTGCGCACCGCGCCCTTGATCTTGTCCTTCTCGAAGGCCACCAGATCCACCTGCGGATCCTCCAGCGCCCGCACCAGCTGCGCGTGCGCGGCGTCGTCCTCGGCCTGGCTATGCAGCCAGCGGTGCGCCAGCTTCTCCACACCTTCGAAGCACAGGAACAGGCCACCCACCATCAGCAACGGCGTCACGGCCCAGGGAGCGAAGGCGCTGATCAACAGCGCCAGCGGCACCAGGATCGCCTTGTTCAGCAGCGAACCCTTGGCCACCGCCCACACCACCGGCAGCTCGCGGTCGGCGCTGACGCCAGTGACCTGCTGGGCGTTGAGTGCCAGGTCGTCGCCCAGCACGCCGGCAGTCTTCTTGGCCGCCACCTTGGAAAGGACCGCCACGTCGTCGAGCACGGTGCCGATGTCATCCACCAGCGCCAGCAGGCTGCCTGTTGCCATATCACTCCTTGGATTGGTTTTCCTCGACTCTTACCATGGGCAAGCTGCGCGCCGCTGGCTTCGGGCACACCGATTGCGGCACGCTAGCGGTCCGTTTGAAAACGGTTTTCCACGGAGGACTGAACCATGGCTGACCTACGCGCCACTGACGCCCATTTCGAACGCTATCGCGAGGAGTACGCGCGCCAACTCGACGAGAAATATCGATCGATGCGCCAGCAGGGCCGCCACCACGGCGCGCATGCCCCATGGCGCCAAGCACCCGATGCCTCGCAGCACAAGGACAGCGCACTCGAAGGCCTGGGCCGCGCCCTTTCCGCCCCGGTGTTCGGCGCCACCGACGAGCCCGCCGTGGACAACCAGCCCGCACGCGAAGACATCCCTGTCTCGGGCCGCACCGCCTGACACCCGTCGGACCCGCAACGGGTCCGATGCCCCTCTCCTACTGGGGGCCATTCCCTAGGGGCGGCCCCGCCCCGGCTGGACATACTCCAGCAGCGCCTTTCCTGCACTTTGCTGCATAGGGTCGGCGCCCTCCCGGAACTCGCTTGCATCCCATGGATTTTTCCCTCTCCCCGGCGCTGCTGGCGTTGCAGCAGCGCACTCGGCGCTTCATTGCCGAGCAAGTCATCCCGCTGGAGCGCGACCCGCGCCAGACGCCGCACGGCCCCGGCGAGGCGCTGCGCCGCGAACTGGTCGAGCGCGCCTGCGCCGCCGGGCTGCTCACGCCGCACGCCTCGCGCGAGCTCGGCGGCCTGGGCCTGAGGCACGTGGAAAAGGCCGTCGTCTTCGAGGAGGCCGGCTACTCCACGCTGGGCCCCACGGCGCTCAACATCCACGCGCCGGACGAGGGGAACATCCACCTGCTGGAGCAGGTGGCGACCGACGCGCAGAAGGAACGCTGGCTGCGCCCGATGGTGCAGGGCCACACCCGCTCCTGCTTCGCGATGACGGAGCCCGCGCCGGGCGCCGGGGCCGATCCGTCCATGCTCGCCACCACCGCGGTGCGCGACGGCGACGACTACGTGATCAACGGCCGCAAGTGGTTCATCACCGGCGCCGAGGGCGCGGCCTTCGCCATCGTCATGGCGCGCATGGAGGACGGCTCGGCCAGCATGTTCCTCACCGACATGGACCGCCCCGGCATCCGCATCGAGCGCCTGATGGACGCCATGGACAGCTGCTTCACCGGCGGCCATGCGGTGATGAGCTTCGAGAACCTGCGCGTGCCGGCCACCGACGTGCTGGGTGAGCTGGGCAAGGGTTTCAAATATGCGCAGGTGCGGCTGGCGCCGGCGCGCCTGACGCACTGCATGCGCTGGCTGGGGCAGGCGCGGCGCGCGCACGACGAGGCACTGGCCTACGCCCGCGAGCGCCAGGCCTTCGGCAAGCCGCTGGGCGAGCACGAGGGCGTGAGCTTCATGCTGGCCGACAACGACATGGACCTGCACACCGCGCGGCTGCACATCTGGCACACCGCCTGGCTGCTGGACCAGGGACAGAAATGCAACTTCGAGTCCAGCCGCGCCAAGGTCGTCTGTTCGGAAGCCGAGTGGCGCGTGGTGGACCGCTGCGTGCAGATCCTGGGCGGCCAGGGCGTCACCGGCGAGCGCATCGTGGCGCGCATCTTCAGCGACATGCGCGCCTTCCGCATCTACGACGGCCCCAGCGAAGTGCACCGCTACAGCATGGGCAAGAAGATCGTGGCGGGGCGCACATGAGCAGCGGGATCGAAGCCATGTTCCGGCTCGACGGCCGGCTGGCGCTGGTCACCGGCGCGTCCAGCGGACTGGGCCGGCATTTCGCACTCACGCTGGCCCGCGCCGGCGCGCGCGTGGCCGTGGCGGCGCGGCGCGTGGAGGCGCTACAGGCGCTGGTGCAGGAGATCGGCGCCCTGGGCGGCCAGGCGCTGGCGCTGCCGCTGGACGTGACCGACGCCGCCGGCGTGCGCGCCTGCTTCGACCGCCTGGCGGCCGAGGCCGGCGTGGCCGAGGTGCTGGTCAACAACGCCGGCACCACCGTCACGAAACCACTGCTGCACCACACCGAGGCCGACTGGGATGCGGTAGTGGACACGAACCTCAAGGGCGCCTGGCTGGTCGCCACCGAGGCCGCGCGCCGGCTGGTGGACAGCGGCCGAAGCGGCAGCATCGTGAACATCGCGTCGATCCTGGCAGAGCGCCAGGCCGGCGGCGTGGCGCCTTACGCCATCTCCAAGGCCGGGCTGGTGCAGATGACCAAGTCGATGGCGCTGGAGCTGGCGCGGCACGGGGTCCGCGTCAACGCGCTGCTGCCGGGCTACGTGGTGACGGACCTGAACCGCGAGTTCCTGCAGTCCGAGGCGGGCGACAAGCTGCGCGCGCGCATCCCCAGCCGCCGCTTCAGCGAGGCTGAGGACCTGGACGGCGCGCTGCTGCTGCTGGCCAGCGACGCCGGCCGCGCCATCTCCGGCGCCACGCTGGCGGTGGACGGCGCCCACCTGGTGAGCTCGCTGTGAGCGCGGCCGATTTGCCGGAGGCGCAGCGCGCCGCCCTGGAAAACTTCATCGCCCAAGCCGCCGGCGCACGCGCGGCGCGCATCACCCAGGCCCAGCTGCTCTCGGGCGGCGCGGTCCAGGAGAACTGGCGCCTGGACCTGGCCCTGGACGGCGGCGCCTTCGACGGCGAGCTGCAGGCCGTGCTGCGCTGCGACTCGGCCTCCGCCGGCGTCGCCACCAGCCATGGCCGCGCGCAGGAGTTCGCGCTGCTGAAGGCGGCGCACGGCGCGGGCGTGACGGTGCCCGAGCCGCTGTGGCTGTGCGAGGACCGCTCGGTGTTCGGGCGGCCCTTCTTCGTGATGCGGCGCGTGGCCGGCACCGCGGCGGCGCACCGCATCGTGAAGGACCCGCAGCTCGGCGGCGACCGGGTGCAGCTCACGCAACAGCTCGGCCGCGAGCTCGCGCGCATCCACAACATCCGTCCGCCGCGGCCCGACCTGGACTTCCTGCAGCGCCCGGAACTGCCGCCCGCGGCCTGGCTGATCGAACGCGCGCGGCGCTGGCTCGACGGCCACGACACGCCACACCCGGTCCTGGAATGGGGCCTGCGCTGGCTGGAGCGCCACGCGCCGCGGCCCGATGAACTCACGCTCTGCCACCGCGACTACCGCAGCGGCAACTACATGGTGGACGGCCGGGGACTCACCGGCATCCTGGACTGGGAGTTCGCCGGCTGGAGCGACCCGCTGGAGGACATCGGCTGGTTCTGCGCCAAGTGCTGGCGCTTCGGCCGCAACGAGCTGGAGGCCGGCGGCATCGGCCAGCGCGAGGACTTTTATGCGGGCTACGAGGCCGAGTCCGGCCGCCGCATTCCGCGCGACCAGGTGCGCTACTGGGAAGTGATGGCGCACATGAACTGGGCGCTGATCTCCATCCAGCAGGCGCAGCGGCATGTCCGCGGCGAGGAAAGTTCACTGCTCCTGGCGCTGACGGCGCACATCACGCCGGAGCTGGAGTGGGAGATCCTGAACATGACGGAGAACAGCTGATGCGCGACCACCCCGACGGCGCCGAGCTGCTGCAGGCCGCGCGCGCCCTGCTGCGCGACACCTTGCTGCCCGCGCTGCCGGCCGAGCACCGGCACGCCGCGCTGATGGTCGCCAACGCCATGGGCATCGCCGAGCGCCAGTTGCGCGCGGGTGACGCGCCGGCGCTGGCGGAGTGGCGCTCGCTGCGCACGCTGCTGGACCTGGACGACCCGGAAGCGCCCTCCCCGCTACCGGAGGACGGCGAGATGGAGGCAGCGCTGGCCGGCCTCAACGCCGTGCTGGTGCAGCGCATCCGCGCCGGGGACGCCGATCCGGGCCGGCCGCTGCACGCGGCGCTGCGCCATCACCTGGAGTTCGTCGCGCTGCAAAGGCTGGCGGAGAGCAATCCGAAGGCGCTGCCGATGCAGGACTGAGCGGGGCGGCTGTCTTCACCGGCAAATCCCTGAAACCGGTTTCTCGCGCCAGGCCCTACAGTTCTGGCATGCGCAGCTCTTCTCCCTCTCCCACTCCTTCCCGCATCACCATCGACGACGTTGCCCGCGAGGCCGGCGTGTCCAAAGCCACCGTCTCGCGCGTGCTGAATCGCCGCGGCGAGCTGATGAGCGCGGAGCTGGCGGCGCGGGTGCAGGAGGCCATCGCCCGGCTGGGCTACGCGCCCAGTCCCATGGCGCAGGCGCTCAAGCGCGGGCGCTCGCGGCTCATCGGACTGGTGGTGGCCGACGTCGCCAACCCCTTCTCGGTGGCGGTGCTGCAAGGCGCGGAAAAGGTCTGCCGCGCCGCCGGCTACATGCTCATGCTCTTCAACCTCGGCAACGAGGAAACGCGCGAGCGCGAGGCCATCGCCGCGCTGGCTTCCTACCAGGTGGAGGGCTTCATCCTCCACACCCTGGGCCGCGAGCGGCAGGTGCTGGACGACGCGCTGCAGCGGGGCAAGCCCATCGTGCTGGTGGACCGCGCCCTGGACGCGCCGCTGGACCTGGTCGGCCTGGACAACGCCCAGGCCGTGCCATTGGCCCTGGAGCACCTGTTGCAGCAGGGCTGGAACGAACTGCTCTTCGTCACCGAGCCGATCCAGCAGGCCAGCTCGCGCGCGGAACGGCACGAGGCTTTCCACGCCTTCGTGCAGGCGCACGCGGCGCAGTGCCGCGGCAGCGGCGTGGAAGTCCCGCCCGGCGACGACGCCGCGCTGGACGCCGCCCTGCGCGGCCTGCTGCAGCGCGCCGGCCCCCAGGGCCGCCCCGCCGTGCTGGCGGTCAACGCCGTGGTGGGCCTGCGCGTGGCCGCCGCCGCCCGGCGCCTGGGCTGCACGCTCGGCCGCGAGCTGGGCCTGGTGAGCTTCGACGAAACCGATTGGGCGCCGCTGGTGGGCCCCGGCCTCACCACCCTCGCGCAACCCACCGACGACATCGGCCAGCAGGCCGCGCGCTGCCTCATCGAGCGCCTGGAAGGCCAGAGCCCCGAGCCGCGCCGCTTCCGCCTCCCCGCCCGGCTCATCGTGCGCGGCTCCTCACAGGCCGGCGCCTGAACCCTCTGTTTCCAGCACCTCCGGGTTAGCCCGTATACGACTCTGAAACCGGTTTCATAAAATCCTCTGAAACCGGTTTCGGAGCCGAGCATGTTTTCTCCTTCCATCCTGATTTCCCTGTCCGCCTTCGGTGCGGACGACGTGCGCCGCCTGGGGCAGCGCCGCTTTGCCGAGTTGGCGGCGGAGGCCGGTGCCGATGGGTTCGAGGTGCGCGGCGAGCTGCTGGACAACCCGGCCGCCGAGCTGCCGGCGCTGGCCTCGCTGGCCCAGGCGCACGGCTTGTTGCGGGTCTTTTCCAGCCCCGAAGGCCTGTGGCGCATGGACGGCGCCCTGGACCTGCCGGCGCTGGAGCGCGCGCTGGAGCACACCGCGCTGCTGGGCGCGCCGAAGCTGAAGATGTCCATCGGCGGCTACGCGGGGCCGCAGGGCCTGCCGTTCCTGGCACGGCGCCTGGCCGAGACGCCCGTCGAGTTGCTGATCGAGAACGACCAGACCGAATGCGCCGGCACCCTGCCCGCGCTGCGGCGCTTCTTCGCCGATGTGCAGGCGGCCGGCCTGCACCTGCCCATGACCTTCGACATGGGCAACTGGCATTGGCAGGGCGAGGACCCGCTGTTGGCCGCGCAGGCCTTGGCCGCGGGCGTGGGCTACGTGCACTGCAAGGGCGTGCAGCGCCTGCCGGCCAAGTGGGTGGCGGTGCCGCTGGCGGAGTCGGCCGCCCCGTGGCGCGCTGTGCTGCGCACGCTGCCTGCTGGTGCTCCACGCGCCATCGAGTACCCGCTGCAGGGTGAAGACCTGGTGGGCGTCACGCGCGCCGAGGTCGCCCTGCTGCGCCGCCTGGAGACACAGCGATGAAGCACCCCACCCCCGAGGACCGCCTGGACGTCGTCACCCTGGGCGAGGCCATGCTGATGCTGGTGGCCGACGAGGCCGGCCCGCTGGAGGCGGTGCAGCACTTCCACAAGCGCACCGCCGGCGCGGAGACCAACGTGGCCATCGGCCTGTCGCGGCTGGGCCTGCGCGTCGGCTGGGGCAGCCGGCTGGGCGCCGACTCCATGGGCCGCTACCTGCTCAACGAGATGCGGCGCGAGGGCATCGACTGCTCGCGCGTGGAGGTGGCGGCGGGCGAGCGCAGCGGCTTCCAGTTCAAGGGCCGCGTGGACGACGGCAGCGACCCGCCAGTGGAGTACCACCGCGCCGGCTCCGCCGCCAGCCGCATGGAGCTGCGCCACCTGGACGAGGACTGGCTGCGCGGCGCGCGCCAGCTGCACGTCACGGGCGTCTTTCCCGCGCTGTCGGCCAGCACGCTGGCGGTGACGCGGCGCGCCATCGAGGTCATGCGCGCGGCCGGCCGGCGCCTGTCCTTCGACCCCAACCTGCGCCCCACCCTGTGGGCCTCGCAGGCGCTGATGCGCGACACGCTCAACAGCCTGGCGGTGCAGTGCGAGCTGGTGCTGCCCGGCATCGAGGAGGGTTACGTGCTCACCGGCAGCCGCGACCCGCTGGCCATCGCGCGCTTCTACCGCGAGCGGGGCGTGCGCACCGTCATCGTCAAGCTCGGCCCGGAGGGCGCGTACTACGACGACGAGGCCGAGGGCACCGGCCAGGTGCCGGCCTTCCCCGTCGCGAAGGTGGTGGACACCGTGGGCGCGGGCGACGGCTTTGCCGTGGGCGTGGTGAGCGCCCTGCTCGAAGGCCGCGGCGTGGCCGAGGCCGCGCGCCGCGGCGCCTGGATCGGCGCGCGCGCCGTGCAGGTCACGGGCGACACCGAAGGACTGCCCACCCGGGCCCAACTGCAGGAGGCCGGACTGTGAGCCGCAAGAACGTCGTCGTCTTCCGCACGCTGCCGCCGGATCTGCTGGCACGCATCACCGAGCGCCACGACGTCGTCGTGGCCGATCCGCGCCGCGCCGAGGAGCGGGAGCGGTTCCTGGCCGCGCTGTCGCAGGCGCAGGGCCTCATCGGCTCCAGCTTCGCGCTGGACGCCCAGACGCTGGAGCGCGCGCCGGCGCTGGAGGTGATCTCCAGCATCTCCGTGGGCGTGGACAACTACGACCTGCCCTACCTGGAGCGGCGCGGCATCGCGCTGTGCAACACGCCGGGCGTGCTGACCGAGACCACGGCCGACACGCTGTTCGCGCTCATCCTGTGCGCCAGCCGCCGCCTGGTGGAGCTGTCCAACCACGTGCGCGAGGGCCGCTGGACGCGCAACATCGGCGAGGACCTGTTCGGCTGGGACGTGCACGGCAAGACGCTGGGCATCCTGGGCTTCGGGCGCATCGGCCAGGCGCTGGCGCGCCGCGCCGCGCTGGGCTTCGGCATGCCGGTGCTCTACCACGACCCCTTCGAGGTGCGCGTGCCGGAACTGTCCGGGCTGGTGACGCGGCTGCCCATGGACGAGGTGCTGCGGCGCGCCGACATCGTGGCGCTGACGCTGCCGCTGTCGGAGGCCACGCGCGGCCTGATGGGCGCGCGCGAGTTCGGCCTGATGAAGCCCGGCGCCATCTTCGTCAACGGCGCCCGCGGCGGCCTGGTGCAGGAGGACGCGCTGCTGCACGCGCTGGACCAGGGCCCCTTGCGCGCCGCGGCGCTGGACGTGTTCGCCACCGAGCCGCTGCCGCTGGAGTCGCCGTTGCGCACGCACCCGCGCGTGACGCCGCTGCCGCACATCGGCTCGGCCACGCACGAGACGCGCCGCGCCATGGCCGAGCTCGCCACCGAAAACCTGCTGGCGGTGCTGGACGGCGAGCAGCCGCACTGCGCCGTCCTGCCCCGCCGCTGAAAGGACTTGCCACCGATGCCACGCTCCATTCCCACCCTGTGCGGGTCCATCATGGGCTCGCCCTTCACCTTCAACGTCAAGGTGCACAACGCCGCCTATGCGGCGCTGGGCCTGGACTACACCTTCGTCTGCTTCGGCGTGGAGGACGTGCCCGGCGCCATCGCCGCCATCCGCACGCTGGGCATCCGCGGCATGAACGTGTCCATGCCGCACAAGCAGGCCGTCATCCCGCACCTGGACGCGCTGGACGAGACCGCGCGCGCCATCGGCGCGGTCAACACCATCAACCACGTGGACGGCAAGCTCACCGGCTACAACACCGACTGCATCGGCGCGGTGCGGGCGCTGGAGGAGATCACCACGCTGCCGGACAAGCGCGTCGCGCTGCTGGGCGCGGGCGGCGCGGCGCGCGCCATCGCCTACGGGCTGCGCGAGGCCGGTGCGCGCGTGACGGTGTTCAACCGCACGGCGTCCAAGGCCGAGGCTTTGGCGCGCGACTTCGGCCTGGAGTGCGGCGGCACGCTGGAGGAATTCAAGGCCGAGCGCTTCGACGGCGTGGTCAACGCCACCGCGGCGGGCTTCAAGGCGCCGGACGTCAACCCCATCGCCGGCCAGCTCGCGCCGCACCTGTTCGTGATGGACGCGGCCTTCATTCCCGTGCGCAGCCGGCTCATCCGCGATGCCGAGGCGCTGGGCTGCCGCACCTCGGACGGCACCCGGATGATGCTGCACCAGGCCCGCGGCCAGGTCGAGCTCTACACCGGCGGCCGCCAGGCGCCGCTGGAGGCCATGAGCGCCGCGCTGCTGGCGGAGATCGAGCGCGTGGGCTGACGCCGCCGCGCGCAACGCAACCCCTTCACTTCATTCCTTGTGCCGGCCCCAAGGCGCCGGCATGCAAGCAGGAGACAAGCATGAGCATCAACACCTTCAAGCGCGCCGTCGTCGCCGGCGCCATCGGCACCCTCTTCCTCGGCGTCGCCGCCACCGGCGCGCTGGCCGCCGACATCAAGGAACGCTCGATCAAGCTGCCGATCGTCAACCAGCTCGACCACCCGCAGGGCCTGGGCGCCAAGAAGTTCGCCGACGTGGTGAGCGCCAAGAGCGGCGGGAAGCTGAAGGTCAAGATCTTCCCCGGCGGCACGCTGGGCGGTGAGCAGCAGGTGGCCTCGGCCATGCAGGGCGGCACGGTGGAAGCCTCGATGATGTCGCCGGCGCAACTGGTGGGCATGATCAAGGAGTTCGTGCTGCTGGACTTCCCCTTCGCCTTCGCCAACGAGCGCGAGGCCGATTTCGTGCTCGACGGCCCGGTGGGCAAGAAGCTGCTGGACAAGATGCCCGAGAAGGGGCTGGTGGGCCTGGTCTACATGGAACAGGGCTACCGCAGCATCACCAACAGCAAGCGGCCCATCCAGAAGATGGAAGACATCCAGGGCCTGAAGATCCGCACCATCCTCAATCCGCTCTACATCGACATGCTCAACACGCTGGGCGCCAACGCCGTGCCCATGCCCTTCCCCGAGCTCTACACCGCGATGGAGTCCAAGGCCGTGGACGGGCAGGAGAACCCGTACAGCACGGCGGAGGCCTCCAAGTTCTACGAGGTGCAGAAGTACATGAGCAACACCCGGCACATCTACAACCCGCAGATGCTGCTGGTGAGCAAGAAGTTCTGGGACGGCCTCTCGGCCGACGAGAAGAAGATCATCCAGGACGCGGCGGTGGAGGCGCGCGACTACCAGCGCAAGGTGGCGCGCGAGATGGACCAGAAGTCGCGCCAGGAGCTGATCAAGCACGGCATGCAGATCAACGACATCGCCCCGGCCGAGCTGCAGCGCATGCGTGACAAGGTCAAGCCGGTGGTGGACAAGTACGCCGCGCAGGTGGGCCAGCCGCTGGTCAAGGAGTTCCAGGCCGAGCTGGAGAAGGCGCGCGTGGCGGCCAAGTAACAAAGCTGCATTTGCTCACGCCGCATGACAACGCGGTAAGAGCCTGCTCTGAAACGCACGGCGGCCTTGATGGCCGCCGTGCGCGTTTTCTAGGCTGCGCGCCTCTCTTGTTCCTTGTCGGAGGCGCAGCATGCAGATGCTTCTCAGGACCGTGGCGGCGCTGGTCGCCGCCGCCACCCTCGCCCCTCTGGCCCTGGCCGGTGACGACGAGATCGTCACGCCGCCGCCGCGCTACCGCGTCCAGGCCCTGGGGGTGCTGACGGGCGACGGCTACAGCGAGGCCACCGCGATCAGCGAGAACGGCACGGTGGTGGGCTGGTCCGCACGCGGCAGCTACTACGAAGGGACGCGCCAGGCCTTCATCTACCGCGACGGCCACATGCAGGCGCTCGGCAGCCTGGGCGGCAGCTACACGGAGGCACTGGGCGTCAACGACCGGGGCGACGTGATCGGCGAGAGCCGCGATGCCCGGGGACGCCTGCGCCCCTTCCTCTGGCAGGACGGCCGCATGCAGGACCTGGCCGCGTCGCTGGGCGCGGGCGAAGGCCGTGCCCTGGGCCTCAATGCCGCCGGGCAGGTGGTGGGCGAGTTCGACCGCCGCCCCTTCCTACATGACGCCTCGGGCAGCCGCTACCTGGACATCGGCAGCCCCCAGGGCCTGGCCACGGCCATCAACGACCACGGCGTGATCACGGGCGGGACGACCTGGGGCCAGGGTTACACCTTCCTGTACCAGGACGGCCGCGCCACGCTGCTGCCCAGTCCGGAACCTTATGAGTGGGCCGACTACTACGGCCAGGACATCAACAACGCCGGCCAGGTGCTGGTCAACCGGCCCTGGACCTACGACCACATCGCGGGCGCCTACATCTACACCGACGGCAAGTACCAGAGCACGTACTTCGGCAACAGCGGCGCCTGGGACATGAATGGCCGCGGCTGGGTGGTGGGCTCGGTGTCCACCTTCGATCCGGAGTGGGGCGACTACTTCTGGGAGCCCGCGCTGCACCGCGACGGCGGCACCTACACCCTGAGCGAGCTGCTGCGGCCCGCGGATGCCGCCCGCTGGGAGCTGAGCGAAGCCCGCGGCATCAACGACGCCGGCGTGATCGTGGGCAGCGGCTGGTTCAACGGCCGCTACCAGGCCTACATCGCCACGCCCGTGCCCGAACCGGCGGGTGCGGTGTTGCTGCTGGCGGGGCTGGGCGTGGTCGGAGCCGTGGCGCGCAGGCAGCGCGCCTGAGCCTCAATGGCGGCGCTTCAGGTGCAGCTGGACCGGCTTCGCCTCGGCCTGCGCACCTTTCGCCGGCGCCGGCCCGCAGCTGTTGCACCCGCCGCAGCCGCCACCGGCCGGCGCCACGCGCCGGGCCAGCCCCGGCCAGTGGCGCTGGAGAGGGCCCAGCAGCCCGCGCTTGAGCGCTGCCGGCATCAGCACCCAGACCGCATAGACCAAGGCCCAGGCCACCAGCAGCCCGACGATCAGCGTTTGCACCGTCATTTCTTCAACCTCCTCCCAGCGCCAGCGACACGCGGTAGGTGATGAAGGCCGCCAGGTAGGCCAGCCCGAACAGGTACACGGCCATGGCGATGGGATAGCGCCAGGCATTGGTCTCGCGCTTGACCGCGGCCAGCGTCGAGATGCACTGCGGCGCGAACACGAACCACGCCAGCAGCGAGAAGCAGGTGGCCAGCGGCCACTGCTGCGCGATCAGCGGCGCCAGCGCCTGGTCCACCCCGTCGCCCGAGAGCGCGTACACCGTGCCCAGCGCGCTGACCACCACCTCGCGCGCGGCCATGCCCGGCACCAGCGCGATGGAGATCTGCCAGTTGAAGCCCAGCGGCGAGAACACCACTTCCAGCAGCCGCCCCAGGCGCCCGGCGAAGCTGTACTCGATGGCCGTGCCGCTCCAGTCCGCCGGCGCCGCCGGGTAGCTGGAGAGGAACCACAGCAGCACCGTCAGCGCGAAGATGATCGTGCCCACCCGGCGCAGGAAGATGCGCGCGCGCTCCCACAAACCCAAACCCACGTTGCGCAGGCCCGGCACGCGGTACGGCGGCAGCTCCAGCATCAGCGGCTGGTAGCGGCTGCGGTGCCACACGCGCTTGAACACCCAGGCCACCGCCATCGCCGAAACCACGCCCGCCACGTAGAGCGCGAACAGCGTCAGGCCCTGCAGGTTGAACGGGCCCACCGAGCGCTCCGGGATGAAGGCGCCGATGAGCAGCGCGTACACCGGCAGCCGCGCCGAGCAGGTCATCAGCGGCGCAACCATGATCGTGGCCAGCCGGTCGCGCCAGTGCGTGATGGTGCGCGTGGCCATCACCCCCGGCACCGCGCAGGCGAAGCTGGAGAGCAGCGGGATGAAGGCGCGGCCCGACAGGCCCACGCGGCCCATCAGGTTGTCCAGCAGGAAGGCCGCGCGCGGCAGGTAGCCCGAGTCCTCCAGCAGCAGGATGAAGAGGAACAGGATCAGGATCTGCGGCAGGAACACCAGCACCCCACCGGCGCCGGCAATGGCGCCGTCCACCAGCAGGCTGCGCAGCGGGCCCTCGGCCATGTGCCCGGTGGTCCACTCGCCCAGCGCCGCGAAACCGGCCTCGATCGCGTCCATGGGCACGCTGGCCCAGGAGAACACGGCCTGGAACACGATGAACAGCAGCGCCGCCAGGATCACCAGGCCCCACACCGGATGCATCACCCAGGCGTCGAGCTTGTAGTGGAAGCGCTGGGCCTTGAGCGCGCCGGGCGCGGCCACCGCCAGGATGCGGCGCACCTCCTGCTGCAGCGTGTGGCTGTCGGGCAGCGACAGCAGGTGCGGCGCATTGAGCGCGGGATCGGGCGGATCGGACTGCAGGTGTTTCACCAGCTGGTCCATCAGCGCCTTGTGACCGTCGCCCTTGACCGCGATCGTCTCCACCACCGGCATGCCCAGCTCGGCGGAGAGCTTGGCCACGTCCACCGTCAGGCCGCGGGCGCGCGCCACGTCGGCCATGTTGAGCGCCAGCATCATCGGCCGGCCCAGGCTCTTGAGCTCCAGCACCAGGCGCAGGTTCATGCGCAGGTTGGTGGTGTCCACCACGGCCACGATGTAGTCCGGCACCGCCTCGCCCACGCGCTGCCCTTGCAGCACCTGCAGCGTCACCTCCTCGTCGGGCGTGGCCGGGCGCAGGCTGTACGCGCCGGGCAGGTCGATCACCTGCACGCCATGGCCGCCGGGCAGCCGGGCCATGCCCAGCTTGCGCTCCACGGTCACGCCGGCGTAGTTGGCGACCTTCTGCCGCGCGCCGGTGAGCAGGTTGAACAGCGCGGTCTTGCCGCAGTTGGGGTTGCCCACCAGCGCCACGCTGGGCAGCGCGACGGGGGACGGCAGATCGGCGGCGCTCATCGACGTTCGGGCCTTTTCAGTCGGGAATCACTTCGATGGAGCGCGCCTCGGCCAGGCGCAGCGCGAACATCGTCTGCCCCACCGTCACGGCAATGGGCTCGCGCCCGCCCGGACCGCGGCGCAGCACCTGCACCGGCTCGCCGGGCAGAAAGCCCAGCTCGCCCAGCCGGCGCAGCGCCGCGGCGTCCAGCGGAGGGGCTTCGGGCAGCACGCGCTGCACGGTGGCGCTGGCGCCGTTGGGCAGGTCGGAAAGCAGCATCGGCTCGCGGGGCGGATTGCCTAAATGAGAGTTTGTCTCATTATCACCCGCGACTAACGAACCGTATCTGCTGCGGATTTGCGAGAACGCAAAAGCCGGCGTCGCGCGTGCCATCCGCCGGTGGCGGCCAGCGCCGCGCCCAGGCCGGCATGGGCCCAGCCCAGGGGCCCGCGCCAGTCCTCGGGCGCGAAGTAATAGAGCAGGTAGGCACTGAGCACGGTCAGCGCCAGCAGGGTACACAGCACCAGGCCGCTGCGGCGCTGCGTGCCCAGCCGCGCCGACACGCGCCAGCCCGCGCCCACGTGCGCGCCGGCGATGCCGCCGCCGGCGAACAGCGCGGCGAAGGCGCCCAGGCCGTGCAGCCGCATCAGCCAGGGCTCCGTCGGATGCGGCAGCTCCCCGGCGCCCGCGCCCAGCAGGTAATGCACCGCCAGCCAGGTGCCACCGCTGCTCAGCAGCAGCACCGCCGTGCCCAGCAGCAGCGCGCGCTGCCAGGCAGCGACCGTCAGCGCCGGTCCCGGGGCTGCGGCGCCATGGCGCACGGCCAGGTGCTTGGCGACGGCCAGGTCGATCACGCCGCCCGCGCCGGCGACGTGCGGCGGCCTGGACGCCGACTGGCGCGGCCCTGCTGCCGGTGCGTTTCTCTTCAGGGGTTCGGATGGACCCATGCCTGTGCTCCCAGGCGCCGCAGCAGCGGCGGCACCGCGTCGATGTCCAGCGCCACCAGCTTGGTCAGCGCATCGGCCCACAGGGCGCGCGGCGCCGCCACGCTGACATGGCAAAGCCCGCCATTCTCCCTGGCGCCGAACAGCCGGCTGCGGCTGCCGGGGCCGTAGTGGCTGGTTGCGAAGGCACCTTCGTGCAGAAATCCCAGCTCGCGCACGCCGCCCTGCCCTTCGTCGCGCAGCCGCAGCGGCAGCTGCACCGCGCCGAAGGCGCGCAGGTCGCCGCCGGCGTTGACCCAGCCGGCGCGCGCGCCCGCGCGCCGCAGCGCCGCCACGGCGCGGTCCACCGCGTGGCCCTTGGCCAGGCCGCCCAGGTCCAGCCGGGTGGCGGCGTCGAGTTTCCACAGCCGGCCGCCTTCGCAGCGCCAGCGGCCGCTGCCCAGGGCGACGTCGAAGGCGCCGCCGGTGAGGGTGTGCAGCGCCTGCGCGGCGCGCAGCGCACGCGCGCCGGCCGGGTGCAGCGCCAGCGACTGGCCGGCGGACAACCGCTCGAAGCGGCCCAGGTCGCTGCCGGGCTCGAAACGCGAGAGCGCGGCCTGCACTTGCTCGATGGCGCTGAAGGCGTCTTCCAGCGCGGAGGGCGGCGCGGCGGCCTCGGCGGCCACTTCCACCAGGGTGCCCAGGAGCGGGCGGGCGCGGCGGTGCCAGGAGGGGGAGGCGGAAGTTGTGCCCGGAACGCACCCGCCGCCCTGCTCCGACGGGAGCACAGGGTTGGGCACGGCGGGACTTGGCATCACGCGAGGGAGAGCGGTTCGCCCCCTACTTCGTCATCCCCGCGCAGGCGGGGACCCAGGCGGTCCCACGTCAGCACGCCAGAGGCGACGCAGGCATCAAGACGCCAACAAAACCTTCGCTCGCCATCCAGTTTGCTTCGGCCAGCTTGGGGACCGCCTGGGTTCCCGCCTTCGCGGGAATGACGTGGTGGTGTGCGTGCCATGTCAACTTGCGGCCAGCGATTGCCCCCAACCCCGCCTCACAGCCCCCCGCCCTTCCTTCCCATTTCCACCACCGCCACGATGCGCCGCACGCCCTCGGTGACGTGGCTGCAGCTCAGCGTGGCGCCGCTGATGTTGGCGATGTCCTCGCCCACGCGCAGCGGGGCCGCGGCCGTCTTGCCCACGAACTGCCTGCGCCACGCCGGCAGCCGGATCTCGTGCCCGTGGCTCTCGCGGTAGGACAGGATTTCAACTTGCTTCACCGACCCGTCCGCCGCCAGGCCAACGGCATAGCCGATGAGCTCGAACTTGCCGATCACGGCGTCCGCCACCACGTAGCCCAGCACCTGCGTGCCGCGCAACGCGGCCCGCACGCTCCACTGCGCGGAGCGCGGCGCCACGCCGCGGGCGGCGAGCTGCTGCATCTGCGCGGCGTCCAGCGCCAGCGCGCGCGCCTCGAAGCGCTCGGCGTCCGGAAACATCAGCTTCGCGGCCTGCTCCGCCGTCATGTACTCCACGGCGAAGGCGCCCGCCGGCGCCAGCGCCAGCGGGACGGCGAGCGTGGTCAGGACTCGCACGATCAGAAACTCCAGCCCAGGCCGAGGTCGAAGCGATCCAGGTCCTTGTTCTGCTTGAACTTCTGGTAGTCGGCCTTGAGCACCACGCCGGAGCCGATGTCGAAGTTGGTGCCGGCCGTGAGCACGCGCTCGGTGGGCAGGCCGTCGGGCGTGCCGATGGGCCCCAGGCCGTCGGCATAGCGGCGCGCGACGTTGAAGCGCTCCACGCGCACGAAGGGCTTGAGCTTGTAGCTGCCGCTTTCCCACAGCTTGTAGGCCGCCTGCACGTAGCCGCCGTCGAAGCTGCGCGGGATGGGCGCGTCGGAGCCCACGATGCCGAACTCGTTGTTGAGCGCGGCGCTGTTGCTGATGCTGCCGCGGGCGACCACGGCGGCCAGGTCCCAGCGGCCCGGCGTCCAGCGCGCGTGCAGGTCCCACAGCGTCACGCGCGACTTGTTCACGCTGATGCCGTGCGAGGCGCCGCCGCTGAACACGCCGCCGCCCACCAGCAGCCCCGGGATGCCGCGCCAGTTCAGCGCGCCGAACAGCGACAGGTCGCGCGAGCGCGCGAGTTGCATCTCCTGGTGGATGGCGCCCAGCGGCGACTCGCGGCCTTCGGCCGGGTCCCACTTGTTGACGTTGAAACCGGTAGCCACGCCGGCCTGCAGCGTCAGGCCGTTGTCGAAGCTGCCCACGGCCTGCACCCCGCCCTCGCGCCAGGTGCTGGGAATGATGGCCGTCTCGACAAAGTTGCGTTCCACGCCGTAGTAGGCGTTGGGCTCGTGGTTCTCGTTGATCAGGCCCATGGGCACCAGGAACAGGCCCGCGCGGGCGGCCCAGGCGGGCGAGAACTGGTGCTCGACGTAGGCCTGCTCCAGCGCCACCTCGCCGTCGTCGCCGCTGCTGGCGACGGCGTGCTCCACCTCCAGCTCCGTCACGACCTTGGTGCGGTCGTCGAAGCGGTGCTGGATGCCCAGGACGGCGCGGCGCAGATCGGCCTGGGCGTCCCGGGACGAGTTCTTCGGGCGGTTGTAGTTGATCTCGCCGTAGCCGCCGATCACGGTGGCGCTGCCCGCGGACACGCTGTAGCGGGCACTGCCCGATGCGTCCGCAACAGGCGCGGCCTGGGCGGCGGGCACGGCCTGAGCGGCGGGCGCGGCCTGGGCGACAGGCGCGGCGGCAGTTGCGCGCTGCTGCTGCAGCGTCGCGAGCTCGGCCTTGACGGCGGCGAGCTCGGCGGCGAGCTGGTCCAGGCGCTGCATCAGCGCGGCCTCGCCAGTGCTCTGGGCGTGGGCCAGGCCACAGCCCAGCAGCAGCGCGGCCGCCAGCGGCCGCAGGGCGAAACGGGGATCGACTTTCATGGGTGGACTTTCTTCTGGAGGCCGGGAATCGATGGGCACGCTCGTCAGGGCGCGACGTAGCCGTCGGTGAGCGTCTTGAGGAAGGCGATGAGGTCGTCGATCTCGGCCTCGGTCAGCGCCGGCGCGTCGCCGGCCTGGCGGTTGTAGGGCGCCTCGGTGCGGTTGACGTTGCGGCGGTACTTCTCGGGCAGGTCGTCGAAGCTCACGACGCTGCCGTCGGGCTGCGTGTACCAGCGCGCGGGGTCGGTGTCGCGCGTGACGTAGAAGGTCAGCGCTTCCTTGAGGTCGGTGAAGCGGCCGTTGTGGAAGAAACTGCCGCGCAGCGCCACGTTGCGCAGCGTGGGCACCTTGAAGGCGCCGCACAGGTCCCGGTTGCGGTCCTTGTCGAAGCCTGCCCGGTCGCACAGGCCCAGGTCATGGAAACCAGCAGGGTCCTCCTGCACCGGCTTGAGCTTCGGGTTGCGCGGCACGCCCAGCGCGTCGTAGCTGAAGTCGGTGAACAGCGGCAACGAGCCGTCGGCGCCCTTGGCCGACGGGTGGCAGGCGGCACAGTTGCCCTTGGCGGGCGAGTTGAACAGCACCAGCCCGCGCTGCTCCTGCGCCGTCAGCGTGGCCTTGCCGCGCAGGACCTCGTCGTACTTGCTGCTGAAGGGCGCGAACGCCGGGTCCTCCTGCTGGAAGGCCTGCAGCGCGAGCTTGAGGCGGTCGTAGGCGTCCTGCGGTCGGCTGAAGATGTCCTGGCCGAAGACCTGGCGGAACTCGGCCGCGTAGGACGCCTGGGCCAGCTTGGCGATCACGTCCTCGACGCTGTCGTTGGCCATCTCGTCCGGGTTCAGGAACGGGCCGCCGGCCTGGTCCTTGAGCGAGGCGGCGCGCCCGTCCCAGAAGAAGCCGCCGGTGGGCGTGCCGTCGTTGGCGAAGGCGAAGCTGGTGTTGAACTTCAGGTAGCGGATGGAGGGCGAGCTGCGGCCGCCCTGGTCCGGCAGCGTGTCCTTGCCGCCGGGCTGGCCGGCGTGGTCATCGGGCGCGCCATGCGCGCGCGCCGGGTCGTGGCAGCTCTGGCAGGACTGCCGGCCCGAGGCCGACAGCGTCCGGTCCACGAAGATCTTCGCGCCCAACTGCGCCTGCGCCGACAGCGCCGCCTCCGTCGCCGCCGTACCGGCATCGCTGCCGCCGCCGGAACCGCCACCACCACAACCCGCCAGCACCGCGGCGGCCAGCGCCGCGAGCACCTGTTTCATGAATCTGGACCGCATCACCTGACCCTCGGACGCCCCTCGCGCCCACGAATTCAAACGATAAGGATTCGCAATTGCATGAAACTTTCAGAACTGGTCGTGGCGCGACGGTGCTTTTGATGCGGCGCAAAGAACCATGAAAAAACCGGGACGGTGCGAAGCGCACACATCCCGGCCATGAAGAAAAAGCAGGCAGGGCCATCGGCTGATGGCCCTGTGCGTCAGCCCACCACCCGCATCGACAGGTCCACCGCCCGCACGTCCTTGGTGAGCTTGCCGCTGGAGATGCGGTCCACGCCGGTGGCGGCGATGCGGCGGATGGAGTCCAGGTCCACGCCGCCGGAGACCTCCAGCACCGCGCGCCCGGCGTTGAGCGCGCAAGCTTTTTCCATGTGCTCGAAGCTGAAGTCGTCCAGCAGCACGTTCCTCGCGCCCGCCTCCAGCGCCTGCCGCAGCTCGTCCAGGCTTTCCACCTCGATCTGCACGTCCACGCCGGCGTTGAGCGCGAAGGCGGCTTCCAGCGCGGGGCGGATGCCGCCGGCCGCGGCGATGTGGTTCTCCTTGATCAGGATGCCGTCCCACAGCGCCATGCGGTGGTTGTGGCCGCCGCCCACGCGCACGGCGTACTTCTGCGCCTGGCGCAGCCCGGGCAGCGTCTTGCGCGTGTCCAGCACCTTGCAGCCGCGCGGGTTGGGCGACAGGCCCTGGATGGCCTCCACGTACTGGCGCGTGACGGTGGCCACGGCCGAGAGCGTCTGCAGGAAGTTCAGCGCCGGGCGCTCGGCCGAGAGCAACGCGCGCGCGTCGGCCTCGATGCTCACCACCACCGTGCCGCGCTCCACGCGCTGCCCTTCCTGCGCCGTCCAGTCCAGCCGGGCCGCGGGGTCGAGTGCCTTGACGCAGGCGTCGAACCAGGGGCGGCCGGCAATCACCGCGCCTTCCTTGGCCGCGACCTGCGCCCGCACGCGCTGGCCCGCGGGCACGAGCTGCGCGGTCCAGTCGCAGCGGCCGATGTCTTCCATCAGCGCATCGCGCACGTTGCGCGCCAGCGCGGCTTCCAGGGTTTCGTTGCTGTCGAACATGATCTTCAAAAGCTCGGGAAGAAACCCGCCAGTGTCGCAGTTTCAAGAGCCGCGCCGCCCCGGGACAGGCGCGGCGTGCGGCCACCGAAGCCTGCTCAGGCGCCCACGCCGCCCGCCAGCCGCTGGCGCAGGTGATCAACGAGGCACTGCACCGCGCGCGGCACCTGCGGCGCATAGGGCCGCAGCGCGTAGATGCGCTCGCCGAAGAAGCCCACGGGCTGCCACTGCGGCAGCAGCGCCACCAGCGCACCCTCGCGCAGCGCGGCGGCGCAGGAGAAGTCCGGCAGCAGCCCGATGCCCACGCCTCCCAGCACCGCCTCGCGCAGCAACTCGCTGTTGTTCGCCTTGAAGGGCCCGGCCACCGGTACGCTGACGCGCTCGGCGCGCTTGCGCGGCAGCGCCCGCTCGAAGTCCCAGCGCTGGACGCCGCCGCCGCGCAGGTACGGCAGGCAGCGGTGCTGCGCCAGCTCCGAGGGGTGTTCGGGCGTGCCGTGCCGTGCCAGGTAGTCGCGGTGCGCCACCAGCCACGTGCGCGTCTCGCACAGCGCCCAGGCCACGTGTGTCTCGGGCGGCGCGTGGGTGTGGCGGATGGCGAGGTCGAAGCCCTCCTGCGCCAGGTTCACCAGGCGGTCGCTCAAGTCCAGCTCCAGCCGGATCTCCGGGTACGACGCCAGGAAGCCGGGCAGCAGCGGCCCGATCACCTGCCGCCCCAGCGCCACCGGCGCGCTCACGCGCACCAGGCCGCGCGGCTGCCCCACCAGGTCGCGCACGCCGTTGAAACCCTGCTCGATGCGGGCGAAGGCGCCTTCCACCTCGTCCACCAGCTGCTGCCCGGCCTCGGTCAGCGCCACCGAGCGCGAACTGCGCCGCACCAGCGGCACGCCCGCGGCGCGCTCCAGCTCGCTGATGCGCATGCTCGCCGAGGCCTTGGAGATGCCCAGCCGCCTCGCCGCCTGGGTGTAGCTGCGCGTGGTGGCCAGCACCGTGAGCAGGTGCAGGTCGGCCAGGACGGGGGACAGCAGGCGTTCGCTCATGGCGGCGATCGTTCAAATCGTTGAACGGTGAGGTCAGCAGGCTGCGATTGTGGCCGACGCGCCCGCTTCCTAGACTGGAGGACTGCACACAAACACCACGAGACCAACTCCATGGGCGCTTCCGAACGACTTCAAGAACTCACCGCCGCCACCGTCGGCCACTGGATCGGCGGCCGGGCCGTCACCGAGGGCGCTCAGCGCCAGGACGTGTTCAATCCCGCCACCGGCGCCGT
>NZ_CALAOH010000097.1 GCF_937926365.1 uncultured Azohydromonas sp. | reverse complement strand
ATCCCGTCACACCCGCGCAGGCGGGTGTCCACGAACTCCGGGCGGCATCCCGGTCCGTGTGGATGCCCGCCCCCGCCTACGCGGGGGCAGGCTCTGCGCGGGCATGACGGAATGACTTCACTGGCCATCGCGAACTGGAATCAGCGAGGCTGGCGCAGCAGGCACTGCGCAGTTCGACATGCTTCAAGTGCCGCCAGATTCCCTCCTGGGGATCGAGCTCGGGCGCGTAACCGGAGAAGCGTTCGAGGCGCAGCCTATCGCCGGCCTCCTCATGCAGGAACTGCCTGGCAGCGCGGCAGCGATGGATCGGCGCGCCGTCCCAGAGCACGAGCAGCTTGCCTGGTCAACCGGCGCCCGGGCGTCGTAGCGGCCATCCATGAAAAACAGGCTCTGTGGCGCCCTGCTCCGCGGCGGTGAAGCCATGCCGCGGTCAGTCGATGTTCGGCGCATCTACCTGCGGCTGGTGGTGCCCAGGGCGAGCCCTGAAGCGGCATGGACAGGTGCAGCGGCCTGGCACCGGCCGGGCAGGTTGGGGGCGTACGATAGGACTGTCGCGACCGACCCGGCGCGGGCCCCGCATCCCGTTTCGGCTGCACCGCCCGTTGATACACAGTGCCTTGCGCTGGCACCGTGAATGGCTCCCCTGGCCGTCATTCAGGCCTGAAACCGCTCTTTCCGCTCCTTCAATCATTCACCGTCCAATATTCACCATGCCACCTGCCAACCAAAAGCTCCTTCGTATTGGCATTTTCTACGACGGCAATTATTTTCGAGGGGTGAGCAATTACTATTCCAGTGCCCATTCACGAAAAGCCAGAATCAGCATCGAGGGCCTGCACAATTTCATCCGTTCGCGCGCGGCCGCCGAGGAAGGCATCGACATCAAGTTCACGCAGATCGTCGATGCGCATTATTTCAGGGGGCGGATGAAGGCCAGGGAGGCCGAGGAGCGCGACATTCTTTTCCAGGAACGCTCCTTCGAGGACGTGCTCATGTACGAGGGCGTCACCACCCACTACCTGCCCACGGGCCCGGGCGGCGAAAAAGGCATCGACGTGTGGCTCGCCCTGGAAGCGTTCGAGATGGCCATCTACAAGCGTTTCGACGTCCTGGCGCTGATTGCCTGCGACGGCGATTTCGTTCCCCTGGCGCGCAAGCTCAATACCCTGGGCACGCGGGTGATGCTGCTCGGTTGGAATTTCAGTTTCACCGACCACAACGGCAACCTGCGCGAGACGCGAACGTCGCAGGTGCTCCTGGGCGAGGCGACCTATCCGCTGAAGATGGCGGAACTCATCGATGTGTCGCCTCCCGGGGAAAATCCCGTGGTGGATGGCCTGTTCTATCGCCCGCAATACTCGCCCGCGCCCATCCCGAGTCCGCTGACCACCAACATCGACCTGCTGACCGCGCCGCCCGAGGCGGGCTCCATCCAGCAGGGGCGCATTCTCAATCTCAAGGGAACCTACGGCTTCATCCAGCCCGAGGCCGGCGGGGACAGCGTCTTTTTCCCATTCAGCGCGCTGTCGCCCGACGATGTGCAGCGTCTGCAAATGGGGATGCGCGTGTCCTATGAATACACCCGAGGGGATCGGGGGCCGCTGGCGCCGAAGGTCTGGATATTGCCGGACCAGGGTTGAGCAGCGTGTCGTTATACCTTGCAAGAAGCGCGTCACATGTGTCAGCGTTCCGGGACAAGTGGCCAGCCATGTATCCCGGGCATGCCCACTCCGCCGGAGCGACGCCGAGATGTGGCCGCCCTACGCCCGGGCACCAACGTTACTGACCTCTTCCCGGGAAACGCAGAAGCCGTGGCGAACTAAAGGCCGGTATTGAAAAGGTCCCGATCAAGAGCGCAGCGCATTCACCGTGGAGTAGCGGGCGAACGTCGCCACGGCGCTCATGTGGTGCAGGAAATGCCTTGGTCTATTAGCCGGAGGCCTGCCATGTTTCAACGCACCGTGTCTTGCCACCGTTCACTGTCAGCAGCATTGGTGGCGCTGGCCTTGTCGTCACCCGTGCTGGCGGCACGGGAGCTTTTTTTCGATGACTTCAACACGTTGCCGGGAAGCGCTTACCAGACGGCGCTGCCAACGGCTCCGTGGCGCTTTGCGGGGTCGGATTCCAATGTGGCCCAGTACATCGGACCATCGCAAGCAGAACTTCAAATCCTGGACGGCGCCACTGTTCTGCGCATGAACGACCTCATGGGCAATGCTCAGCGCAAAGGCTGGAGCACGGACAAAGTCTTCGACACTGCTCATGGGCTGCGCCTGGAGGTGCGCTTCAACACCATGGTGCAGTCGCCGGCCACGGCCATCGATCAATTGCTGGAATTGTGGCTGATTGATAGCGAAAATATTCAACACTATGCGCAGGGAGCGCTGCTTGCGCCAGACTATGGCAGACAGCGTGTATTCTCGGCCATCACCAGCCAAGGTGGCGGAACCGAATTTCCATTCGAGTTTCAGGATAATACATGGTATCGCTTCTCTTTGGAAGCTTCTCGTGGCGGCATCATATTAGCATCCGTGGAACCAGACACGGGCCCAAACAAATTTATCACTATAGGCGTCAGCCAATTGTTACCCGAGTACCAATCAGGCGTTCGGTTTGGTTTCAGCCAGTCCATCGGCTTGCCAGGCACTCCTTCTCCAACCGACGTAGCAATTGATTATGTTCGCGTCACAACGGCCCCCATTCCTGAGCCAGGCAGCTTTTCTTTGTATCTCGCTGGATTGGTCGCAATATTGCTGAAATTTGCAAAGGGTTGCGGCGGCATCCCTGGGGTTGCTGGACTTTCCATGCGAATCGGTGCGCTGCGGAAGAAAAGCACGCTTGCCGGATGACTCGCGGCGTAGCGTGGCCGCGTGCGAGCCCAGCCCGCGGCAGCAGCCCGAACAGCTCGTGGTCCGACTTCGTCGGATATCCCCCCGAGGCTGCCGGGCCGCTGTAGCAGGTGCCTGTACACCGACCCGGATCCACATCAATGCCAGTGCGTCATGGAGTTCGGCTCAGTTGCAGTAGCCCTGCGACGCATAGGTGCCGCCGCCGGGCGCGGCCGAGGAGCACAGCGTGTTGAGCAGTGAGCCGATGTTGCCGGCGCCGTAGCCGCCGTAGCTGGCGTTGGGATAGCGCGAGTTCTGGCGGAACTGCGAGGAGTAGTTGTCCTTGGGCGCGTTGGGATCGCTGGAGCCCCAGGAGGTCACGCCGATCACGGCCATCACGGGGGCCGTGCCCGCCACGGCGCCGCCGGTCAGCGCAGCGGTGCGCGGGGCGAAGTTCACCACCCACGGGCCGCCGCTGGAGCCGCCGGTGAGGTTGCTGCCCTGCCAGAGCTGACCCGCGCGGCCGACCGTGGTGGTGTAGGTCGGCCCGTCGGTGCGCTGCATGATCGCGCCGCGGTCCATCAGGAACGGATAGCCCAGGGTCGTGACGGCGGCGGTGTGCAGGTTGCCGGTCTTGGACGAGGTCACGAAGGAATAGTTGTTCCAGCCGTAGGCCAGATAGCCGGTGAGGTCGCCCACGAAGCGGCCCCGGGCGTCCCGTGCCAGCGCGATGACGGCCAGGTCGTTGTCCCGCGCCGCGCCGCTGCCGATGTCGGTGCCGTTGGCCCAGCTGGCCGGGCGCACCAGCGCCGCCCAGTTCCAGGTGCCGTAGGGCGCGATCTGCGCCGCCGTGGCACCGGCCGCGCCGTAGTGCCCGGGGCGGAACTGGAAGCCCGAGAAGATCGAGGCGCCGCTGCCGAAGTTCTGGATGCAGTGCGCCGCCGTCACGATCACGCTGCGCCGGATCAGGCTGGCCGAGCAGTAGCCCGCCGAGAAGGTGAGCTTGCCCACGGTGCGGTAGGGGTACGTGGTGCTCAGGCGGCTGGCCGCGGTGGTGCCCGCGGCGCTCTGGTTGCCGTCCTGCACGCGCGTGGTGGTGTAGGGAATGCCGAAGCTGCCGAAAGCGCGGCCAGCGCTGCCGCTGACGATGCCGCTGCGGGTCTTGGCGCCCGACGGGTAGGGCCCGGCGCCGATGTCGGCTGCGATGGATGAGGTGTCCGGCGCCGGTAACGGGTTCGTAAACGGTTGCAGCCGCGACAAATCTGTCGCTGACAAGCCAC
The DNA here is from genome assembly GCF_937926365.1 of uncultured Azohydromonas sp. Taxonomy (GTDB): domain Bacteria; phylum Pseudomonadota; class Gammaproteobacteria; order Burkholderiales; family Burkholderiaceae_C; genus Azohydromonas. The sequence goes on along the minus strand of NZ_CALAOH010000097.1, from coordinate 43,494 downwards.
GCATGGAGAGTTCGGTGTTCTGCAAAGCGGTATCGCTGGCCATGGCGACACCAGAGCCGAGTACCGGCAGCACGGCTGCGGTGAGGAAAAGCACGCGGGAGTTCATACGGATTTCCTGTCAAACGTTGTCTACATGGACAGTGAGCGAGGCACTGGGCGTGATCCAGACCGATTCCTCGGACTTCGACTGGCGTTCGTCGCCGCCCCTTCTCGCAAGGGCTTGTCTTCCGGCCTGAATTCGATGAGCGATGCCTGTGTCCGGCACAGCCGTGCAGCGCAAGACTGCAACGGCCTCTCGTGGTGGCAGCGCAAATTCAAGATCCAGTGCGCTGCTCGGGGCCATGCCAGGACGGCAGTGTGCTGCCGGAGCGTTTTCGCCCGCGCCGCCGCGAGCACGGTGGCGAACGGGGTGGACAGCTCTTCCTGGGAAGCGCGCCGCGCGTAGCCAGACGTGGCCGACACCGCCGCTTGCGTGTCCAGTCCTGGACCTGTGTCCATGCTCGTCTCCTCGCTTGGTTGCCGCGTCCCAGCGTGGCGTCGGGCGCTTCGGTCGCGTTGGGTTGCCGCCAGGAGTAGAGCGGTTCAAGAAATCGGAGTCCGGAGATGGATTTCCGAGCAGGCCCAGGTTCTTGCGAGCGTGTTTCGAGGTACGGCCTGCGGCTGGCTCCCGGTGCGCCATGGCGGTAGGGCGCAGCGCCGTCTCCATGCTGAACGTTGTGCGCACAGCGCAATCTCAACGAGCTCAAGCAAATGTCTCAGCGTCCGCTGCCGTTCCAGCCTCCGCCCAGGGCCTGGTGCAGCGCCACCAGCGCATTGAGCTCGTCTCCCACCGACTGCACCAGCGCCAGCTCGGCAGCCAGCAGGTTGCGCTGGGCATCGAGCTGTTCGAGGTACGAGGAATAGCCGGCCTGGTAGCGGTTGACCGCGTGCCGCCAAGCCTCGCTCACCGCCTCGCGCTGCGCCTGCAGGTGCGCGCGCTGCTCGCGCAGCCGCGCCACGGCGCTGAGGTTGTCCTCCACCTCGCGCAACGCCACCAGCACGGTGCGCTGGTAGTTCCAGGCCGCCTGGTCGCGCCGTGCCGCCGCGGCCTCGACCTGGCCGCGCAACCTCCCGGCCGAGAAGATCGGCGCCAGCACGCTGGTGCCGAGGGTCCAGATGGTCACCGGATCGGCCAGGCTCGACGAAAAAACCTGCCCGGCCGTGGCGCTGAGGCGCAGCTGCGGCAGGAACTGCGCGCGCGCGGCGGCCAGCGTCGCGTCCGAGGCCGCCAGCGTGGACTCGGCCTGCGCGATGTCGGGCCGGCGCCGCAACAGCTCGCTGGGCAGCGCCGGCGGAACGGGCGGCGGCACGAGCGCCTGCAGGGCCGCCCCGCGGCGCACCGGAGCGGGCACCTGGCCGGCCAGCACCGACAACGCATGCTCCTGGCGCGCGATGGCGGCCTCGGCTTGGGGCAACTGCTGAGCAGTAGCCTCGTACTCGGCCTGGGCCTGGCGCCACTCCAGCTCCGAGGTGTAGCCCACCGCCGCGCGCCGCGCCGCCAGGCGCAGCGAGTCCTCGCGCGAGCGCAGTGTCTCGCGCAGGATGGCGAACCGCGCATCGAGCACCCGCAGCGTGATGTAGCCGCTGGCGGTGGCGGCCGCGACACCCAGGGCCACGACATCACGCGTCTGCCCGGCGGCCACGCTCCCCGCCTCGGCCGCCCGCACCTGGTTGCCGATCCGGCCGAACAGATCCACCTCGTAAGCCGCCTGGAACAGCGGCTGGACGCCGGTGGACTCGGTAGGGTGGCCCAGCGGATCCAGGCTGCGCGAGCGCGTGGCACCCACGGCCAGCTCCAGCGTGGGCCAGCGCTGCGAGCGGGCCACCTGCTCCTGTGCGCGCGCCTCGCGCACCCGTGCGACGGCGGTGGCGATGTCGGTGTTGTTGGCAAGGGCAGCCTCCACCCACTGCGTCAGCACCGGGTCGCCGAAGTCGCGCCACCAGTCGGGGCGCTGCGCCACCGTGGCGTCGAGACGGGTCTGCCACTGGTCCGGCAGCGCCAGCGGCGGCGGCGTTGACAGGGGCGGCGCCGTGCCGGTGCAGCCGGCCAGCAGCGCGGCGCCCAGCACCACGGTCCAGCGCGTCATGGCGTCGTCCCGGGATCAGCAGCCTCGGCGACGGCTGTGTCCACATGCGCCTGCACCGACATGCCCGGCCGCAGTCGCGACAGCAGCGGCTGGCCGGGATCGAGCGTGATGCGCACGCTCAGGCGCTGCGGCACCTTCACGAAGTTGCCGGTGGCGTTGTCGGGCTTGATGACCGCGAACTCGTTGCCCGTGGCCGGCGCGATGCGCTCGATGCGGCCCTCCAGCCGCGCCCCGCCCAGCGCATCGACCGTCACCCAGGCCGGCTGGCCGGGGCGCATCCGCGCCGTCTGCGCCTCCTTGAAATTGGCCACGATCCACACCGTGGGCGGCACCAGGAACAGCAGCTGCGAGCCCGCCGTCACGTACTGGCCGATGCGCACGCCGACCTCGCTGACGCGGCCGTCGCGCGGGGCGACGATCTCGGTGTTGGCCAAGTCGATCTCCGCCAGCCGCAACGCGGCCTGCGCGCTTTGCACGGCCGCTTCCAGGCCGGCGCGGCCCACCGTCACCGTGCGCAGCTGCTCCTGGGCGACGCTGCGTTGCGCCTGTGCCTGCTGCAGCGCGGCCTCGGCCTGGCGCAGCGCCGCCAACGTCTGGTCGCGCTCGCGCAGCGACACGGAGCGATCCGCCACCAGTTCCTCGACGCGGCGCATGTCGGCCTGCGCGCGCTCCAGCTGGGCGCGGGCGCTGGCCACCGCCGCCCCCTGCCCTTGCAAGCCGGCGGCCGCGGAGCGCTGGCTCTGCGCCGAGTTGGCCAGGGTCGCCTGCTGCACCGCGATGGCCGCGCGCGCCTGCTCGACGCGCTGGCGGTAGATGCGCGCGTCGATGCGCACGATCGGCTGGCCCTGGCGCACCTCCTGGAAATCCTGGACCAGCACCTCCGTGACGTAGCCGTTGACCTGCGGGCTGATCACCGTGGTCTGGCCGCGCACGTAGGCGTTGTCGGTGGACTGCACATGGAACCTGAAGGGCGGCAGTCCCCAGGCGTAGAGCACGACCAGCGCCCCGGCGAGCACGAAGGCCACGAACACCAGCGTCATGCGCAGTCCGCTGCGCGGCGGGGCCCAGCCCTTGGGCGCAGCGGCGGGCGCCTCGGCCTGCGTCTCGGCAACTTCCACCGGATCGTCGAGCCGGGTGTGGTCGTCACCGGCCTCACCGGCCGGGGGACGGGCACCGGCGTTGACCGTTTCACGCGGGGGCTGTTTCAAGGGCCGCCTTTCTCTGGAGCTGGTGAAGGGGTGGAGCCTTCGGCGGCACGGCTGGCCCGCAGACGGGCCAGCGTCGCCGACTCCTCGGCCAGCGGGTTGATGCCCTTGACACGGTAGAGCAGCCAGCGCGCGCCGACGAGCAGGAAGGCCAACGTGGCCAGCATGCCGATCAGGAGAAACACGTCGTTGAAGGCCAGCACATTGGCCTCGCGGCTGACCTGCTGGCTCAACAGCGTGCTGCCCACAGCGCGGCGCGCAGCCGGATCGGCCAGGACGCGGCCATAGCTCAGCGCCAGCAGGTCCAGCCGGCCGGCCACCAGCGGGTCGGTGCCCAGCAGCGCCTGCACCAACTCGTTGGAGTGCAGCCGCTCGCGCGCGATCTGGATGCTGCCCAGCAGCGATGCGCCGGCCAAGCCGCCCAGGCTCTGCGAGATGCCGAACACCGCGGAGAAGCTGATGATGTGGCTGGGTCCCCTGGCCAGCGCGGGCAGGATGCCGCTCACCATCAGCGGGCCCATGAAGTAGATCGCCGCGAAGCTGATGAGCGCCTGACTGACGTAGAACTGGGCCGGCCGCGTGAGGTTGCTGGCATCGGCGTCCATGAAGGCGCCCACGGCGATGAGCGCCAGCGAGATCACCACCGGCCGCAGCAGGTCCTTCGGGTCGAGCGTGGCCAGGCTGGCGGCCAGGCCAGCCACCGTGGCGAGGGTCACGATGGCGTAGAGCGTCACCAGCTGGTCCGGCCCCATGCCGACGGCGGCCAGCAGTCCGGTGGCGCCGAAGCCCTGTTCCGACAGGAGCACGCGCATCGTCATGCCCAGCGTGGCGAACTTCAGGATCTGGCCGCTGGCCATCCAGCGAGTGTTGAGCAGCGGATTGGCGCGGTTGTGCTCCACCAGCATGGCCGCGCCCAGCAGCACGATGGTCGCCGCCAGCGCGGCGCCGATCCAGGGCGTGCTCCACCAGGCCACGCGGCCCACCGCGAACACGCCGCACAGCAGCGCCATGCCCGGCGCGAACAGCGCGAAGGTCAGGAAATCCAGCGGCTCGAAGGTCTTGACGTGCTCGCTGGGCGGCAGCGGCAGCAGTGCCACGCAGCCCAGGCACAGCAGCGACAGGCCCCACTCCAGCAGGTACAGGTTCTGTACCTCGCCGCCTTGCAGCAGTGCCGGCGAGATCACGCGCGCCAGCGGCAGCGCGATCTGCGAGATGCCAACGCCCAACACCATCCCGCCCAGGCGCGCCTTCGCCGGCATGGCTTGCATCACGTAGAACAGCGCCAGCGTGGACAACCCGCTGCCGACGATGCCGCTGGCCGCGCGCACCAACAGCTCCGTCGCGTAGCCCTGCACGTAAAGCTGCAGCAGGCTGACCACGGCGAAGGCCGGCAGGAAGATGCGCGTGAACCAGCCCGTGCCGAACTGCTGCCGGAACTTGATCAGCAGCAGGCTCATGCACACGTTGGTCATCGAGTACGCGGCGGTGAGCCAGGCGCCCTGCACGCTGGTGAGGCCCAGCGCGCCCTGGATCTGGGCCACATTGGCAAGGAGCAGCCCGTTGCCGAAGCCGCCCGTGAGCCCCAGCAGCACGCCGATGGCCAGGTAAGCCGCCCGCCGCGCCACCGGGTGCTCGGGTGTCGCCGGTGAGCCGGGCATGAAAGGTCGTTCATGCAGCTTGAACTGATAGGCCGAATCGGCCTGCGGTGCCGGCTGGGGCTTGCGTCTGGCCATGGGGAGGCGCAAGGCAAAGCCCATTCCTGACCCTTTCCAGCACCACCACCGACACCTCGCGGTCGGCCGCGGCGGCGAGCTGCTTGAGCCGGATGGCAGTGGCCAGCCCCTCGGGGCCGGCGCCGACGACCGCCACGTCGTAGTCCATGGACTCGCGCGGGCCGTACCGTTCGAGCAGATGCAGCGGCGTCATTTCGGTATCCCGGGCTGCTTTGGCTTACAGCGCCTGGACCAGCGCCGGCAGGGCCTCGAACACGTCGGCTTCCATTCCGTAGTCCGCCACGCTGAAGATCGGCGCCTCCGGGTCCTTGTTGATCGCCACGATCACCTTGGAGTCCTTCATGCCCGCCAGGTGCTGGATCGCGCCGCTGATGCCGCAGGCGATGTAGAGCTGCGGGGCCACGATCTTGCCCGTCTGGCCCACCTGCCAGTCGTTGGGGGCGTAACCGGCATCCACCGCGGCGCGCGAGGCACCCAGCGCGGCGCCCAGCTTGTCGGCCAGCGGCGTGAGCACTTCCGTGAATTTTTCAGCGGAGCCCAGTGCCCGGCCACCCGAGACGATGATCTTCGCGGCGGTCAGCTCGGGCCGATCCGACTTGGTCAGCTCGCGGCCAACGAAGGCGCTCTTGCCGCTGTCACCCACCGCGGCCACGCTTTCAACGGCGGCGCTGCCGCCGGTGGCGGGCGCGGCGTCGAAGCCCGTGGTGCGCACGGTGATGACCTTCACCGCGTCGGCGCTCTGCACCGTGGCGATGGCGTTGCCGGCGTAGATCGGGCGCTCGAAGGTGTCGGCACTCAGGACCTTGGTGATGTCGCTGAGCTGCGCCACGTCGAGCTTGGCGGCCACGCGCGGGGCGGCGTTGCGGCCGTTGGCGGTGGAGGGGAACAGGATGTGGCTGTAGGCCGGTGCCACAGCGAGCACCTGCGCCGCCACGTTCTCCGCAAGTTGCTTGCCCAGCGCGGGCGAGTCGGCGTGCAGCACCTTGCTCACGCCCTGCACCTGGGCGGCGGCCTGGGCCACGGCGGCGGCGTTCTCGCCGGCCACCAGCACGTGCACTTCGCCGCCGCAAGCGGCTGCGGCAGTCACGGTGTTGAGGGTCGCGCCCTTGAGGGACGCGTTGTCGTGTTCGGCAATGACGAGTGCGGCCATGTCAGATCACCTTGGCTTCGTTCTTGAGTTTCTCGACGAGGGTCGCCACGTCGGGCACCTTCACGCCGGCGCCGCGCTTGGGCGGCTCGCTGACCTTGAGCGTCTTGATCCGGGGCGCGACATCGACGCCCAGGTCGGCCGGCTTGACGGTCTCCAGCGGCTTCTTCTTGGCCTTCATGATGTTGGGCAGCGTCACGTAGCGCGGCTCGTTCAGGCGCAGGTCGGTCGTGACCACGGCCGGCAGCGTGACCTCGATGGTCTCCAGGCCGCCGTCCACCTCGCGCGTCACCTTGGCCTTGCCGTCCGCCACTTCGACCTTGGAGGCGAAGGTGGCCTGCGGCAGGTCGGCCAGCGCGGCGAGCATCTGGCCGGTCTGGTTGTTGTCGTCATCGATGGCCTGCTTGCCCAGGATCACCAGGCCCGGCTGCTCCTTGTCCACCAGCGCCTTGAGGATCTTGGCCACGGCCAGCGGCTGCAGCTCGGCGTCGGTCTCGACCAGGATGGCGCGGTCCGCGCCGATGGCGAGAGCCGTGCGCAGCGTCTCCTGGCACTGCGCCACACCGCAGGAGACCACGACGATCTCGCTGGCGACGCCCTTCTCCTTGAGCCGAACCGCTTCCTCGACGGCGATCTCGTCGAAGGGATTCATGCTCATCTTCACGCCGGCGAGGTCCATGCCCGAGCCGTCGCTCTTCACGCGGACCTTGACGTTGTAGTCCACCACCCGTTTCACGGGCACAAGGATCTTCATGTGCATTCCTTACAAAAGTGTTATTGCAACCGTCCTGGGCAGCTGTGGTGCTGCAGCGCTACGCAGCCCTTTCCAATCCCGGCGCGATCTTCAAGGCTGCTTCCGTCGCTTCGAACACATCCCGGACCGTGACACCCGGCGCGGTCTCCTTCAGCACCAAACCGGTCGCGGTGGGCTCGATCACTGCAAGCTCCGTGACAACGAGATCGACGCGTCGCAACGACGTGATGGGCAGAGAACAGCGCTTGACCAGCTTGGAACCGGACGGCGAGCGGTGCGTCATTGCCACGATCACGCGGCGGGGCCCCGTCACCAGATCCATCGCTCCGCCCATGCCGGGGACCATCCTCCCTGGGACCATCCAGTTCGCAAGGTGGCCGGCCTCGTCGACTTCAAGCCCGCCAAGCACCGTCACGTCGAGATGGCCGCCGCGAATGAGACCAAACGAGAAGGCGGAGTCGAACGCGCTGGCGCCTGGCAAAGCGCCGATCGGGCGGCCGCCAGCATCGGTGAGGCAGGGATCGTCAAGTCCTTCTCCCGGCAACGGGCTCATGCCCATGATCCCGTTCTCGGAGTGGAAGTGAACGCGCACCGATGGCGACATGTAGGCGGCGACCATGGTGGGCAGGCCGATGCCGAGATTGACGCAGTCGCCATCACGCAACTCCTGCGCCACGCGCCTCGCGATGACTTCCTTGGCGTTGGGGCGGTGCTTCATGTACTGGCTCTCCTGACGAGATATCGGACCAGGATGCCCGGGGTAACGACGGCATCAGGAGCTATCGCACCGACCGGTACGATCTGTTCGGCTTCGGCGACCGTCGTGCGGCCGGCCATGGCCATCAGCGGGTTGAAATTGCGCGCCGTCAGCGCGTACTCAAGGTTGCCGTCATAGTCGGCACGCCTGGCGGCCACCAGCGCGAAGTCGGCCTTGAGTGCCGTCTCGAGCAGGAAGGTCTGCCCATCGACTTCCAGTGTCCGCTTGCCCGCGGCCGCCAGTGTGCCGACCCCTGTCGGCGTGAGGACGCCGCCAAGGCCGAAGCCGCCTGAGCGGATGCGCTCGGCAAGCGTGCCCTGCGGCACCAGTTCCACGTCGAGCGCCCCGTCGAGCATCAATTGCTGGGTCTTGGGATTGGTGCCGATGTGGCTCGTCACCACTTTGCTGACCGCGCCGGCGTCAATCAGCTTGCCGATGCCAATGCCTGGCCGGGCCGTGTCGTTGGCAATGACCGTCAGCCCGCGCTTGCGCTGGCGCACGATCTCGTCGATCAGCAGCACCGGGCTGCCGCTTCCCATGAATCCACCGATCATCAGGCTGGCGCCATCAGGGATCATGGCAACCACGTCAGCGATGAGCGCCGGGTTCTTCATCGGCCGGCCTCGGTATGCATCGCGCGTCTGGCAAGCATCGCGCGCGTGAGCTTCGAGCCGGGCTCGCGGCCAAGCGCCGCCGAGACCCACGCCGACGTGTCGACGAGCAGGTCCAGGTCGATGCCGGTCTGCGCGCCCAGGCCATGCAACAGATAGACAACGTCCTCGGTCGCGACGTTGCCGGATGCACCCTTCGCATAGGGGCAGCCACCCAGCCCGCTCACCGAGCTGTCGAAGGAGCGCAGCCCGAACTCGTACGACGCGTGCACGTTAGCTATCGCCATGCCGTACGTGTCGTGGTAGTGGCCGGCCAGGTGCCGTACCGGTACGCGCCGGGCCACGGCGTCGAGCATGCGCACGATCGAGGCCGGCGTTCCCACGCCGATGGTGTCACCGAGCGACACCTCGTAACTGCCCAGCTCATACAGCTGTGCCGACACGTCGGCCACACGCTCGGGAGCAATCGGTCCTTCGTAGGGGCATCCAACGACGCAGGACACGTAGCCACGCACCCGAACGCCCTCGCGCCGCGCGGCGTCGAACACCGGCCTGAACCGCGCTATCGACTCAGCGACAGAGCAGTTGATGTTGCGTTGGGAAAACGTCTCCGACGCCGCCGCAAACACGGCGACCTCCTTTGCCCCGGCGGCCACGGCGGCCTCGAAGCCCTTCAGGTTCGGTGTCAATACCGAATACGCGACCCCGGGCTGGAGCGGCAGGCGTTGCATGATGTCGCCGTGGTCGGCCATCTGAGGCACCCACTTTGGCGATACGAACGACGTCGCTTCGACGACTCTCAGCCCCGCCTGGACCAGCCGCTCGATCAGTTCGAGCTTCGTCTGCGTCGCTACGGGCTGCTTCTCGTTTTGCAACCCGTCGCGCGGACCCACCTCAACGATCCGGACTGCTTTGTTGTCCACGTCCGCCCCTTCGATGCTCATGCGCGGCTCCATGCGGGCTTGCGCTTCTCGAGGAACGAGCCGACGCCTTCACGGCCCTCCGCCGAAGCGCGCACCTGCGCAATGACGCTGGCCGTCATGGCGAGCAGAGCCGGGTCGATGGTCCTGTCCACGACATCGTCGAGCAGCTGCTTGGTCGCGGCCAGCGCAGCGGGCCCTGCCGCGACCAGGGATCGCGTGAGCGATGCAATCGTCGTGTCAATGGTCCCGGGGTCGCACAGTTCGTGCACGAAGCCGATGCGGTGGGCCTCGGCGGCCGAAACGCGCTCGGCCGTGAGCATGTAGCGGCGTGCCGCATGAGCGCCAAGCGCCTGGACGACATAGGGCGAGATGGTTGCCGGCACGAGCCCTATCCTGACCTCGCTGAGACAGAACTCGGCGGTTGTCTCGGCAACGATGATGTCGCACGCCGATGCCAGGCCCATGCCTCCGGCATAGGCCGGTCCATGCACCCGGGCAATCGTCGGCTTTGGCAGCGCGTGCAGCCTCTGCAGCATCGTGGCGAGCTCCATGGCGCTGGCTTGGTTCTGTGGCTCGCTGAAGTCCGCCATCCGCCTCATCCAGCCCAGGTCCGCGCCGGCGCAGAACGCCGGCCCCCTGCCTCCGAGGACCACGACGCGCACGTTGTCGTCCGAGCCCAACGCGGCCAAGGCCGCAGTGAGCTCGCTGATGACGTCCTCGTTCATCGCGTTGCGTACCGCCGGCCGATTCAGCCACAGCCTCGCAACGCCTTGGTCAATGCAAACCTCGATCGTCTGGTAGTTCATCGCAGGCCTCGGCGTTCAGTAGGACTTGGGCAGGCCGAGCGCCTTCTCGGCGATGAAGCACAGGATCAGCTGTGGGCTCACGGGCGCCAGCCGCGGGATCCATGCTTCGCGCATGTAGCGCTCGACGTGGTACTCCTTGGCGTAGCCCATGCCTCCGTGCGTGAGGATGGCGTTCTCGCAGGCGTGGAAGCAGGCCTCGCCGGCCAGGAACTTGGCGGCATTGGCCTCTGCCGCGCAGCTCTTGCCCGCGTCGTACAGCGACGCGGCCTTGAGCACCATCAGGTTGGCCGCCTCCAGCTCGATCCACGACCGTGCCAGGGGATGCTGGATGCCCTGGTTCTTGCCGATCTGACGGTCGAACACCACGCGTTCGTTGGCGTACTGCGCGGCACGCGACAGTGCCGCCTTGCCCAGGCCAATGGCTTCCGAGGCGATGAGGATCCGTTCGGGATTCATGCCGTGCAGGATGTACTCGAAGCCCTTACCTTCCTCGCCAATGCGGTCAGCCACCGGAATGCGCAGCCCGTCGATGAAGACCTGGTTCGAGTCGACGCACTTGCGCCCGAGCTTCTCGATCTCCTGCACCTCGATATGCGAGCGGTCCAGATCGGTATAGAAGAGCGACAGTCCCTGCGTTCCCTTGCATTCCTCCACCGGCGTCGTGCGCGCCAGCAACAGCATCTTGTTGGCCACCTGGGCCGTAGAGATCCAGACCTTCTGCCCCGAGACGACGTAGTGGTCGCCCTTGCGCACCGCCCGCGTCTTGAGCTTGAGGGTGTTCAACCCGGTGTTGGGCTCGGTGACCGCGAAGCAAGCCTTGTCCTTGCCTTCGATGAGCGGTGGCAGCCAGCGGGCCTTCTGCTCCTCGTTGCCAAAGACGACCACGGGATGCAGGCCGAAGATGTTCATGTGCACGGCCGAGGCGCCGGAGAGTCCCGCGCCGGTGGCCGAGATCGTCTGCATCATCAACGCCGCCTCGGTGATGCCCAGCCCCGCCCCACCGTACTCCTGCGGCATCGCGATACCGAGCCAGCCTGCATCGGCCATGGCGCGGTGGAAGTCATGGGGAAAGCCGCCTTCGCGATCCTTGCGCAACCAGTAGTCCGCATCGAAGGGGCTGCACGTGCGCTGGATGGCGTCGATGATCTGTTGCTGGTCGTCGGTGAGTTCGAAGTTCATTTCAGCGTTCCTTAGTGTCAGCATCCGTCGTCAGGTCGGGCTCGTGGTGCCCCGTGCGTTCTTCAATGCCTCGATGTCGGAGGCGGACCAGCCCAGTTCCCCGAGCACCGCAACCGAGTCCTCGCCCAGGCGTGGCGCAGGGGGCAGGTCGCGACACGGCGTTCGTGACCAGGCAGTGGGGTTGCCGATGGTGCGCATCGGGCCTTCGGTCGGATGCTCCTCGCGCCTGATGAAGCCCACGGCGTTGAGGTGTGCGTCCTCCAGGAGCTCGTGCGGCGAGTTCATCGGCATGTTCGGAATGTCGGCGGCATCGAGCAGCGCCTGCCACTGGGCCGTCGTGCGGGTGCGCATCAGTTCGGCAACGTAGGCGTAGACCTGGTCTATGTGCTTGGCGCGGTTGGTATGGCTGGAGAAGCGCGAATCGCTCTCGAAGCGCTCGCCTTGTCCAATCGCCGTGAAGAAGGACTTCCAGTGCTTGTCGTTGTAGATGAGCACGCAAAGGTGGCCATCCTTGGTCTCGTAGGGACGGCGATGTGCCGTGAGCAGCCGCGCATAGCCGGGATCACCGTTTTGCGGCTCGAACGTCAAGCCGGCGAAGTGGTCGCCGAGCACGAACTGCACCATCGCCTCGAACATGGGCACCACCACGGCCTGGCCGACGCCGGACTTCTCACGCTCGTAGAGGGCGGCCGTCACCGCGTATACGGCATGCAGTCCTGTCACGCGGTCCGCCAGGGTCACGGGGGCATAGCATGGTGCCTCTGCGCCGTACTGGCTCATCAGCCAGGGCAGGCCGGAGGCGCCCTGGATCAAGTCGTCATAAGCGGGCTTCGCGGCGTAGGGGCCGTCCTGGCCGAATCCGCAGCACGACACGTGGATGAGGCGAGGATTGCGTTCACGCACCGAGTCGTAGTCCAGGCCCAGCCGTGCCAGCGCCTTGGGTCGCACGTTGGAAATCAGCACGTCGCAGCGCTCGGCCAGTTGCAGCACAGCTTCGCGTGCCTGGGGCTGCTTGAGGTCCAGCACGACACTGCGCTTGCCCCTGTTGGCATGCAGGTAGATGTGACCCATGCCGGGATGCATCATGGGGCCGACATGGCGCATGTTGTCGCCCTCGGGGGACTCCACCTTGATCACGTCGGCGCCCAGCGCGGCGAGGATCTGCGTGGCGAACGGTCCCATCACGACCGACGTCAAGTCGAGGACCTTGACCCCTGCCAAGGGTCCGCTGCTGCGTTGCGCAGTGCCGGGACCGCTGGCCGGCCCCATGGATTCGTCGTGTTTCATGTGTCTCCTTGCCGTCGGTTGTCGTTCGAAGGAACGACGAATCACGATGGAGCCACTTTAGGCAGGGCGACGATTGCGGTCCAATTGAGTATTCGGCTTGAACGATTCGTTTTGCGAATCGTCCGCGCGCCATGCCGCTGGCATTTCAGAAGCTGCGCGGGTTCCGGCTACGGGTTTCTTACACAACCATTTGGCGCCAGCGCCCGGATAGTCCCGGCCAACGACGATTACGGGCTGGTTTCCGGCTGAAGAATCTCTTCGGCGCAGTGGACGAAGCTCTCCAGCGCAACCGAGCTATAGCTGGGGTTCCAGGCCATCAGGGCCGGAGAAGCGGCATACTCGTCGCGCAACGGGACGAAGCAGACGCCGCTCATGCCACAACGGGCCAGGCTTTGCGGCACGAGCCCGATGTCAATGCCGTTGGCAACCATCGCGATGATGGTCAGCCACTGCCTTGCGGCATGGTAAGTGCGCGGATGGACTCCGGCGTGACTGAAGGAGGCAATGACGTTGTCGTAGTTGGCCGGAGCGACGTCCCGGTCGAACATGACGAAGCGCTCCTGCGCAAGATCGACGATCCGCAGCGACTTGCGAGTGGCCAGGGCATGCCCCTCGGGCAGGCAGACCACAAGCTTGTCCGTGCGCAACGCGATGGAGCGCAATTGCGGCGGCACGGTGGCCGCGTTGATAAAGCCCGCATGCAGCTCACCGTGGAGCAAGGCGTCGACCTGTTGCGCAGAACCGATCTCGCGCAACGTGACCTCGATATTGGGCATGAGGTCGCCGAAGGCCTTCAGGATGCTGGGCAGCTCCCGGTAGAAGAGCGAGCTCGTCACGCCGATGTCCAGGCGTCCACGCAACCCGCTGGCCACCGCCTTGGCGGTCTCCTTGGCGCGCGCCACACGCTCCAGGATCACCTGGACGTCGACAAGGAACGCAGCACCCGCCGGCGTGAGCTGCACCTGCTTGCTGTCGCGCTCGAACAAGCGAACGCCAAGCTCTTCCTCAAGCGCCTTGATTGCTGAGCTCAGCGGGGGCTGGGTGATCGCCAGGCGGTCGGCGGCACGGCCGAAATGAAGTTCTTCGGCCAGGACGGAAAAGTAGCGCAGGGAATGGAGCTTCATGGCCAATTTTGGCCGGAACTCCGTCGAGGCAGGGCAGCCCGTTTCCAGTTGCGGCCCGATCTCGTCGCTGGCGCCGCCGCCGAGCGGCGGTCATGGCACGGGTAACCAACCGGGGAGATGCCTTCCCGGCAGCAGACATGCGTTGGGTGCTCAGCGTCACGCCGCCCGGATGACCTTGTCAGGCGACTCGCCGTACGGTGGGCTGTAGAAGACGAGCAGCCGTACAGGCTCATCGCTGGTCACGGTGAACACGTGTTTCTCGTTGGCGGGGAAGAAACACATATCGCCCGCAACCATGTCGAAGCATTCACCCGCAACTTCGGCCCGAGCCGTACCCTCAAGCAGGTAGCACGCCTGCTCAATGCCAGGATGCGCGTGCGGCAGCGCCCCACCGCCGCGTGACAGTGTCCCGAGCACGACTTCCATGTGCCGAGCACCGACGTTGTCCGGGCCGATCAGGCGCTGATTGCTCGTGTGGTTGTGGTTGGCCGGCTGGTAGGCCGGGACGTCTGCGCTACGGATGAGATAGCGGAAAGGATGACTCATGATGTCAGGCGCGCTCGGTCAGCCGACGCTGCTACGGTATTGGGTCACTCGGCCTGGATGCCCGCTTGCTTGATCATGGAAGTCCAGTGTGCCAATTGGTCGGTCACGTACTTGCCGAACTCTTCCGGTGACTTGCTCGGCCAGACCTCGAATCCAAGCTGGCTGAGTTGCTCCTGGACACCCTTGTCGCTGAGCACGGCCAGAACCTCGGCATTGATCCTGTCGACCACGGGTCGAGGCAAGCCAGCAGGTCCGAGGATGCCGTTCCATGACGTGACGTCGAACCCCTTGAGCGTCTGCGAGACCGGAGGTATGCCCGGGAGGGTGCTGACTGCCTTGACGGTTGTCGTTGCGAGCGTGCGAACCTTGCCGGCCTTGATCATCGCCGCGCCCGATCCGAGATCGACGACGTACATGTCCACGTTCCCGCCAATGAGCTCGGTCAGCGCCTGCGGACTCGACTTGTACGGTATGCCGACCACGTCAATGCCGGCCAGCCGCTTGATCGTCTCGGATGCCACGAGCGAGGTGCTGTTTGGCGTCGCGTAGGAGAGCTTGCCGGGGTGTGCCTTTGCATAAGCAATCAACTCCGGCAGTGACTTCACGGGCAGTTGGGGCTTGACGACGACCGCGAAGGGAAGTTCGCCGACTCGTGTAATGGCGGTGAAGTCCTTGACGGGGTCATAGCGCAGCTTGCGATACAGGCCGGGATTTGCGGAATGCGGCGTGTTCGTCGTCATCATCAGCGTGTAGCCGTCCGGCTTGGAACTGGCCACGAACTGGGCAGCGATCTGGCCATTGGCTCCGGCACGGTTGTCGATGAGTACCTGCTGCTTCAGGCGCTCGGAGAGGCCCTTGGCGACCACTCTGGCCACGGCATCCGTACCGCTGCCTGCGGCAAACGGAACAACCAAGGTGATAGGGTCCGTCGGGTACGACTGCGAATGCGCCGTCTGGGCGAACAGCAGTGCGGTGAGCGAAAGGGCAAGGGAAGCCAGTCTCATGGTTTTGTCTCCTACTTGACTCCGGTGGATCGGCAAGCGGGTCGCGGCACCTGGCACGACAGCGAGGCATGCGCGATGAGCAAGTCAGGAAGATTCTTTGGGCTGGACCGATTCGAGTCCAATTCAGAGTTAGGTTCGGTCGATTCGTTTTGTGAATCGTCGCTCCAGGCTGGCGGCCCAGGCTCCGAGCGGCGGCAGGTCCCGAACCGGCTGGCCCGGACTCACGACCGAGAGCCCAGCACCTGGCCGATGTCCTCCATGGAGGCGGGCTTGGTGAGATGGGCGTCGAAGCCGGCACTGCTGGACAGCTGCCGGTCCTTCGCAGCGCCCCAGCCGGTGAGCGCCACCAGCGTGACACCGCAGTGCGCCGGGTCCCGGCGCAGCCGCGCCGCCACTTCACGCCCGTCGATGTCGGGCAGCCCGATGTCGCAGAAGACGACATCGGGCCGCAGTGCCTGCGCGGCCTGCAGGCCGGCGCTGCCGCTGTAGCGGGCGCATGCGGTGTGGCCCATGGCCTGCAGGCACATGCACAGCGCGTCGGCGGCGTCGGCGTTGTCGTCGATGACCAGCACACGCAGCGTATTGGCCGGCTTCGGCGGACCGCTGTTGCACGCAGCTGGCGCCTGCGGCGCCGGCGTGGACAGCAGCGGCAGCGCCACCACGAAGGTGCTGCCCGCACCCGGGCCGGGACTGTGAGCGGCCACCGTGCCGCCGTGCATCTCGACGAGCCGGCGCACCAGCGACAAGCCCAGGCCCAGGCCGCCCTGCGCGCGCGAGGCGCCGTCCTGGAGCTGCACGTACATGTCGAACACGCGGGTCAGCATTTCCGGCGCGATGCCCACGCCGGTGTCCGCCACGCTCAGCTCGGCGCTACCCCCGCGCAAGCGCAACTCCACCGTGATGCGGCCGCCATCGGGCGTGTACTTGGCCGCGTTGCCGATGAGGTTGCCCAGCACCTGGACGAGCCGGGCGCGGTCAGCCTCGACCCACACCGGCTGGGGTGCCAGGTGGACCTCGACCTCATGGCGCGCAGCCCTGATCAGCGGCGCACAGCCTTCCAGGGCCGCGTCCACCACCTCTCGGAGTTCCAGCGGCTGGCGCACCAGGTCGATCTTGCCGCGCGAAATGCGCGCCACGTCCAGCAGGTCATCGACGAGCCGCACCAGCAGCCCCATCTGCCGCTCCATCATCCCCAGCACGCCCGCGAAGCGAGGGTCCGGCGATGGCAAGGCCAGGGCTTTCAGCACCGACAGCCCGTTGCGCAAGGGCGCCAGCGGGTTGCGCAGTTCGTGCGCCAGGGTGGCCAGGAATTCGTCCTTGCGCCGATCGCCTTCGCGCAACGTAATTTCCGCGCGCTCCTGCAGGAGGAGGTGATCGCGAATCTGGTACTGGCGCTCCCGCGCCCGCAGTGCGGACCGGACGGCGCTGAGCATGGAGCGGGCCGAGACGGGCCGGTCCAGCAGCGTCACGTTGCCAAGCCGCTCCAGCACTCGGGCCACCACCAGTGGCGGCTGGCGATCTCGTGCCAGCACCACCACCGGCATGTCCGACCAAGGCGGCTGCAGCGCCAGCGCAGCCACGAGCTGCTCGATGGCCGGGTCGCACAACGCGGCCTCGGTGAGCATGACCACACCTGCGCCTTGCGCCATGTGCTCGCACAGCAGGGCCGGGGTGGCGCACACCACGCCATCGAGGCCGGCCTGCGCCAGCAAGGCCAGCGTGACCTCGCCGTCGCGGCGCGTCGGCGGCAACACCAGCACGCGCTGTCCAAGCGGATTCATGACCGGGCGGCTCAGGATATCGGGCCCTCGGCGTGCAGGCTGTCTTCCACGGGCACCCCGGCCAGCACACCGCGCAGCCGCGTCAGCGGCGCGCTCAGGTGCACGCCATCACCATCGAACCAGATCTGCCGAATCGTCTCCTCGTGGCAGCCGCTGCGCTTCTTGAGCACCGAGATGGCCTTCTTCACCCGGCCCTCGTGCTCGAACATGCGCAACATGATCACGGTGTCGGCCAGGTAGCTGGCATCCACGGGCGCCTGCATGTTGGGGCTCAGCACGCCGCTCTGGGCGGCGACCAGGAACGTCGCCACGCCGTGGTTGTTGAGGTAGCTCAGCAACTCGTGCAGCTGGGCCGTGAGGAAGCGCCCGTCGGGCATGGCGTTGAGATAGCCGTTGAGGCTGTCGATGACGATGACTCGGGCCCCGGACGCCTCCACCGCCTCGCGCACCAGCGCGGCGAACTCGCCCGGCGCGATCTCCGCGGGGTCGATCTGGCGCACGTGGACCTGCCCCGCGCCCGTGCCGGCCACCAGCGGCATGCCCAGCCCCGCGCAGCGGGCCAGGAGAATGGCGCGCGACTCGTCGAAGGCGAACACCGCCGCATGCGCCCCACGGGCCGCGGCCGCGTGCGCGTATTGCAGTGCCACGGTGGACTTGCCGCTGCCCGGCGGGCCGATCAGAAGCGTCGTCGTGCCCCGGTCGATGCCTCCGCCCAGCAGCGCGTCCAGGGCCGCCACGCCGCTGGGCACGGTGTCGCGCTGGAAATCGTTGCCATGGTCGACGGCGGCCAGGCGCGCGAATACCTGCAGCCCGCCACGGCGAATGGCCATGTCGTGAAAGCCACTGCGGAAGTCGCTGCCGCGGAACTTCACCACCCGCAGCTGCCGCTGCGCCTGCCCATAGGGCGGTGCCCGCTGTTCCAGCGCAATCACGCCGTGGGCGATGCTCTGCAGTTGCAGGTCAGGCCCCTCGGCCGTGCGGTCGTCGAGCAGCAGCACCGTGCAGCGGCGCGCGGCGAAGAACTGTTTGAGCGCCAGGATCTGGCGCCGGTAGCGCAGCGAGCTGTTCGCCAGCAGCCGCAGCTCCGACAGGGAGTCGAAGACCATGCGGCTGGGGTTGACGCGCTGCACGGCCTGCAGCACCTGACGCGTCGTCTCGGTGAGCTCCACCTCCGAGGGGTGGTACATCGTCAGTTCCGCTTCGCCGTCGAGCTCGCCCTCGTGCCCGACAAGCTCCTCGATCTCCACGCCGTCCAGCTCGATGGCATGGGAGGCGGCGCCGGCCAGCAACTCGTCCCGGGTTTCGGACAGCGTGATGTAGAGGCAGCGCTCACCCACACGCACGCCTTCACGCAGGAACTGCAGCGCCAGCGTCGTCTTGCCCGCGCCCGGGTTGCCGTCAATGAGGTACAGCCGGTGCTCGATCAGCCCGCCGTGCAGCACGTCGTCAAGGCCGGGCACGCCGGTAGAGGAGCGTCGAGTGTCGTCGTGGTGTTCCATGGCAGCCGCCTCACGAAAGCAACCCGCATGCGCAGCCAGATGCTGCGCAAGGTCTGTGACTCGCAGCCCCATTGATCAGAGGCCGACATCCGGCAGCGCCGCCATGTCGGAGTCGCGTGCCCGGTGTGCCAGGGGCCGCCGCGCGGCAGGGTCAGGGACCACCGGCTCCGGCATGGCCTTGGCACTCTAACCCCTGGACACACCCAGGGACTGCCTGGGCCAGCGGAATCTTTGAGCGCTTCCTGGATCACGCGAGAACCCGCTGCCTCCATGCGTATGGGCGGCCTGGGTCCTTGCAACTGGTTCACCGGCAGGTCCACCGGCTGGCTGCAGAATTTCCCGATAGGCCCGGGGTTTGCCCACCATCTTCCCTTCGTTGCATCGTCTCCTCATGCTGGGCGCCCGAGGTGTTGGCCGGCGAAGCCGGGTCAAACGGCAGGTGCGCCCACGGGCGCCGCGGCGGGATACCGTCCGGACAGCAGCGCGCCGGCGTTGGGCACCACCGCCTCGAGCCCGAGATGGTCGAGCATGCGCCGCACCGTGCAGATGGCGGTCGACACGACGGGAACTCCCAACCGATCCTCCAGTGGCTGGATGGCGGGCAGCGAGGGCATTTGCACGCACGCGGAGCCCACCACCACATCGGCTCCTTGGGTGTTGAGGCGCTTCACGTCTTGCAGCAGAAGGTGCGGGTCGCGCAAGCCGACTTCGAGGTTGTCCGGGATCTCGAAGCAAATGGCGTCAATCACCTCGATGCCTTCATGCTCGATGTACTGCACCACCAGGTCCGTGAGCGGTCGCATGTAAGGTGCCATCAGCGAAATGCGTCTGGCCCCCAGCGTCTTGAGTCCATCGATCAGCGCGCCGGCCGAGGTCATTACGGGTGCCAACGAACGATTCGCTCGCGCGACTTCGGTCAGCTCGCGCTCGACCTTGCGGTGGTGGCCGACCCCCATTGCCATGATCGCCACCAGGCAGGCGGTACTCATGACGTCCACGCGTGCATCAGCCAGCTCGGCGGCGCAGCGCAGGCCCTCCTTGTTCATCGCTTCGAGCTCTTCCTTCGTCACCTTGTGCATGCGCATGCGGCTGGAGTGGAAGGTGAAACGCTCGGGACGGACTGCTTCGCGCGCGCGCAGCATGGCCGGAACCTCGGTTTCCATGGTGGTGTTGGAACTGGGCACGATCTGCCCGATGCGCAACGGGGTCAACATGTCGTTGTCTCTGGATTGAGCGTAAGTTGAGGATGCAGCTTCAAACCTGGACGGGTGAGGCGACAGGTCTCGGGCGCCGGGGCTCGCCCTGCGCTTGAACCGGCACGGGGATGCGGCCGCACCCGGGCTTGTTTCCCAGTGCAGCGTCAGTCGAGTTGGATACGGGCCTGCTTGACGATGTCGGCAAAGCGGCGGGTGTCGGCATCGATGGCGGTGGCGACATCCGAAGGCGCCCCACCCCACGGCTCGAAGCCGAAGACGGCCAGGCGCTCGCGGACCTCGGGGGCCATCAGCGCAGTGCCGACGCCGGCGTTGATCCTCTCGATCACGGCCTTGGGCGTGCTCCTGGGGGCGAACAGCGCCACCCAGGTCTTGAGCTCGAAGCCAGCCGGTCCGGCGGCCTCGGCCACCGTGGGCACGTCGGCGTAGCCGGGCAGGCGCTTTGGCGCCGCCACGGCCAGCAGCCTGACCTTCCCGGCCTTGTAGAGCGGAGCCACGGTGGCCGCGGTACCGAAGGCCCACGCCACCTCGCCGGTGGCCACGGCCGAGTAGAGCTGGGGCAGTTCCTTGAACGGCACGTGCGTCATGCGGGTGCCGGTGGCGGACTCGAGCATCGAGGTGCCCACATGGGCGACGCTGCCCATGCCCCAGGTGCCGTAGGTGAGCCTGCCGTCCTCGGCCTTGGCTGCCGCCACCAGGTCGGCCACCGTCTTCCAGGGCGAGTTGCCCGGCACGACGATGAAGAAGTACGTCGAGTACAGCGGCGACACCGGCTCGAAGTCCTTCGTCGGCGAAAACGGCAGCTGCTTGTAAAGGTGCGGCTGCAACGTCACGTGGGTGTTGTCCACGGCCAGCAGGGTGTAGCCGTCCGCCGGAGCACGCTTGACGTCGCCCACCGCCAGCCAGCCGTTGGCACCAGGCTTGTTTTCCACGATGACCTGCCGGCCCCAGTCCTTGCCCAGCTTCTCGCCCACCTGGCGCACCACGGCGTCGGGACCGCTGCCTGCGGAGTACGGCAGCACGGCCCGCACCGCCTTGGCGGGAAAGGTCTGCGCCGTGGCGGGGGCCACCAGGCCCACGGCCAGGAGGGCGGCGGTGTACAGCCGGCGATGTGTCAGCGATGTCGTCACGGTCTTGTCTCCGGTGGTGGTGGTCGTGCTTCAGGCGGCGGTGGCCTGGGGATGCAATTGCTCGTAGGCCCCCGTGAAGTGCGGGTCGCGCCGGCGCAGCTCCTCGTGCGTGACCTGGCCCGTGCGGCGCATGTAGTCGTAGGCGAAGCTCACCGGGTCCAGGTGCATGCGGTCGGCAACGTTCTCGTACCAGTCGAGACTGCGGGCCGCGGCGGCCTGGAACGTGGACGACGCGGGGCGCCGAGTGCCGTCGAAGGCCGCGAAGGCCGCGTCCAGGTCCGAGGGGTGCTCGGCGATGGCGTGGTGCAGCGCGATCGCGTCCTGCATCGCCATGCGCGTGCCCGAGCCGAGCGAGAAGTGCACGGTGCGCAGCGCGTCGCCCAGCAGCACGATGTTGCGGTGCGTCCAGCGCTCGTTCCTGACGATGTTGGCCTCGAACCAGAGCGAGCGGTTGGTCAGCAACTCGTTGCTGCCCAGGTCGGCGGCGAACACCTGCGCGCAGTAGCGGCGGCTCTCGTCCTCGCTCATGCGGCCCAGGCCGGCGCGCTGCCACGTGTGCGGATCGACTTCGACCAGGAAGGTGCTGAGCTCGGGGCTGTACTGGTAGCTGTGCGCGATGAAGACGCCGTGCCCGGTCTCGCGGAAGATGAGCGACACCGGGTGGAAGCGCTGGCGCGTGCCGTACCAGGCGAACTTGTTGCGCCGCTTCTCGAAGCTGGGCCGGAAGTGCTGCGCGTACTGCCGGCGCACGGCGCTGTTGCCGCCGTCGGCCGCAATCACGAGGTCCACCTCGCGCGAGAGCGCCTCCACGTCCTCGATGCGGCGCCCGTACTCCACCTGGATGCCCTGGCGCTCGCAGGCGCGCTGCAGCACGCCCAGCATGTCGATGCGCGAGGTGCGCGAAAAGTGGTTGCCGTGCACCTGCACGCGCGTGCCACGGTGCACGATCTCCATGTAGTCGCAGCGCTCGTGGTGCGCGGTGAACTCGGTGAAGAACTCGGGATCGGCCTCGCGCAGGAAGCCCAGGCCCACGTCGGAGAACACCACGCCCCAGCCGTAGGTGGCATCGCGCGGGTTCTGCTCGACGACGCGGATCTCGTGCCGAGGGTCGTGCTTCTTGGCCAGCAGCGAGAAGTACAGGCCGGCCGGGCCGGCGCCGATGACGGCGATCTTCATGGGGTGGTCTCCTGGTGGGATGCGTGGAGGGGGAGCAGGCTCGCGACGTGTTCGGTGCTCATCACGGCCGGCTTCCCTGGGCCGCGGCGGCCTCGCGCTCCAGGGTCTCGGCGATCCGGCGCTTGAGCGCCGGCTTGTCGAGCTTGCCCACGCGCGTGACCGGAAAGGCCTCGATGGTCTCGACGCGCTCGGGGCACTTGTACTTGGCCAGCCCCTGCGCCACCAGGAACCGCGCCAGCTCGGCCACGTCGGGCGCTCGCTGGCCCGGGCGCGGGATGATGAAGACGCAGCCCTTCTCGCCGTAGAACGGGTCGGGCATGGCCACGAGCTTGGCATCGGCCACGGCCGGGTGCCGGCTCACGAAGGCTTCCACCTCCTCGCAGCCGATCTTCTCGCCGCCGCGGTTGACGTTGTCGCGCAGCCGCCCCTCGAAGGCATAGCAGGTGACGCCGTCCACCACGTGCGCGCTCATCATGTCGCCGGTGCGGTAGAAGCCGTCCGAGGTGAAGGCCTGGGCATTGGTTTCGGGCGCATCGAAGAAGCCGGGCAGCGTCGAAGGGCCCCGGAAGCACAGCTCGCCCATCGCGCCCGGTGCCACGGGCGTCTCGGAGCCCGGCTCCAGCAGGCGGATCTCGTCCTGGGCGCAACCCGAGGCACCTTGGGTGCGATGGCGGCGCAAGGCCGGTGCATCCGGCCCCGAGCCCAGCAGCAGCCCCTCGGTGATGCCGTACAGGTTCGAGCACGGCAGCCCCAGATGCGCCTCCAGGCTGTCGGCACGGCTCATCGTCGCGAACAGGCGCAGGGAAGAAAGGTCGTGGCGCGGGAGCTCGGTGTAGGCCAGCAGCTGCGGCGCGATGGGCCCGATGGACAGCGCATGCGTGACGCGGTGCTGCTCGATGAGTTCCAGCATGCGGCGGATATCCACCCTGGGCATCAGCACCGCCGTGACGCCCAGCAGCGCGACCGGGACCAGGGCATAGAGCTGGCCGGCGTTGTGCAGCAGCGGCAGCGACCAGATCAGGCGGCTGTCCGCATCGATGCCGTAGGTGCGCATCCAGCCCGCGGCATGGCCCAGGTACTCCGCGTGGAAGCGCGGGATGATCTTGGGCAACCCGGTGGTACCGCCGGAGAGCTGGAAGCTCAGCACGTCCTCGGGCCCCAGGGGCACGTCGCGCAGGCGCCGGCGCGCCTCCTGCAGCGGCATGGCGTCGATCAGTGCCTGCAGGTCAGGCAATCCCTCCGCCCGGCCGCGCACGACCACCAGGTGCCGCAGCGCGGGAAGCTGCTGCGCCATCTGCCGGGCGAAGCCCACGAGGTCGAAGCTGCCGAAGTCGGCCTGCGCGAAGTAGCCGCGCGCGCCGCTTTGCCGCGCCAGCTGCCCGATCTCGACCTCGCGGTGCTGGGGCAGCGAGCACACCGGCACGATGCCCGCCTTGAAGCAGGCGAGCAGCGCGAGCGCCGTTTCCACGGTCGTGCCGAGCTGGAAGATCGCACGGTCGCCCGCCTCCAGCCCCAGCGCCAGCAATGCGGCGCCCAGACGGTCCGTCGCCTCGTCGAGCTCGCGAAAGGTGATGCCGCGCTCATCGCTGGCGAAGGCGACACGGTCGGGGTGGCGGCGCGCGGTGTCGTGCAGCACGTCGCCGACGGTGTTGCCGATCCACGCGCCTTCGGCCAGCCAGCGGCGGGCATCCTCGGCACGGTGGTAGATGACGCCCTCGATGGGGTTCAGGGGGCCGGACATGGCTTGCCTCCTCGGGTGATGCTCTGGAAAGACCGGTGTCTCAGGCCGCCTGCGGGACGATGCGCACGTGGTCGCGATCGAAGGCCTCGATGGTCCCGCGCAGGCCCCCGGTGAAGAGCCCCCACCAGACGGCCGGCTTGAGGCCGAGCTCCCTGCGGCCGAACTCGATGGGTTCGTCGGCGTCGATGACGTGGTAGCCCGCGGCCTCGCTGACTTGGCAGGCATCCCGTCGGCGCGCGGCCTGCACCAGCGAGGCGAACTCCTCCACCCGCGGCACGAACAGGCGCACGCCCGCGCCGCGCTCGCCATCGAGCAGCGCCCCCTTGCGCGCCCAGACCTCGTCAATGCGCGTGACACGGCGGCCAGCCTGCGCGGCCCGGTCCTCGGCCTCCATGGCGGCCTGCAGCGTCAGCGCGGCATCGGCCGCGTCGATCTCGGCGAGCGGGCGCAGCTTGCGCGTGAACTCGATGAAGTAGCCGTTGGGGTCGCGCACGTAGATCGACTCGATGACTTCGTGCGTGGTTTCCACCGAAACGTTCAGGCCCCGGGATTCCAGCCGTTCCTTCCAGGCACGCAGCTCCGCGGCGTCCTGCACCAGCCACGCCGTGTGCGTGGCGTCGAAGACGTGGTCCTCGGGCAGCGGCGAACGCTTCGCGCGGCCCTGCAGCGACGCCGGCTCGTCGCTGCCCAGGTAGTAGAAGAAGGCGATGGTGCTGCCGTTGCCGCTGTCGAAGAAGAAGTGCAGGAAGTCCGGATGCGTGGCCGGGCCCCAGCCGCGGGCGGAGATCACGTGCACCAGCGGCAGGCCCAGCGTGTCGCGATAGAACTCGACCGTCTCGCGCAGCTTCCAGGTGGGGCGCGCGGTGTGGTCCACGCCGCGCAGCACCAGCCGCGACGGCATCGGGGATTGAGCCGACATGAAAGTCTCCTGAGGGAGTGAGGAAAGAAGATCAGCGAGGGAAGGTCTGGCGCAGCCAGTCGGCCAGATGGCGGCCGGCGGCCAGGCGGCCCGGCTCCTCGCCGGACGAGAGGGCGCGGCCGTGGTGGTCGCCGCGCACGCGCAGGTGCTGCTTGTCCGAGGAAGCGATGGCCTCCACGATGCGCCGCACGTCGCCGGGGAAGCACGCCTGGTCGCCCGTGTACTCGACCACGAGCGTGGGCTGCACCAGCGCGGCGGCGGTCTTCTCCAGCGTGGCGTTGGAGCTCAGGCCCGACCAGGTCGAGAGCCAGCTCTCGGGCGTGCACTGGCGTGCGAAGCCCACGGCGCCGTAGTTCGACGCGAAGGGGTCGCTGCCCCACAGCGAGCCGAACCGGCGCTCCGAGGGGTCGAGCGAGAGGTCGAAGCAACGCAGGTCCGCGTCGGTGCGCCAGACGTTGATGATGGGCGTGTGCGCGGCCATGCGCCGGTCCATGGCCGAGGCCGCATCGCCCATGTCCTTGATGCGCTTGCGCGCGGCCATGCGCGCCGCGATGAGCTCGCGCGCCAGGGCGTCGATGCGCTCGACGCGTGCGCGTTGCGCGGCGCGGTAGCGCTCGATGAACGCTGGCGCGTAGCGCGTGCCCTCGCGGCCGCAATAGCCGTTGTCGGGGTTCAGCGGGTCCAGCGACGCATCCACCGACAGCGCATCGCCTTCGTCGCTGACCGAGGGGTCGATGCAGTTCATCAGCAGTGCGCCCTGCCCCGGGTGCGGACCCACGAAGACCAGGCCGTCCACGGTAGGCATGTCCAGCTCGGCCAACTGTGTCGGCCGGCCACCCGGCGTGCGCGCGATGCGCTCGCTCCCAGGCAGCGACGACTGCTGGACGT
The DNA here is from genome assembly GCF_937926365.1 of uncultured Azohydromonas sp. GTDB lineage: Bacteria > Pseudomonadota > Gammaproteobacteria > Burkholderiales > Burkholderiaceae_C > Azohydromonas. Next base: position 17,944 of record NZ_CALAOH010000097.1, on the reverse strand, counting down.
AGAAGGCGTACAGGCCCGCCCCGCCCGAGTTGCCCAGCAGCACGATGCGCTCGAAGCCCTGCGCGCGCAGGAACGCCAGGCCCGCGGCCACGTCATGCAGCGCGAACTCGTGCTCCAGGCGCAGGTCGTTGCCCACCGAGCGCGGCGACTGCGACCAGGCCGCACAGCCTGCCCCGACGATGTCCGGGATCAGGTAGTGGCACGCCATGAACTCGCGCGGGTGCATGACGCACACCACGGTGCGGCTGCCGCCCGCCGGCGTGTACAGCGAGCCCCCGGTGGCCGCGCCATCCGCGGTGCGCAGCACCACGTTGCGCGTTGCCGTGCCGTTCGGGATGTCGCGCGGGTTCCAGTCGGTGTTGAGAAAGCCGGCGGTGGGCTGGGCCAGGGTTTGACGCATCGTGCAAACGCCGCGGCAGCGGCGCCTCTCGTTGACATGGCTCAACGATAGAACGCACTGACGCTTACGTCAAACGTTTGACACTTGAGTCAGATCAGGACTTTCCCCAGGAGTCACGCGCTCAAGGCGACGCGTGGCGCGTCTGCTCCTCCAGGAGGTCGAGGTGCTCGCGCAGCAGTCGGATCGACTCAGCGACAGAGGCGGGGCGCTGGTGACGCTGCTGGTCCCGCACCACGCAGCGCAGCGCCAGCTCGGTGAGCGCCTGCGCCACGGGCTCGACGGCACTGCCCTCCGGCTCGAACCACCAGGCGCTCCAGTTGCACATGCCAATGACGGCCAGCGCGGCGACCCGGGCGTCGGGTGCGAGAAAAACACCCGCGTCGATGCCGCGCTGGATGACGTGCACGAAATGGTTGAGTACCGAGTGGCGTGCCGCGCGCGCCGCGGCGCGGCGGGGCTCCGGCAAGCTGCTTTCGCTGCGCTCCACGACCCGGAATTGCAGCGGGTGCGTCAGGATCAGCGTGGCATGCTGCTTCACCAGCTTGCGCAGTGCCTCTTCGGGCGGCAATTCGTCGTGGCCGCTGACGCTGCGGGCAAGCTCGCCGGCCTGTTCCGTCACTTCCTCGGTGAGCGCTTCCAGGATCGCTTCCTTGCTCTGGAAGTAGTAGTAGACGGCGGTGCGTGTCGCACCCAGCGCATCGGCGATGTCGTTGATGTTGGTGCCGCCGAATCCCTTGTCGATGAAGAGCAGCGAAGCCGCGTTGAGGATCGACTGGCGATTCAGTTCACCACGGGACTGCTGGCGGGTCTTGGTTGCGATAGCGGCCTTGGACATGGCATCTCCTTTGACGGAAAGCTTGCCACGGGGCAGCGGCCAGGAACGGGGAACGGCCCCCTACGAGGCCTTCGGTGCGGCCGGAAAACCTGTCTTGAAGTGGCCGGCCGCCATGAAAAGGCGACTCGTGGCGGCCGACCTGGGCAAACGAGCCGCAATGGGTTGCCAACTGTTGACGAAAATATGGACAAGTAAGACACGTGCACTGTGGCTTGATGCATGGCCTCAGCTCGGGGGCGGCCACAAGGGTGAACTTGCACGCCGGGTGCAGCGGTATGTGCATGCCCACGGCACAGCAGATCGACGTCATTGAAGGAGTCAGGGCTGCACGACTGGTGCGACGTACACAGGCCGACGCTCCCTTCGGATACACGACCCAGCGGGCGAGCCGGCCGATGCAGGTGCTGCGCAAGCCATACAGCGTTGGCGAGTTCGTCGAAGCGTTGAGCAGGCGATCAACACGCATCGGATCGAACCGGCAAACAGGCCGCATAGGGTGGCGGAGGAAGTCGCGCGGCTGACTCCCATTTCACCCCCGCGCAGGGGTGCAGTTGGCGGGCGCCCCTGCCTACCCTGCGCGGTTTCGTTTTGCCCGACCTCCGCCATGCCGCACTGCTTCGATTCGCGCCCGCCCAGCCGACGCCGCTTTCTCAACCTGATTGCCGGTGCCACCGCCTCCGTCAGTACGCCGTTGTGGCTGGCCGGCTGTGGAGGCGGAGGCGATGGCGGGAGCGACGACGCCGGCACACCAGAGGGCCCCACCGAGCCCAACGCCCCGGCCGGCGGCGATGCCGCCGACACGGCACGGCTTGCGACCATCGCGGCCATCGAGGCCCACTGCCGGGAGCTCGAGCCGCAGCAGCTGGCACCCCTTGCTTACGTCGAGGCCGTCGCGGCGCGGATGGCCGCCAGCGGCGGCTATGCACACACCGGTGTCGATGCCGCGACGCTCACCGCCTGCGGCATCTTCGAGGACGGCCGCGTGCACCTGGTTGCGCGCAATCGCTTTGTCGAACCCGAGACCAGGGCCCTGTCCACGGCGGCTGCGCCGGCTCTGCGAGAGCTCGCCGCGCGCGTCGAGGTTCCAGGCTCACGCCACGCGCGGGTAATCCACTCGTTCGGCCCCAACTTCGATGGCCAGTCCACGGTGACGCAACTCGGGTCGCTGCTGTCCGCACACGGCTACACGGTGCGGCCGAGTGCGGAGGGCGATGGCCGGCTGACGACGCTGCGCGCGGTGCAGGGGGATGGCTTCTTCTACCTGAATGCCCATGGTGGCGCGTGGGCTCACGTGCTGCACAACGACAAGGATGCGCCCTACCTGTACTCGGTGCAGTCGTCGACGCCGGTTACTGCCGCGACCGAGGCGATGCCGGATATCCGCGATGACATGGCCAACCTGCGCCTGACGTACTTCACCGCTGATACCGGACTACGTGAGAACGTCAACGGCAAGATGGTGCCGGTGCTGCAGACACGCTATGGCATCACCGCCGAGTTCGTGACCCGCTATTGGCGGTTCGCCGATCACAGCGTCGTGATCATCAACGCCTGCAGCAGCGCCAACACCTCGAGTGCGGCCCATGCCGGCGGCTTCATCTTCGCGTGCCACGCCAGGGGCGCCGGCGTTTACCTGGGATGGACGGAAACCGTCTCAGCCGCTGGCGCCTACAGCGCACCGCCGTACTTCGTCGATCGACTGCTCGGCGCCAACGTCATCGAGCCGGAGAGCCCACGCCAGCGCGCTTTCGCGTGGGACGACGTGATTGCCGACATGGACCGCAAGGGCCGCAGCACCGATCCAGAGAGCGGCGCCCGATTCGTCGGCAAGCCGCGGCCCGGAAGCGCCGCGAGCTCGATCCTGGCACCCGCGATCCACCATGTCGAAGTTGACGAGCGGAGCAACGAGCTGCGCATCCTGGGCCAGCTGGGTACGCGAACAGGCAAGGTCTACATCGACAGCACTGAGCGCCAGGTGCGTTCCTGGAGCAACGACCTCGTGGTCTGCGACCTGCCGGCCAGCGGGATGGGCTCGGCTGGCGGGGTCTACGTGAAGGTTGACGAGCACCGCAGCAACGTGCGTCAGATCACCGAGTGGCGGATGCCGGTGGACTACCAGTGGCTCGACCAGACCCGCAACGGCCTGCGCGTGGACGGCAGCATGGTGCTGCGCTGGCGCGCCGACATTGGCAAGGTGCGCGAGGCGCCGGGCCGTGCGCCGACGAACCCGGTGCGCTTCGCAACGGGCGCCCGCGACACCGGCATGTGGCTGTCCGCGTCAGGATCCTACCGGGTGGACAAGTATTGCACCGTCACCTGGAGCGACTCGGCGGACTTCGGCTCGCAGCTGGACATGATCGACGGCGACGGCAGCACCGCCGGCCGCTTCATCTTCGCCAACCTGCGGGTGGACACCGCGACGTCCACGGGCCACATCGGTCTGGCGCTGGGCGCCCCGGCCTCGGCGCCGATGTTCACCGAACATGGCTGCCACGGTGCCGAGAAGTTCGTGACCGCCTTGGGGCTGCTGGACGAAGTGGTCGACTTCGAGGTGGTCGGCGCGACGGCCAAGCTGCCGCTGCCGGCGCTGGGTGTCGACTTCGGCAGCAACTACGCCATTCTTGGCAACAGCCATACCGACGACGAGTTGCGGCTGCGCTGGAACGACGTGGTGCCCAACTTCCCGCCCCTGAGCGACGGCGCCATCTGAAAAGACGCTTCTCCGGCAGGCCACCGCCTCGCAAGCGGTGGCCCCGCGCGCGTTCAAGCGGCAAGCGCCCTGGGTGTTCGCAAGACTTGCGCGACCTCGGCTACCGAGCTCACGCCGAATTCCGCATAAACGGCCTTCAGACAGTCCTTCATCATGGACTCGCTGAGCGCCATGCGCTCCCGAACCTTGTCGCGTTGACCAAGCAGCGCCAACCAGTACGCGGCCTCCAGTGCTTGCGGCGGCAACTTCGTTGCCGTCAGGGCACGCCAGACGCGCAGCGGGTCCGGTACGAGCCGCTTGAGCACGATGCCCACCAGGCCGTCGGCAGCCCGGCCGTCACCGACGTCCAGACAAGCCGGCGAAGGAGCCTGCCCCTGCAGTCCCAGCCACTGCGCATGGGCGACCAGCACGCCGCCGGGCACCGGCCAGCGGGCATAGGGCAGAGAGCCGGGATGTTGCTCAGCATCATGGAGACGCTCGAGCAGTGCGGAACCCAGGGCGGGCATCCTGCGACGATCTGGCCAGACCGCGCCGCACAAGGGCAGGCTTTCGAGCAGGGCCTGCGCTTCGCTGCTGGCGAAAACCACCCGTCCCGCAGCGTTGGCCACCAGCATGGCTTCTGCCTCGCAGGTCCAGTGCGCCGCCGAGCTGGCTTCGTCGGGCATCACGCCGACACGCAACGCATGCTCCACATGAAGTGCGATGCGCTGCAAGTGCGACAGGTCTTGCCGATCAAAGCCGCGTCCGGGCGGGCGAAACACGCTGAGCAAGCCGCTTCTCTGGCCATCGGGCTCAAGCCGGGCATCGAGCGCATGGTGATGGCCGGAGCCTCGCACCAGCAACTGGTACGTGTTGCTTGCGAAGTACTCGGGTGGCGGGGCCAGCAACTGGCCGAGCTTCGGTGCGCCCACGTCGCCGACCAGTCGGAAGACGTTGTACTCGCCGTCGCCCTGGAACAGCTGCGGCTCGCTGCGGAACAGTGCCTGTACGGATGGAGGCGAATCCTCATGGAAGAAGGCGTGCGGCACCCCCTGGCCATCGGTCAGGAAAAGCGCACCGACCGACTCCGGCATCAGCTCACGCGCGATCGCGCAGACCTCGGGCACCACGCTCATCACGGGCACGCCGGAGCAACACAGCAAGCGCAACTGTGCCCAGGCGCGCACATGCTTGCGAGCCGTCATCGTGGCAATGCGCTGGATGTCCGCCGAACCGCGCCCTGCCCTTTTTCCTCTCTTGCCTCAACCACCCTCACCTCCGTGCCCCACGCCGGGCGCATGCAATACGGCATTGGTGCCGCTTCCTTGCGCCGCCACGGAGTGTGCCCTGGTGCGTCACGGCGGCGGTGTCTTCGCTCTGGAGACCATTGGTAGAGCTCGACGCCGCGGCCTGACGCGCGGCAGCGCCGTGAGCGTTCAGCATGCGCGTGCCAGGTCGCCCATGCTCTTGCCGCTCCGCGCCTTGTCGCGTGACAGCGCCCCGAGGACAGCCAGCTGCTGCACCGCCAGCCTTTGGTCCTCTTCGGTTCGTGAGCCACTCAGACGCAAGCTGTTTGCATATATCCAGGCGACAGATGGCCGTCTGAAGCCAGGGCATCGGCTTGTTGCCTGCATTTCAACGCCTCATGGGTTAGGGAAAACCACAAACCGTTTCTGTGGCACTTGGCTTGTTTATTCGGAATGGCACGCCTACGATAAGTCAATATATTTACCTAACCAGGTGTCTGACGTACTCGACATTGAGCACGCCCAGACCATGGATGCGAAAGGAAGCGTGATGCAGCGTTGCGAAAAGCGGTCCGCGATCCCCACCGGCGGCATCGGCGGGACGGCCTGCTGCTGGCTTGACCAGGAGGGCCGGCACAGCGACGGCGCGTCGGAGCTCAAGGACCAGCCCAAGCCGGGTTTGCGCAGGTTCGCCATGTAAGCGCGGACCCGTCCCCTCAACAGAACCGCCTGATGGCGCGCTTTCGCAAGGAAGCGCGCCAGGGCATGCCTCACCCCAACGACACGCACTACCCATGAATCCGTACCTCGATGACGACCTGGCGACACTGGCCGACCATGCGCGGCGCTACGCGACTGACCGCGTGGCACCGGGCTTCCAGGAGCGCGACACCACCCGCGTGCTCGACCGCCGACTCATGCGCGAGATGGGCGAGATGGGCTTCATCGCGCCTGAGTTGCCAGAGGAGTACGGGGGCCAGGGGCTGGGAGTGCTGGCGGCCGGTGTCATCCACGAGGAAATCGCTCGCGCCGATCTGAGCATTTCCTACATCAACCTGCTGGCCTCGCTCAACGGCCAGATCCTGTCGCAACACGGCGATCCCGACATCGTGAAGCCCTGGCTGACCCGGCTGACGCGTGGCGAGGCGTTGCTGGCCATCGCACTGACCGAGCCGCGCGGCGGCTCCGACGCGGCCAACCTGCGCCTGCGCATCGAGCGCGACGGCGACAGCTACATCCTCAACGGCGAGAAGACCTCGATCTCCGCCGCCGACCAGGCCGACGCGGCGGTCGTCTTCGGCCGCACCGGCACGCCGGAGTCCGCAGCCCATGGCGTGACGGCGCTGCTGGTGCCCTTGGACCTGCCCGGCGTCACGCGCAACCGCTTCGACTGCCACGGCCAGCGCGCCATCGGTCGCGGTTCCATCTTCTTCGAGAACGTGCGCGTGCCCATGACGCACCGCCTGGGCGACGAGAACAAGGGCTTCGTCCAGGTGATGCAGGGCTTCGACTACTCGCGCGCGCTCATCGGGCTGCAGGTGCTGGCGGTGGCGCGCGTGGCGCTGGAGGGAACCTGGGGCTACGTGGCCGAACGCCAGGCCTTCGGCAAGCCGCTGTCGGCCTTCCAGGGCGTGTCGCACCCGCTGGCCGACTACGACACCCAGGTCGAAGCGGCGCGGCTGCTGTGCCTGCAGGCGCTGTGGCTCAAGGACAAGGGCCTGCCGCACAGCGCGGAAGCCGCGATGTGCAAATGGTGGGCGCCGAAGCTGGCCTACGACGCGGTGCACCAGTGCCTGCTCATGCACGGCCATGGCGGCTATGACCGCGGCCCGATGGAGCAGCGCCTGCGCGACGTGCTGGGCTTCCAGATCGGCGACGGCACGGCCCAGATCATGAAAACCATCATCGCCCGTACCCGTGCCGGCCGCGGCGCCGTACCGGCCTGAACCCGTCCGTTCATCCACCGAGGAAGGAGACAGCCCATGGATTTCGACGCCGTATTGCTGCCGCCGCGCCGCGCGCGCAGCGTCGCGCAAGGCCACTGGCACGACCGCACCATCAACGACGCGCTCGATGCCTGCGTGGCCGCGCATCCCGACAAGCTGGCCCTGACGGCCCTTCGGGTCGAGACGGGCGAGCTGCGGCGCTTCACGTACCGCGAGCTGGGCGAGGCGGCCGACCGGATTGCGCTCGGCCTGGCCCAGCGGGGCATCGGCCGCAACGACGTGGTGGCCATCCAGCTGCCCAACTGGTGGCAGTTCACGGCGCTGTACCTGGCGTGCTCGCGCATCGGCGCCGTGCTCAATCCGCTGATGCACATCTTCCGCGAGCGCGAGCTGAGCTTCATGCTCAACCACGGCGAGGCCAAGCTGCTGGTGGTGCCCAAGGTCTTCCGCGGCTTCGACCACGAGACCATGGCGCGCGCGCTCAAGCCGGCCGTGCCCTCGCTGCAGCACATCATCGTGGTGGACGGCGAAGGCCCCGATGCCTTCGATGCCCTGCTGGCGGGCCACGACGCGCAGCGCGGCTCGGACGCCGCGGGCATCCTCGGCCGCCACAGGCCAGGCCCGGACGACATCACCCAACTGCTCTACACCTCGGGCACCACCGGGGAGCCCAAGGGCGTGCTGCACTCGGCCAACACCCTCATGGCCAACATCGTGCCGTATGCCGAGCGCCTGGGCCTGAGCCAGCACGACGTGGTGCTGATGGCCTCGCCCATGGCGCACCAGACGGGCTTCATGTACGGCCTGATGATGCCGATCATGCTACGCGCCGGCGCGGTGCTGCAGGACATCTGGGACCCACGCAAGGCCGCGGAAGTCATCCGGGCGGAGGGCGTCACCTTCACGATGGCCTCCACGCCCTTCCTCTCCGACCTGACCAAGGCGGTTCAGGACAGCGGCCAGCCGGTGCCCAGCCTCAAGACCTTCCTCTGTGCCGGCGCACCCATCCCCGGCCCGCTGGTCGAGCAGGCGCGCGCCGCCCTGGGCACCAAGATCGTGTCGGCCTGGGGCATGACCGAGAACGGCGCCGTCACGCTCATCAAGCTCGACGATCCCGACGAACTGGCCTTCTCCACCGACGGCTGCCCGCTGCCCGGTGTCGAGCTCAAGGTGGTGGACTTCGACGGCAAGGAACTGCCCGCGGGCCAGGTGGGCAAGCTCCTGGTGCGCTCCTGCTCCAATTTCGGCGGCTACCTCAAGCGCCCTCAGCTGAACGGCACCGATGCCGAAGGCTGGTTCGACACCGGTGACTTGGCTCGCATGGACGCCAGCGGCTACATCCGCATCAGCGGACGCAGCAAGGACGTGATCATCCGCGGCGGCGAGAACATCCCGGTGCTGGAGGTCGAGGCGCTGCTCTACAAGCACCCCGCCGTGGCGCAGGTGGCCATCGTTGCCTATGCGGACGAGCGCCTGGGCGAGCGCGCCTGCGCCATCGTCGTACCCAAGGCCGGGCAGCACCTCGATTTCGAGAGCATGGTCGCCTTCCTCAAGGCCCAGAAGATCGCTCTCCAGTACATCCCCGAGCGGCTGATCGTGCGCGACGCGATGCCGGCCACGCCGTCAGGGAAGGTGCAGAAATTCAAGCTGCGCCAGATGCTCAACGACGGCTCGCTCTGAACAAGCGGCCATTGCTTGATGACGCAACAACACCGGGAGACACGCATGACCAAGATGACGCGCTGCCTGCAGCGCCGCACCCTGCTGGGCCTGGCAGCCTCGGCGCTGTGGATGGCGGCTGCGCCATCGATGGCCTCGGCCCAGTCGCAATGGCCGGCCCGGCCCATCCGTGTCGTCGTCGGCTTCGCGCCGGGCGGCACCACGGACGTGATGGCGCGGGTCGTGTCCCAGGCCCTGGGCGAGGCGCTGGGGCAGACCGTCATCGTGGACAACAAGCCCGGCGCCAGCGGCAACATCGCCGCCGGCGAAGTCATCAAGGCCACGCCCGACGGCTACACGCTGCTGGTGGCGCCCACCTCGGTGGAGACGGCCAATCCTTCGCTGTTCAAGGCAGCCTTCCATCCGGCCAAGGATCTGACGCCGGTGGCGGCCTTGGGCAAAACCGCGATCTACCTGGTGGCCAAACCCGGCATCGAGGCCCGGGACGCCCGGCAACTTGTCGCCTGGGCCAAGGCCCATCCGGGCAAGCTGTCCTATGCGTCTGCCGGTGCCGGCACCCCGCCGCATCTGGCCGGCGAGCTGTTCAAGCAGCAGTCCGGCGCCTTCATGACGCACATCCCGTACCGCGGCGCCGCGCCGGCGCTGCAGGACGTGATGGCGGGCCAAGCCGACGTCGTGTTCGACCCGGGCATCGCGTTCCCGCACATCCGCAGCGGCAAGGTCAAGCTGCTGGGCGTTGCCAGCACCAGGCGCTCGCCCTTCTTCCCGGACGCACCGACGCTGGCCGAGCAGGGCATCAGCGGGGCCGAGCTCGACATCTGGTTCGGCTTGTGGGCGCCCAACGGCACGCCGCCCGAGGTCGTGGCCCGGCTCAACAAGGAACTGGCCAAGGCGCTGGCGCAGCCGGGGCTGAAACAGCGCTTCGCTGAGCTTGCCGCCGAGCCGGCGTTGCTGGACCAGGCCCAGTTTCGCAAGCTGCTGGCCGACGAGGGCCGCGTGCTGAGCGCGCTGATCCGCGATCGCAAGATCGCCATCGACTGACCTTGGAAGACCCTCCCATGCAAGAACCGACCATCCTCTTCGAGCGCCGCGGCCGCGTGGGCATCGTCACGCTCAACCGCCCCGGACAGCTCAACGCCCTCAACGACGAAGTCATGGACGGCCTGGGCCAGAGGCTGCTGGAGCTTGACGGCGACGACGGCATCGGTGCCATCGTCATCACTGGCGGCCCCAGGGCCTTCGCCGCCGGGGCCGACATCGCGGCCATGGCCGACTGGAACTACATCGACGTCTACCGCAGCGAGTTCATCACCCGCAACTGGGAGACGATCCGGCGCGTGCGCAAGCCCGTCATTGCCGCCGTGGCCGGCTTTGCCATGGGCGGCGGCTGCGAGCTGGCCCTGTCGTGCGACATCGTCATCGCCGCGCACAGCGCGCGCTTCGCGCTGCCGGAGATCAAGCTGGCGCTGATGCCCGGGGCCGGCGGCACCCAGCGGCTGCCGCGCGCCATCGGCAAGGCCAAGGCCATGGACATGTGCCTGTCGGCGCGCATGCTCGATGCCGACGAGGCCGACCGCTACGGGCTCGTGTCGCGGGTCGTGGCGGATGACCGGCTGATGGACGAGGCCCTGGCCCTGGCCTCCACCATCGCCGGCTTCTCGGCGCCGGCGCTCATGGCGATCAAGGAGTCCGTGAACCGCGCCTATGAGGCCTCGCTCAACGAGGGCATCCATTTCGAGCGCCGGCAACTGCACGCGCGCTTCGCCAGCGCCGACGCGCACGAGGGCATGAAGGCCTTCCTCGAGAAGCGCAAGCCGGCCTTCGAACACCGCTGAGCCCTTCGCCCGAATGGTCGCCTCGAGGCCAACGGCCATGACGCCCTCGGGCTGTTTCCAAGCTTGAAGCGAAAGTGAAAGCTCACCGTTCGCCCTGAGCCCCGTCGAAGGGCTCAGGGCGAACAGGGCTTCTTTCAGCGCAAGCGAAGCACTGGAACCAGTCTTTCACCCGCCCGCGGCCTCTCATGGCACACCCGCTGCAGGCCTGCCAGGTCGGCGCCAGCCGTCCGAGCCTCAGCGCTCTTCGGCGTCGCCGCTGCCGTCCGAATTTCCGCGCTCGCTGTCGATCCGCTGCATGTTCTCCAGCATCTTGAGCAGGTAGTGCAGCGTGTGGGTGACGTCCTCGACCGAGAAGCCGCTCAGGATCTCTTCGTAGTAGGCCCGGATCTTCGGCAGGGCCAACTCTTCCCACACATGCCGGCCCGAGTCCGTCATGGTCACCAGGCGAGAGCGCCGGTCTCGCGGGTCCGGCAAGGCGGCCAGGTGCCCGTCGCGCTCCATGCGGCTGATGACGCCCGAGAGGTTCTGCCGGCTCACCATCAAGTAGCGGGCCAGGTCGCCCATGCTCATGCCGCCCTGCGCCTTGTCGCGTGACAGCGCCCCAAGGACGGCCCACTGCTGCGTCGTCAGTCCTTCGTCTTCTACAGCGCGCGTGCCTGTTTTGTGCAACATGTTTGCGCATTGATAGAGGCGAAAGAAGAGCCTGTTGGCGAGTTCCAGCTTCGTTTCCAGGCTTCTCTGCTGAGTTTCTTTAGGGAAAACCATAGTGATCTCGGTTGATACCGGGCTTGTTTGTTGACGATGGCATGCCTAATATACGTCAACATGTTGACCAAATCCCATACACGACGCGGTCATCATCGTTCACCCCCAGAGCTTGGACAGCAAAAGGAAGCACGATGCAGCGATTCGAGAACCAGACCGTGATCGTCACCGGCGGCGGCGGCGGCATTGGCGGGGCCACCTGCCGCCGGTTTGCCAAGGAAGGCGCCCGGGTGGCGGTCTTCGATCTGAACCTGGAGGCGGCGCAGAAGGTGGTCGCGGACATCCGCGCCGAAGGCGGCGTGGCCGAGGCCCTGCGCTGCGACATCACGGACCGCGACAGCGTCAATGCCGCCGTCGCCGCCACGGAGTCCAGGCTCGGCCCGGTGGACGTGCTGGTGAACAACGCCGGCTGGGACGTCTTCAAGCCTTTCGTGAAGACCGAGCCCGCGCAGTGGGAGCGGCTCATCGCCATCAACCTCACCGGCGCGCTGCACATGCACCACGCGGTGCTGCCCGGGATGGCCGCGCGCAAGAAGGGCCGCATCGTCAACATCGCCTCGGACGCGGCGCGCGTGGGCTCCTCGGGCGAGGCCGTCTACGCCGCGTGCAAGGGCGGGCTGGTGTCCTTCTCCAAGACCATCGCCCGCGAGCACTCGCGCCACGGCATCACCGTCAACGTCGTGTGCCCGGGGCCCACCGACACCGCGCTGTTCGCCGAATACAAGGAAGGCGCGGGCAACCCCGAAAAGCTGATGGAGGCCTTCACGCGCTCCATCCCGCTCGGACGCATCGGACAGCCCGGCGACCTGCCTGGCGCGGTGCTGTTCTTCGCGAGCGACGACGCAGCCTACGTCACCGGCCAGGTGCTGAGCGTGTCGGGCGGTCTGACGATGAACGGCTGAAGCAACGCAACTCAAGAGGAAACTGGACATGAACTTCGAAGACATTCTGTACGAGGTCCGCAACGGGGTTGCCTGGATCACGATCAACCGCCCCGAGAAGATGAACTCCTTCCGCGGCCAGACCTGCGACGAGCTGATCAAGGCGCTGAACAAGGCCGGCTATGACCGCGACGTCGGCGCCATCGTGCTGGCCGGCGCCGGCGACCGGGCCTTCTGCACCGGCGGGGACCAGTCCGCGCACGACGGCAACTACGACGGCCGCGGCACCATCGGACTGCCGATGGAAGAGCTGCACGATGCCATCCGCAACGTTCCCAAACCCGTCATCGCCCGGGTGCAGGGCTTCGCCATCGGCGGCGGCAACGTGCTGTGCACGATCTGCGACCTGACGATCTGCTCCGAGAAGGCGATTTTCGGCCAGGTGGGCCCCAAGATGGGCTCGGTGGACCCGGGCTACGGCACCGCGTTCCTGGCCCGCGTGGTGGGCGAGAAGAAGGCCCGCGAGATCTGGTACCTGAACAAGCGCTATTCGGGCCAGGAAGCCGTGGCCATGGGCCTGGCCAACGTCTGCGTCCCCGCCGACAAGCTCGACGAGACGGTGCAGCAATGGGCCGAGGAGATCTGCGAGCGCAGCCCGACCGCGATCGCCATCGCCAAGCGCAGCTTCAACATGGACACGGCCCACCAGAGCGGCATCGCCGGCATGGGCATGTACGCCCTCAAGCTGTACTACGACACCGACGAGTCGCGCGAGGGCGTGGCGGCGCTGAAGGACAAGCGCAAGCCCAACTTCCGCAAGTACGCCAAGTAAGTCGGATTGGAGTGCGAATCATGCAGGTCGATGTTTCCAACGCCTCGCCCGTCGTATGGCGGCCCGACACGGACACCGTGGAAGGGGCCAACCTGACCCGCTTCATGCGCGCGCTCGGCGTGGACAGCTTCGCGTCGCTCAACGAGCGCGCCAGCGCCGACCCGGCCTGGTTTCACGACGCGCTGATTCGCTTCCTCGACTATCGGTTCGAGCGTCCCTACGAGCAGGTGCTGGACCTCGGTGATGGCCTGCCCTTCGCGCGCTGGTGCGTGGGCGGCGAGACCAACGTGGTGCTCAACTGCATCGACCGGCGGCGCGGCACGGCGCGCTACGAGCAGCCGGTGCTGGTCTGGGAAGGCGAAGACGGCGCGCAGTCCAGCTGGACCTTCGCCGATCTGGACCGCGAGGTCTGCCGCCTCGGCTGGGGCCTGCGCCAGCTCGGCCTGGGCCGGGGTGACGTGGTGGGCATGTACATGCCCAACCTGCCTCACGCAGCGGCCGCGATGCTGGCCGTCGCGAAGATCGGCGCCGTCGTGCTGCCGATGTTCTCGGGCTTCGGCGCCGATGCCATGGCTCAGCGCCTGGGCGATGGTCAGGCCAAGGCGGTGATCACGGTCGATGGCTCGCTGCGCCGCGGCAAGCCGGCCGGCGCCAAGGCCGTCGTCGATGCGGCGCTGGCCCAGTGTCCCGGCGTGCGCCACGTCGTGGTCCTGAGCCACCTGGCCACCGGGCACGACTGGATCGAAGGACGCGACCACTGGTGGCACGAGCTCGCCGCGGGCGCTCCCGAGGACTTCACGGCCGTGGCGACGGAATCCATGCCCGCGGACGACCCGTTGATGCTGATGTTCACTTCCGGCACCAGCGGCAAGCCCAAGGGCGTGGTGCACTCGCACTGCGGCTTTCCGATCAAGACGGCGCTGGACCTGTCGATCTGCATGGACCTCAAGGCCGAGGACCGCTTCCTGTGGATGTCGGACATGGGCTGGCTGGTCGGCCCGATCCTCGTGTTCGGCGGCCTGCTGGTCGGCTCGACCATCGTGCTGGCGGAAGGGGCCCCCAACTATCCGCAACCCGACCGCCTGTGGCGGCTCATCGAGCGTCACCGCGTCAGCTATCTGGGCCTGGCGCCCACGGTGGCGCGCCTGTCGATGTCGCTGAGTGACGCCGAGCTCGCCGAGCGGGATCTTGGTTCGCTGCGCGTCATCGTCTCCACCGGCGAGCCGTGGACGCCCGAGGCCTGGCAGTGGACCTTCGAGCGCGTGGGCCGGCGGCGTGTGCCCCTGCTCAACTACTCCGGCGGCACGGAGGTGGGCGGGATCCTCACGGGTACCGTGATCCACCCGCTCAAGCCGTGTGCCTTCGCAGGCCCGGTGCCAGGCACCGGCGCCGACGTGGTCGATGCCGAAGGCGCCAGCGTCAGCGTGGGCGTCACCGGTGAGCTGGTGATGCGAACGCCCAGCATCGGGCTCACGCGCGGACTGTGGCGGGACCGCGAGCGCTACCTCGACAGCTACTGGTCGCGCCTGCCGAACGTGTGGGTGCATGGCGACTTCGCCAGCCGCGACGCCGATGGCATGTGGTACGTGCACGGGCGCTCCGACGACACGCTCAAGATTGCCGGCAAGCGCACGGGCCCCTCCGAGATCGAGGCGCTGCTGATGGGCACGGGCCTGGTGCTCGACGCGGCCGCCGTCGGCATGCCCGACCCCGTCAAGGGCACCGCCGTGGTGTGCGTCTGCGTTCCACGGCCGGACATCGCGCTGGATGCCGCGGCCAAGAGCCTGTCGGCCGCGGTCGTTGCGGGACTGGGCGGGGCGTTCAAGCCGGCCAAGGTGGTTTTCGTTCCCGATCTGCCGCGCACCCGCAGCTCGAAGCTGATGCGCCGCGTGGTGCGCGCAGCCTGGCTCGGCGAAGCGGTGGGCGACCTCAGCACGCTGGTCAACCCGGAGGCGGTGGAGGCCATCCGTGCGGCGCGCGGGGATGGCGCCATGGCGAACCGGACCTGAGCGAATCAGCCCCCGGGGCTGTCCGTGACAACACGCGCTTGCACCGGCCCGGTTCCGGGCCGGTGCCGGCTCAACCTGCGCGCTCGCCCACTGGCCGGCGAGCAAACCCTGGCTGGCTCGTCAGCCGCTCGCCGAAATCAGGAGACATCCATGATCCCCATGCCCAGTCGAACCATTCGTTGCCTGCCGCGCCGCTCGGTGGCCGCGTGCGCGGCCGCGCTCCTGGTGGGAGCGGCCCTGCCCGCGGCCAGCCAGACCGCGGCGTGGCCCTCCAAGCCCGTGCGCCTGGTGGTGGGTTTTGCCGCCGGCGGCGGCACGGACGTGATGGCCCGCGTCCTGGCGCAGTCGCTCACCGAAGCGTTGGGGCAGACCGTCATCGTCGACAACAAGCCCGGCGCCAGCGGCAACCTGAGCGCGGGCGAAGTGGCGCGGGCTCCGGCCGACGGCTACACCTTCCTGGTCGCACCGACCTCGGTCGAGACGGCCAACCCCTCCCTGTTCAAGTCCAACGTCCTGCCCTCGCGCGACCTGACGCCCGTGATGGGGTTCGGACGCATGCAGATGTACCTGCTGGCCCGTCCCACACTGGACGTCAAGGATGCCAAGCAACTCGTCGCCCTGGCCAAGTCCCAACCGGCCAAGCTGAGCTACGCGTCGTCCGGCACCGGCACGCCGCCCCATCTGGCCGGCGAGCTGTTCGTGCAAAGCACCGCCGCCTCGATCACGCACATCCCGTATCGCGGCTCCGCGCCCGCCCTGCAGGACGTGATGGGCGGTCAGGCCGACCTCGTGTTCGATCCGGGCATCGCCTTCCCGCACATCAAGAGCGGCAAGGTCAAGCTGCTGGCCGTGGCCAGCGACCGCAAGTCGCCCTTCTTCCCGGACGCACCGACCTATGCGGACCTGGGCATCCAGAACGCCAGCCTGGACATCTGGTTCGGCATCTGGGCACCGAACAAGGTGCCGGCCGAGATCACCGAGCGGCTCTCGCGCGAGCTGAGCAAGGCCCTGGCGGCGCCAGCGGTCAAGCAGCGCTTCGCCGAGCTGGGCGCCGAGCCGGCTCCGCTGGAGCAGGCGGCCTTCCGCAAGCTGCTGGCCGATGAAGGCAAGACGCTGTCGGCCCTCATCAAGGACCGAAAGATCATCGTCGAGTGAGCCAGGCGCCGGCCCGTTCTCGACCACCGCTGAACCTTTGTTCCTTCTCCCCGAGGCACCCCACCATGGCCATCGACAACGAATCCTTCGAGCTGTTGCTCTCATCCGTCCAGCGCTTCGTCCGCGAGCGCCTCATGCCCGCCGAGGATGCGGTGGAGGAGCACGACGAAGTGCCCGCCGACATCGTCGAGGACATGAAGGCCATGGGCCTGTTCGGCATCTCCATCCCTGAGGAATACGGCGGCATCGGCCTGTCGATGAGCCAGGAATGCCGTGTCGCCTACGAGATCGGCCACACCTCGCTGGCCTTCCGCTCGGTGTTCGGCACCAACGTCGGCATCGGCTCGCAGGGCATCCTGATGGACGGCACCGAGGAGCAAAAGCGCGTCATCCTGCCGCGCGTGGCCACGGGCGAGCTGGTCATGTCCTTCGCCCTCACGGAGCCGGACGCCGGCTCCGACTCGGCCGCGCTCAAGACCCGTGGCGAGCGCGTGGGCGACCATTACGTGCTCAACGGCAGCAAGCGCTTCATCACGAATGCGCCGCGCGCGGGCGCCTTCACGCTGATGGCGCGCACCGACGGCCCCGGCCCCGGCGGCATCTCGGCCTTCATCGTCCCGGCAGACCTGCCCGGCCTGAGCCTGGGCAAGCCCGACAAGAAAATGGGCCAGCGCGGCACCAAGACCTGCGACGTGCTGCTGGACAACGTGCGCGTGCCGGCGTCCAACGTGATCGGCGGCAAGCCGGGCCAGGGTTTCAAGACAGCCATGAAGGTGCTGGACCGCGGCCGGCTGCACATCTCCGCGGTGGCCTGCGGCATGGCGCAGCGCATCCTCGACGAGTCGGTCGCCTATGCCCGCGAGCGGCGCCAGTTCGGCAAGCGCATCGGCGACTTCCAGCTGATCCAGGCCATGCTGGCCGACAGCCAGGCCGAGCTCTATGCCGGCTGGAGCATGGTGCAGGACTGCGCGCTGCGCTACGACGCCAAGCCCGTGGGCCAGAGCGATCCGCAGGTGAGCATGCGGGCCTCGTGCTGCAAGCTGTTCTGCACCGAGATGGTGGGCCGCGTGGCCGACCGCGGCGTGCAGGTGCACGGCGGCTCGGGCTACATCAACGAGTACCCGGTGGAGCGCTTCTACCGCGACGTGCGGCTGCTGCGCCTGTACGAAGGCACCACGCAGATCCAGCAGATGATCATCGGCCGCGAGCTGGTGGGCCGGGACTGAAGCCGGCTCAAGCAGCTCGCCGCCGCGGCGGCCCGCGAGGTGTCGGTGGTGGTGCTGGAAAAAGGTTCAACGCCTGCAGGTCAATGCCCAGAACTGCCTGCACTGCAAGACCTGCGACATCAAGGACCCGATGCAGAACATCACCTGGGTCACGCTCCAAGTCGCGCTTGTTAACGAAGTATTCCGTTCGTCCTGATGCTTCGATACCTCAGCACAGGGCGCACCCTGCCCTGAGGTATCGAAGGGTCAGTACGAACGGGTCATTTCACGACCGAAATGAACTTGGAATAAAAGGAGTTTCCACGATGAAAGTGATCGTCGCCGTCAAGCGCGTGATCGACTACAACGTCAAGGCGCGCGTGAAGTCCGACGGCTCGGGCATGGACCTGGCCGGCGTGAAGATGAGCATGAACCCCTTCGACGAGATCGCCGTCGAGGAGGCGG
>NZ_CALAOH010000096.1 GCF_937926365.1 uncultured Azohydromonas sp. | reverse complement strand
TCACCGCCAACTATGCGTCCAAACCAATAACCATAACTGCAACTGTAGGGTTAAGCGCAACGGCACCGCGCTTGCCGCGATGCCGTTGCAAGGCCCTCGCTTCCTGCGACTACAGGCAGGGTGCGCGGGTTCCAGGCAATCGAAGGGGCTGCCATGCAATCCAAGCTGCTCAACCAGGCACCGGAGCGCACCTTTGCTCTGGTTTTCGAACGTGGCGATGAGCTGGTTTCCCTGCTGGAGCGCTTTGCCGCCGAGCAGGGCCTGGAGGCCAGCCGCATCACCGCCATCGGTGCTTTCGAGGATGCGACCCTGGGTTACTTCGACTGGGAGCGCAAGGAGTACGAGCGCATCCCGGTTCGGGAGCAGGTGGAGGTGCTGTCGCTCGTGCAAGGGAAAGTGGTCTTGAGGAGTTCAAGCGTCGTTGATGCCGAATCAACAAGTGGCTGTCCGCAGTTTCGTGTTCCGGCCCCGGTGTCCCAGGACGGGCGCTCAGGCCTCGCGCCGGCGCCTGCGCTGGTATAGCCGCATGGCCGGCGTTGCCGAGGAACCGTGCAGCAGCACGGACAGCGCGATGGTGACCAGCACCGCGTCGATCACCACCGGGGTGTCCTGCGTGAGCGCGCCGTGCGAGACGGCGTAGGCCAGGTAGTACAGCGAGCCCACGCCGCGAACCCCGAACCAGGCGGCGAGCGCGCGCTGCATCGGCGTCCAGCCCAGGCGCGACGTGCTCAGCCACACGGCCAGCGGCCGGGCCACCAGCAGCAGCGCCGCCGCCACCGGGACGCTGTGCCATCCAAATTCGTCGGCGCTGAGCAGGCTGCCGACAATCAGCATCACGGTCAGCTCGACGAGCTTTTCCAAGTTCAGCGCGAACTCCAGCGCCGCCGGTGCGATGTAGTGTTGCTTCTGGGGCTCCGCGTCCAGCACATCCATGGGCCGCCGGGGGTTGGCCACGTGCTCTACGTGGCGCATTGCCAGCCCGGCCGCGAACACGGACAGGAAGCCGTAGGCCCGGAGCTTCAGGGCCACGCCGTAGGCCAGCGCGATCAGGCCCAGTGACAGGAAGCTCTCCATGCCCAGCGCTTGCATGCGCTCGCGGCGCAGCCAAGCCACGGCGCGTGCAAAGCCAACGCCCATGAACCAGCCCAGCGTCAGCCCGGCACCGACTGCCCACAGCACGTCCACGGCCCACCAGCGCCAGGCCCGCTCGCCCATGTCGTGCAGGCCCAACCATCCCAGCCCCAGCATGACGAAGGGGAAAGCGGCGCCGTCGTTGAGCCCGCCCTCGCCGGTGAGGCTGAAGCGCAGGCGGTCGCGGTCGCCCACCTGCTCGACCTGTACCTCCGAGGCCAGCACCGGGTCGGTCGGCGCCAGCATGGCTCCCATCAGCACCGCGGCGCCCAGCGACAGCCCGTCCAGCCAGAATCCCAGCGCCGTGATGCAGGCGATGGTCAGCAGCATCGCCACGCTGGCCAGCAGCACCGGCGCACGCCACAGGGGATCGTCCAGGTGCACCCGCAACCGCAGGCCGACCGCGAACAGCGAGACCAGCACGGCCACCTCGGTGAGCCGCTCGATCAGCTGGGCGTCGCGCACGATGTCCAGCTGGATGAAGCCCAGCATGTGCGGCCCAAGCACGTAGCCGGCCGCCAAGTACAGCGCCGCCGCGCTGACCGGCAGCCGCTTGAGCAGCGTGTGGCTCAGCCCCATCGTGACGAGCAGCGAGCCGATCAGCAGGCACCAGGTGGCGAACAAGGCGGCAAAGGCAAGAGGATCAGCGCGCCCGATCCGGCGGGCCCGCTGCCCGGCCGGCAGGGGCCGGTCAGATTCAGCAACAGACATGCCTCCCTTGCACGGGGAAACGGCTCAGCCCGCGAGCTTGGCCCCCTTCGTCTATGCAGCACTGGAATGGCCAGCACCAAATTCGGCGACGAAATCCTCTTGGTGCTTGCTTTTCCGCACGTCCTTGCGCGAGACGATTGATATCGGAATCGTGAGATCGAGGTCTTCGATCGCCAATGCCCGCAAGCGTCCCTCGCTCAGCTCTCGGGCAATGCACGGACGGGGCAGGCAACCCAGGCCAATGCGGGATTCCACTGCACTGCGCAGGATGTTCAAGCTGTCGCTCTCCAAGACCACCTCCATCGTTGGCAGGTGGTTGAGCAGCGCCAATGTGAACTGGCGCCGTGTGTCGCTGAACCGGTGCTGGAGGCACCATCTCTGATCCTTGAGATCGGCCGCCCGCAGACGCTTCTCGTGCGCCAGTGGATGCTCCGGCGAGCAGAACACGACCAGGGACTCCTTGCGCCACCTCAGCATGTCCAAGGTCGGACGTACCGAGATGAACTCGATCAGCCCCAGATCCAGCGCCATCTCGTCGACGCGGTTGATGACGTCGAAGGCCGGCATGATCGAAATGCTGAGCCGAACCTGCGGATGGCGCTTCTGGAAGCGTGGGCAGATTTCGTTGAGAAGGTAATCGCCGACGGTAGGGCTGGCTCCGATGCGGATCTGCTTCTGCTGGGACGTGGAGGCCAGCGACGTCTTGATCTCTTCTGCCTGCACCAGCATCGAGCGCGCCATCGGCTGAAGGGCCTTGCCCTTTTCACTGAGCACAAGCCGCTTGCGTACGCGCACGAACAACTCCGCGCCAAGCATCTGCTCCAGCTGCTGCAGCGACATGCTCGCCGCAGGCTGCGTCATGGCCAGCTGGTCGGCTGCTTCGCTGACGCTGCCCAGGCGTGCGATGGCGTCGAAAACCGCCAGCTGCTTCAACGTAAACATAAGCCTCCCTGATGAACCTTATCAATGATATTACTTTGACGTATCTCATGCCCCTTCCTACCATCGAACTCAACAACCACTTGGTAGGAGACAAGCACATGAGTTCTCGTTCGGTCCGCACGCGCTTGGGCGGCATCTCCTTTTCCCTGGCCCTTGGCTTGGGCGTGCTCGGCGCGGCAGCGCCGGCTCAGGCAGACGGGTTCCCTGAACGCGCGGTGACGCTCGTGGTGCCCACGCCCGCCGGTGGCCCGCTCGACTTTTTCGCGCGCCTTCTCTCGCCCGAACTCGGCAAGCGTTGGAGCGTTCCGGTGGTCGTAGAGAACAAGCCCGGTGCCGGCACGGCGCTGGGCACGCAGGCAGTCGCCCGCGCCAAACCCGATGGCTACCAATTCCTGATCGCGAACATCGCGATCTCGGCCCATGGCGCGCTCAACCGGACACCGCTGTTCGATGTCGAGCGCGAGCTCCAGCCGCTCACCCTGATCGCGTCCACCCCGTACTTCCTGATCGCCTCGCAGAAGGGGCCCACGACCCTCGACGCCTTCGTGGCCCAGGCCAAGGCCAAGCCGGGTGAGCTCAACCTGGGCATCATCGCCAACAGCCAGCAGCATCTGGATACCGTCCGCATGACGAGCACGCTGGGCATCAAGGCGACGCTGGTGCCTTACACAGGCACGGCGCCCATCATCCGGGCCCTGCTGGGAGGCGAACTGCACGGGTTCCTTGGAACGCTGGCAGGCATGGAGCAGCACTTCGCGGCCAAGAAGCTGTTTCCGCTGGCCATGACCGGCTCGAAGCCCTGGCCTTCTCAACCCAGCGTGCCCACGTTCCAGTCCAAGGGCTACTCGCTGGAGCTGAACCCCTGGTATGCCGCCTTCGCGCCGGCGGGACTGCCGCCCCAGGTGATGGGCAAGTTGCGCGAAGACCTGCTTGCCGTGATGAAGACCGCCGAGTTCCAGTCTCGCGTCCGCGATGGCGGGTATGAGCCGCGCACGTCTACCGACACGGAGCTGGCGCGCATGGTCAGCGAAAACCTCCGCCTGTCCCGGGAAATTGTCAAAGTCAACAACATCAAGCCGGAATGACGACGATGGCACCGCCCGAGTTCAGGAACATTCGCCTGGAAAGGCGCAACGGCGTCGCGCACGTCGTGCTCGCGCGCCCGGACAAGTTGAATGCGCTCGCATTTGGCCCGGGTTCGAATCGGGCCGAAATCGCGGCTGCTTTGCAGTGGGCCGACGCTGATCCTGACACCGGCGCGATCCTGATCCGCGCCGAGGGCCGCAGTTTCTGCGCAGGCGGCGATCTCACCGGCCTCGAAGCGTTCGCCGGAGCCAGGCAGGACGAGTTCCTCATCGCCGAGGTGGACCGCTTCCACGCCGCCGTGCGGCAGACGCAGAAGCCGACCATCGCCGCGGTACACGGGGCCTGCCTGGGTGCAGGGCTGGGCTTCATAGCGCAGTGCGACTTCGTGCTGGCCTCCGACGATGCGACCTTTGGTCTGCCTGAAGGCCGCTTCGGCCATCCGGGCGGCTCGGAGCTGGTGCCGTTGATCGGGCAAGCCTGGGCCAAGTTCCTGATATTCACCGGCGAGCGCCTGGATGCCCGTCGTGCTGCCGATATCGGACTGGTGCTGCTCGTCCTTGAACGCGGCCAGCTCGAATCAGGCGCTGCCGACCTGGCCGAACGCATCGCACGCATGCCCGAAGACGCAGTGCGCCTCAACAAGGCAGCCATCGACAAGGCTGGCGAAGCAGGCGGCCGCAGCGTCGCCCGCGTTGCCGGCCGCAGCGGTGATCTGGTCACCAAATCGATGAGCCGCCATGCCAAGGCACCCGATGGTCGCCTCTTCGAGGAAATCCTCAAGGCTGAAGGTCCCCAAGGCCTCAAGCAGGCGCAACAGCAGCAATACACGCAATCCTGGGTGGAAAAATATGTCAGCCGCACTTGAGAACTCAGCCACGACGCACGGACTGCATGCATCGGCCTTGGCTGGCTTGCGAATCCTGGACATGACCAACGTCGTCATGGGCCCGTATGCCACGCAGATACTGGCCGATTACGGTGCCGACGTGGTCAAGATCGAATCGCCTTCGGGCGACACGACGCGGCAGATCCCGCCCATGCGCCACGCGGACATGGGATGCCTGTTCCTGCACCTGAACCGGAACAAGCGCAGTGTCGTGCTCGACCTCAAGGTGCCGGAATGCGTCGAGGCTTTCGTTGCGATGGCATCTCAGTCGGACGTGCTGATCTGCAACGTCCGTCCCGCGGCGCTGGCCCGCCTGGGCATCACGTACGAAGACCTGTCGGCCCGCAATCCTCGCCTGATCTGGATCAGCCTCGTCGGCTTCGGCAGCGACGGCCCCTATGCCGGACGGCCCGCATACGAGGACCTGCTGCAGGGGTTGACCGGCATGCCGGCCATGCTGGTGCAGGCGGGCTCCGAGCAGCCCCATTACGTGCCCTTGTCCTTCAACGATCGCGTTGTCGGGCTGCACGCGGCCATCGCGCTGCTGTCGGCGGTGCACTGGCGTGAACGCAGCGGCCGAGGCCAGTTCATCGAAGTGCCGATGTTCGAGACGATGACACAGTTCACCATCGGAGACCACATGGGCGGGCAGACGTTCGAGCCGCCGGAGGGTCCGATGGGTTACCAGCGCACGCTGACCAAGGAACGCCGGCCGTATGCGACCCTTGACGGCTTCATCTGCCTGGTGGTCTACACCGACAAGCATTGGCGTTCATTCTTCGAGGCGATCGGCCAGCCGCAGCGCTTCGATACCGACGAGCGCGTGCAGAGCCTTCGAAGCCGAACGACCCATGCGGGTGCGCTGTACGCCGAGCTGGCCGAGATCATGCGGACCAGAAGCACGGCGGACTGGCTCGAGCTCATGAACCGGGCGGACATCCCGGCAGCGCCCATGCTCACGCTGGATAGCGTGGTCACGGACCCGCACCTGGAAGCGGTAGGCATGTTCCAGCTCGTTGAGCATCCAACCGAGGGCGTGGTGCGGCAACTGCGTCCACCCACCCAGTGGAGCGAATCGCCGCCGACCGTGCGCCTGCCGGCGCCGTCGCTGGGGCAACACACGGCCGAGGTGCTGCGCGAAGCGGGGGTCGATCCGGCGCAGATCGATCAGATCGTGGCGCGCCTGGCACAGCGAGGCGCGGCCAAGCCCCGTCATGGGTCCTGAGAGAGGGTCAAGGAAGATGAACAACTACATGGAAACACCGGTCCTGATCGTCGGTGGCGGGCCGGTCGGATTGGCATTGGCGCTGGACCTCAACCACCAGGGGACCGAATGCCTGGTCGCCGAACAACAGGCGGGTACCGCATTGGTCGTGCAGGCGAAGGCTGGCACTCACAATGAGCGCACGATGGAGTTCTGCCGCCGATGGGGCTTGACGGAGGAGATCGTCGCCGCCTATCCGGATGACGAGGCGCGCGACACCGTCTACTGCACGTCGCTGGATGGATACCTGATCGGCCGCAGCAAGGTGCCGTCCGCGCGCGATCGCGGCGTCCCCGCAGTCGGTCCGGAAATGATGCGCCGCTGCGCCCAGAACCAGTTCGACCCGATCCTGGCGCGCGCCGTGCAGGCCAGCCGCCACGCCCGGCTGCGGTACAACCTGCTCTTCGAATCGTTCGTGCAGGACGACGAGGGTGTCACCTCGCGGCTACGCGACACGTCGACGGGAGAACAGGTGGAGATCCGTTCGGCGTACCTCGTCGGCTGCGATGGGGCCGGCAGTCCGATCCGCAAGTCGCTCGGCATTCCTTTCGAGTTGATCAAGCAGATGGACTTCTCGCTCAGCGCCATGCTGCGGATCGAGCACCTGGAGCGCTACCACGATTTCGGCAGCCTTGAGCGATTCATGTTCATCGGACCGGAGGGCACGTGGGCCAACATGACCTCCGTGGACGGTCGGGGGCTGTACCGGTTCACCGTGGTCGGCTCCGAAGCGGCTCTGGATGCGGAAACGTTCGACATCAACCCGATCATCCGCCGTGCCTTCGGCAAGATCGAGGTACCTTACGTCATCGAGAGGGTGGTGCCGTGGCGTCGGGCGCAAACGCTGGCGCGCACCTACGGGCGCGGTCGCGTATGGCTGGCGGGCGATTCGGTCCATACGACCTCGCCAACGGGCGGACACGGGCTCAACACCGGCATTGGCGATGCGACGAATCTGAGCTGGATGCTGTCGGCCCGCCTGGCAGGCTGGGGCGGCGAACGCCTGCTGGATGCCTACACCACGGAACGGCGGCCCGTTGCACTGCGCAATCTGGGCAGCGCCACGCAGAACTACCACGCGTGGGTGGGCAGCGGGATGGACAACGTGGACAAGGCCGGGCCACAGGGTGCCGCCGCGCGCCGCAACATCGGCAATTCGCTCGTTGTTTCGCTGCATCAGGAATGGTTTTCCCAAGGCATTGCTCTGGGCTACCGCTACGACGATTCCCCGCTGGTCGTCAGCGACGGTACGCCGCCGACGGAGGATCACCCCAGCTTCTATGTACCGAGCGCGCGGCCGGGACACCGCGCGCCGCACGCCTGGCTGACTGATGGCCGCTCCACGCTGGACCTGTTCGGCCGCGGCTTCGTACTGCTGACATTTGGCGGGGCATCGTCCGAAGCCGGGCCGTTGTCGACGGCGGCTCAAGCAGTGCAGATGCCTCTGCAGGTCCACGAGATCGACCAACCGGAAGTTGCCGCGCTTTACCGCAACCGACTGGTGCTGGTGCGTCCAGATGGCCACGTGGCATGGCGTGGAGACGCCCTGCCGCAGAACGTGGACGCTCTGGTCGAAACCGTGCGCGGCGCCGCAGTTCGCTGACCGGTGCGCTGCGTCAAGCAGCGCCTGGCAAAAGGAACCACGCAGTGGCCCAGTGGGGGCCGCTGGCCTTGCTTTGGCAGACAGGACGCAAATCGGCAAGAGCGCTTGATTTGCCGTTCAGCAATAACCGAACCGAAAGAACATCATGAGTGAGAGCTTTACCGCCGTCGTTGTCGAAGAGGTTGACGGCAAGCCCGCCACCGTCTTCAAGCAACTGCGTTTGCAAGACCTTCCGGACCACGACACGTTGGTTGAGATCGAGTACTCCGGCTTGAACTACAAGGATGGACTCGTTCTCAGCGGCAACCGCAACAAGGTCGCTCGCACTCTACCCATGGTGGGAGGCATCGACCTGGCCGGGAAAGTGGTGGAAACCACCTCACCCTTGTGGAAGGCCGGTGACCGGGTCGTGCTCAACGGCTTTGGACTTTCCGAGCAACACTGGGGCGGGTTCTCGCGCTTTCAGCGTGTCAAGGGCGAGTGGCTGGTAAGGCTGCCCGACGCGTTCACGCCGATGCAGGCCATGGCCATCGGTACGGCCGGCTACACGGCAGCGCTGTGTGTCGATGCCCTGGAGCGCTGGGGTCATGCCAAGCCGGGCCAAGGCAAGGTGCTGGTGACCGGCGCAGCCGGCGGCGTGGGTTCGATCGCAGTGGCATTGCTTGCGAAAGCCGGTTTCCAGGTAACGGCATCCACCGGCCGGGCAGAAACGCACGGCTATCTTCAGGGACTGGGCGCGACCGAGTTTCTGGACCGAGCCGCTCTACAGGCTCCGCTGCGTCCGCTGCAAAAGGAACTCTGGGCCGGGGCCGTTGATTCGGTGGGAGGCATTACTTTGGCCAACCTGCTCGCACAGATGGAGTACGGTTCAGCAGCGGCTGCGTGCGGCCTGGCTGGAGGCCCCGACCTTCCGGGTACGGTGTTGCCTCACATACTTCGCGGTGTGGCTCTGCTGGGCGTGGATTCCGTCATGGCGCCCATGAACAAGCGCTTGGCCGCCTGGGAGCGCTTGGCCCGTGACTTGGCGCCCAATGCACTGGAAACCATCACCACGGTTGTGCCGATGTCCGACTTGGCGAAATGGGCCAAGGCTATTCTGGCAGGGGAGGTTCGTGGGCGCGTGGTGGTTGATGTTTCGCGCTGAGCTGGACTCCCGATTCGCGGTATCACCGGCCGCGGAGCGCTTGCGGCGAACTTCGGCTGCCCGCTGAGCCAGTTTCGTCGCCAGCACGGCACGGGGCTGGCACCACAGCTCCTGGGATGTCGCCGACGTGGACGAGGTCGGCCGCGGCGCCGAGCAGATGCGCGATGCCGGCTACAAGGAGGGCTGGGGCACCGGGCGCCACGTGCTGGGCTCCAACTATTTCCACTATGTGCGCGATCCCTGGGGTTCCTTTGCCGAGTATTCGGCGGGCATGGATTTCGTGCCCATGGGCATGACCTGGCAAGCCGGCGACCATCCGCCAGAGGACTCGCTCTACCTCTGGGGTCCCGAGTTGCCCGACTACTTCGTCCACAACAGCGAAGCCTGATCGTGCTTCGTGTCCCGGGCGCTGCAGGTTGCCAAACCTGTGCTTGTGAGTGTGTGCCGCACGCACAACGGCGCCGGGCATGGCTGCAACGGCCGTGCACTGCAGCGCCGGCCGGTAGCAGCGGTGATGCGGTACCGCTGCCCGGTGGCATCAGGTCAGGAGTGCGGCTGCAGCCTGATCTCTGTTCCGGCGTGTGCCAACATCTGGTCGGCGTAGTACCAGCGCCAGGTGAAGTACCGGTACTGCTCACGCTGCAAATTGGCCTGGTTCTTCTGATCGGACCAGACCTTCACGGCCGCGTTGTCCCGCTTGTCGTCCGAGGTGCGTTCGGGAAGCGAGGGTACCGACAGGTGATCCATGGCCGGCTGGAACCAGCTCGGGATCTCGGTGGGCGCTTGCGCCGCGAAGTGGGCGCGTAGTTCGTCAGGGGACATAGGCGGCGGTGGCTCACGGTGGTTGGTGGACCACCAAGCATGCAACAGCACCCGGGAACCGTCTCCCCTACCAAGCGGCACACCGACCGCCAGCTTCATGACGGTGTTGCATAAACGCGAATCAAAGGTCATGGCGCGCCGTGCATGGCTCTGGATGGCATGTTGCACTGCACAATGAGCCTGGTTCGGTAATGACGCCGGGAAGGAACATCATGCACACGCTCCGGGCAGTGGCGCTGATCGAGCAGGCGGTGCAGCTTGCCGATGCACAGTTTCCTGGTGACGCGCTGGCAGAGGTCTGTCGCTGCGCGTCCTGGGAAGAGCGGCAGGCCGTAATGTCCATCGTGCATTCACGCCCTGCGCTGGCTGGTTATCCTGCGACACCTCAGCAGGTCATGGCCGCGCTGCGCCAGATGGTGCATGGCGACGCCTTGTAGCGGTTGTTCCAGATAACGCGCCTTTTCCGGCAGCGCAGCGAAAGGCGTGAGACAGGCATGGATGTGCGACGAAGGAACAACGTTCATGTGATGGGCGAGGGACCGGCGACCATGATGTTTGCGCATGGTTTTGGCTGCGACCAGAACATGTGGCGATTGATGACGCCCTCTTTTCAGGATCGCTTCCGGATCGTGTTGTTCGATCTGGTCGGCAGCGGCCTGTCCGACCTTGCGGCCTATGACCGCGCCAAGTACGACACCCTCCAAGGCCATGCGGACGATGTGCTGGAGATCGCGGAGCAGTTCGCAACGGGGCCGGTCGTCTTCGTGGGTCATTCGGTGAGCGCCATGATCGGCATGCTGGCGGATCTCGAGGCGCCAGGGCGATTCGCGGCACAGGTGATGATCGGGCCGTCGCCCTGCTACATCAACGACGGCGCCTACGTGGGCGGCTTCACCCGCTCGGACATCGACGCCCTCCTGGAGACGCTGGAGAGCAACTACCTCGGCTGGTCCAGCACCATGGCACCGGCCATCATGGGTGCACCCGACCAGCCGGCGCTGGGCGCCGAGCTGACGAACAGCTTCTGCCGCACCGATCCCGAGATCGCCAAGCACTTCGCCCGGGTGACGTTCCTGTCCGACAGCCGCGCCGACCTGCACCGGCTGCAGACCCCCACGCTCATCCTGCAGTGCAGTGACGACCTGATCGCTCCGAGGGCGGTTGGCGAATACATGTGCCGTGCGCTGCCGCGCGCCACGCTGCGCGTGGTCGAGAACGTCGGCCACTGCCCGCACCTGAGTGCGCCGTGTGCCAGCACGAGCGCCATCAACGAGTTCCTGGGCTTGGTGTCGGACTGAGCATGGAGCAGCGCGAGACTGCCGGCGCACTGCCGAAGGCGGATGTCGAGTCCCTCTACGAGAACGCCGCTTGTGGCCTGCTGGTGACTTCAACCGACGGTGTCATCCTGCGCGTCAACCACACCTTCTGCGCCTGGGTGGGCCGTGAGGCCCAGGAACTGCTCGGGCGCGTCAAGGTGCAGGACCTGCTCAGCATGGGCGGGCGCATCTTTCACCAGACACACTGGACGCCGCTGCTCGCGATGCAGGGCTCGGTTGCCGAGGTCAAGCTCGACGTGCTGCATCGTGACGGCCGGCCGTTGCCGATGGTATTCAACGCCGTGCGGCGCAGCAGCGCGAATGGCACGTGGCACGAGCTGGCCGTGTTTCTCGCCCACGACCGCCACAAGTACGAGAAAGAGCTGCTGCTGGAGCGCAAGCGCGCCGAGGAGCTGCTCGCGCGGCATCAGGAGGCGCAGCGGGCGCTGGCCGTGGCCCAGGAAGAGCGCGACCGGCAGAAGACGGTAGCCGAGGACCGCGCCCTGTTCGCGGAGCAGATGATGGCCATCGTGAGCCACGACCTGCGCAACCCGCTGTCGGTGATCCGCATGAGCGCCCACCTGATCGGCATGGGCGAGCTGTCGTCCAACCAGCTGCGGGCGCTGGGCAGGCTGAGCGCATCGACCTTGCGTGCCGCGCGGCTGATCGCGGACCTGCTCGATTTCACCCAGGCGCGGCTGGGCAACGGGCTGCAAGTCCAGCTGGAGCCGATCGACCTTCATGCGCTGGTGGCAGAAAGCGTCGAGGATCTGCGGCTCGCGTTCGAGGGGCGCAGCATCGTGCACCAGCAGCGCGGACGCGGCGCCTGCGTCGCCAGCAGTGACCGCCTGGTCCAGATGGTCGGCAACCTGGTCGCCAATGCCATCACCTACGGCGCGCCGGACAAGCCCGTCGTCGTGACTTCGGCCATCAACGACGGGACCTTCTCGATCGCCGTCGGCAACGAAGGGCCTGTCATCGCCGCGGAGTTGCTGCCGCACCTGTTCGACCCCATGACACGCGGCAAAGGCACGCAGGAAGGAGCACACAGCGTTGGCCTGGGTCTCTTCATCGTCCGCGAGATCGCGCGTGCGCACCGCGGAATGGTGACGGTTGCATCCGCCAACGGCGCCACCACCTTCACCGCGCTGTTGCCCCGCGCGGCTGAAACGGCTGCCTGACTCGGCTCGTCACCAGGTACAGCCGGCGCTGGTGCACTGCGTCCGCCAGGACATTGGCGTTCAGGGCGTTTGCAGGCAACACCCTGCGGGGCGAGCCCGGGCCGTCGTTACAGCACCCGGATATTGGAAGCCTGCAGGCCTTTCCTGCCCTGAGTGATCTCGAATTCGACGCGCTGGTTCTCGACGAGTGTCTTGAAACCGCCGCTCGTGATTTCGCTGAAGTGGGCAAACATGTCTTTGCCGCCGTTGTCAGGCGTGATGAAGCCAAAACCCTTGGGTTCATCAAACCATTTCACGGTGCCGGTTTCGGTGGTCATGTATCAATCCTTGTGGAAACAGTTGGGAAACACGGGGTGCCGCAAGCGATCCCGGCGGTTCCACGGTGCGATCGGTCGAGTCGCTCGCGTTCAGGAAGCCACGAGAATGACCCCGGAAGCCGTGCACGAGCTATGGTCAAAGCGTGCGGATGCTGGAAGCCTGCGGGCCCTTTTGGCCCTGCGTGACTTCGAATTCCACGCGCTGGTTCTCGCTGAGCGTCTTGAAGCCGCCGCCCTTGATTTCCTTGAAATGGGCGAACAGGTCCTTGCCGCCGTTGTCAGGCGTGATGAACCCAAAGCCCTTGGTTTCGTTGAACCATTTCACGGTGCCGGTTTCGGTCGTCATGTCGTCAATCCTTGTAGGAATCAGTTGGCAAACAGGGGATGCCGTGGCTTACAGCGTGCGGATGTTGGAAGCCTGCGGGCCCTTCTGGCCCTGCGTGACTTCGAATTCCACACGCTGGTTTTCGGCGAGCGTCTTGAAGCCGCTACCCTTGATTTCCTTGAAATGGGCGAACAGGTCCTTGCCGCCGTTGTCAGGCGCGATGAAGCCAAAGCCCTTGCCTTCGTTGAACCATTTCACGGTGCCAGTTTCAGTCGTCATGTCGTCAATCCTTGTTGGGATGGGGGAGAAAAGTGGAAAGGCCCCAGCTCTGGCTGGTGCGGTGGATCAGCTTCCTTGCCAGAAAGCCAATGTCATGGGTTGTCGCTGCGGCCTGGAGCATCAACGCCTGCGCTGCTGGCCCGACGGGGGCGGTCCTCGGCGTTCGAGGTGCCGGAACGTGATGCGACCCTTGCTCAGGTCGTAGGGCGAGAGCTCCAGCGAAACGTTGTCGCCGGCCAGGATGCGGATGTGGTGCTTCTTCATGCGCCCGGCGCTGTAGGCCACCAGTTCATGTCCGTTTTCCAGCTTCACGCGAAAACGCGAGTCGGGCAGGACCTCGCCGACCACGCCCTGCATTTCGATCAGTTCTTCCTTGGCCATGGAATTACTCCAGTATGTGTAAAGGGTGGGAAATCCGGGCAGCGCCGGCCCGGGTCTGGCTGGCAAGGGCACGGCCGATCCAGTCCAGTCCTTGAGCGGTGGCGTAGTGCAGGGCGGCTTCGCCGGAGTCGAATTCCGGCACGAAGCGCATGACGCGGTCGTGGGTGGCGCTGCCGCAGCCGCTGCGAATTGAAACGGAGGCGGCGTAACGGTTGGGCCCGAGATGTCGGGTCAAAGGGGAGACAAGGTACTTGCCGACCCGCAAAGATTTATTGATGAGAGGCTTTCGGCGGCACGGCCCTCATTGGGGCCAGCCGGGTCTGACTGAAGTGGCGTGCAAGGCGCACGCACAGGCGGCGGATGAACTCGGTCCGGGCGCCAAGCTGGCAGGGGTATTCGCTGCGAGCCAAGGGCAACCAGAACGTTGAGATCGCCGAAGCAATCAGCAGCTCTGGAGCAGGAGGGAGATCAACTCGTGATCCGGGCGCCGCATCGAAAATGACCTTTTGCAAGGACACCCGCTGCAAGCGCCAGTGAATTAATGTAGCACCATTGGCTCCAGGCCGTACGTGAAAATTTGGCTGGCCTTGTTTGGAGCGGGTCCATTGACTCCAGCGCGGAAAGTGCTCTTTTTTTGGGAGACCGAGCGTTGAACCTCTGCACCGCCTGTTCTGCCTCCCAGCGCCTGATTTTTTGAAGCACGGCCTGGACGGTTTTCTGAACGCCATTCCTCCTTTTCGGGGCGGTGAGCATGTGGTGACTGTGTCACGCGTCTCTGATCGATGTTGGACCAGGCCAGTTGCCTCCAGAACTTCTTCATCTCCTCCGCCACGCGGTGCGATTCCGCGTGCACGTATTGCGCGTGGTGAGGCCGGCGTGTCCGAGCAGGGCGCCCACGCGGTCGCTGGTCCAGGCCTGGTTCGGTGCCGTGGGGCTGAAGTTGCGCTGCAGCAGGTCCGGTGCTACGGGCAGGTTGTGCCGGCTGGCTCAGCCGCCCATGCGCACCAGCGGCAACGGCGCCTGCGCTGCGCCTGTGGGCCGGCCCTCGGCATCCAGCTCGATGTGGCCGATCAGTCCGCACGGGTGGTCGGTGCGCCACATCGAAATCCGCAGCACCGCCGGCTTCATCAGCTCATCGTCTGCGCCCCACAGCATCCTCTTGCACCCTACCTCCACGAAGGTCAGTGCGAATGCACCCTGGACTTCCTCAAGGGCGCGCGCAACGAATTGGACTTGCCGGGTGACGTTTTCTTCTCCCCAGGCCAAGTCCAGCACCGCACGCTCGATACCCCGATCCAGTTCCTCGCTGCGGTAGGCGATCCACCTCAATCGAAAGCCGAACAAGCGCACGCCGTGCGCGCAATACCGCGCTGCAAACTTGTCATAGAAGGCAGGCAACTCCTGAGGTGGCCGGGGATCGAAAGTGTCTGGCATGCCTTTGAGCGTGCCATGGGAGTCGCAGGCCTCATCCCCCCTGGGCGTGCGTTCGGCAACCCGGACTCGACCTCTCATCGCAACCCAGAAAGTTGCTCAACCGTGGGCCGCGCCGGCCCCAATAAGCCGACGTATCACAGGTGGTTCGGCGGCCGTGTGGAACGACAAGCGCTGGTCCCGTAGCTGTGCGTCCGCAACCGTGAAGCGCTGCAAGCGCCGCAGGTGTTCTGCCCAGTTCTCGTCCACGAAGCATTCGACGTAGCGGGTTGGGTCGGCACTGTCGCGCAGCAGGTTCCACTGCAGCGTGCCCAGCCGCAGCCGTGCCTGGCGCGTGGCTTCCATGACGGCTATGAAATCCGAAGCGCGCTCAGGCTCGATGTTGTACTCGACCGTCACCATCACGGGCCCGGCCAGCGGGTCGACATCGAACGCCGCAGTGGGCGTGGCACGAGGCGGGGAGGGCTGCACCTCCTCGTCGCCCGGCACGCGCACGGCCCACCGGGCCATGACGCCCAGCAGCACAGGCGCCACCAGGGCCGAGGCGGCCACAGCCACCGGCACGCTGCTCCAGGTGGCGACCTGGCCCCACAGCAATGCACCCCCGGCAGTGCCGCCCATCGTGGCGACCTGCATCACGGCCATGCCTCGTGCACGTACCCAGTTCGGGAGCACCAGCTGTGCCGACACCATCAAGGTATTGGCCGTGGAGAGCCACCCCATGCCGGCCGCCACCATCGCCGGCACGGCCACCCACAAGCTCGGTGCGACGCCCATGGCCACGCTGGCCCCCGCATATAACGTGATCCCAATGGCTGTCACCCGTTGCGCAGACCACCGCCGGCGAAGCGCCGGCACCACGACACCGGCAGCCACCGCGCCCACGCCCATCGCGGCCAGCAGCAGCGTGAACGTGCTGGCACCTGTGCCGAAACGCCTGGCCAGCAATGGCAGTAGCGCAATCAACGCGGTGCACTGAACGAAGAACAGCACCGTGCGCACCAGCAGCGCACGCAGCGCCGGTGTCTGGCGCACGAACTGCAGGCCCACGCGCATGGCACCCAGCAGCCGCTCTGCCGGCAGCGAGCTGGCCTGCGGCGTGTGGCGCCACCGCAGGATGATGATGAAGGCTGTGGCTGACAGCAGCGCGTTGAGCGCGAACACCGCCGCACTGCCGGCCCCGGCAAGCAAAGCGCCAGCCACGATCGGACCCACCACGCGCGAGGCGTTCATGGAGATCGCGTTGAGTGCCAGCGCTGCCGGGAGGTGCTGGCGCGACACCACCTCCGGCACGATGGCGGCGAACACGGGCCAGCGCATCGCCAGTCCGATGCCGTTGGCAAAAGTCAGTGCCAGCAAGCTCCAGGCGTTGAGCCAGCCGGCCACCGACGAAACGGCCAGCACCAGCGCAACGCTGGCGATCCAGAGCTGAGTGACGGCAAGGTAGCGGCGCCGGTCCACGATGTCGGCCAGGGCGCCGCTGGGCAGACCCAGCAGGAAGACGGGCAGCGTGGAAGCTGCCTGCACCAGCGCTACCAGG
The DNA here is from genome assembly GCF_937926365.1 of uncultured Azohydromonas sp. GTDB lineage: Bacteria > Pseudomonadota > Gammaproteobacteria > Burkholderiales > Burkholderiaceae_C > Azohydromonas. The sequence continues at coordinate 9,775 of NZ_CALAOH010000096.1, read as the reverse complement.
GTGGCGTTGTTGGTGAGTTGCGCCATCAGCCAGGCGGCCGCGACGTCGTTCATCCACATCGTCAGGTTCGCGGCCAGCCAGGCTAGCCACAGCATCCTGAAGACCGAGTGGCGAAGAGGAGCGAAGGTTTCCGAGTGCAGGAATGACATCAAGGCACGAGTATGCCGGCGCGGCGACGGTCGGCCTTGCCGGCACCGACGCCATGCACGCCTTCGCACAGGCCAAGCGGCAGCTGCTGCGCGTCAATGCCCGTGGCCGGCAGGGGCGCTGCTGCGGCCCTTCGGTGCGCCCCAGGCCAATCCTGGCCTACATGGACGGGCCTTCAGCGTGACCGTGCCTTCGCCCCGGTCCGCGCCTTGCGGCGCCCTCTGCCGCACCGGCCCGGCCGTTACAGCCTTGGCAAGCCCGTCCGTCCGCCCGCACGACCGCTGCTTGTGCGATGGTTAGACTGCCTGCGTGAAACCATTCCTTGCCTCCTCAGCATCGCGGTTGTTCGAGGCGTCACCGCTGCGGCATGCCCAGTTCCGGCTCTTCTACCTCGGCTCCATAGGGACGGCACTCGGCTACACGATGCAGACGACCATCGCCTCCTGGGTGATGGCCACGTTGACGCCGTCCCAGCTGATGGTGGCCCTGGTGCAGACGGCAAGTACCGCGCCGGCACTCTTGTTCGGCTTGATCGCCGGCGCGCTGGCCGACATCGTGGACCGGCGCCGGCTCATCCTTGCAACGCAATGCCTGTTGCTGGCATCCACCGCCATCCTGGGCGCAGCAACGCTCGCTGGATTCGCCCACCCGGCCTTGCTGCTTGCGCTGACTTTCCTGGTCGGCGTCGGCCTGTGCTTGTACCTTCCGGCCCAGGCCTCCAGCATCAACGACCTCGTGTCCAGAGAGGATCTGCCGCGCGCGGTGGCCTTGGGCGCGGTCGCATTCAACGTTGCACGCGCAATCGGGCCTGCACTCGCCGGGGGTATGGCCGCCTGGATCGGCTCGGGCAGCGCGCTGCTCACCAGCTCGCTGTGCTTCATCCTGATGGTCGTCGCGGTCTATCGGATGAAGAAGCGCGAGCGCGCGCTGCCCGGGGTGCCGGAAACGGTGTTGTCTGGCGTCTTGAGCGGCCTGCGCTTCGCCCGACACTCGCCGGCAATGCGCACGCTGGTGGTTCGCAATGTCAGCTTCAGCCTGTGTGCTGCGGCATTCTGGGCGTTGCTTCCCGTGATCGCGCGCGACCAGCTCCAACTCGGAGCCGGTGGCTTTGGCCTGCTCTCGGCCGGTTTCGGCGCCGGCGCAATTACAGGCGCGCTGGCCATACCAGGACAGCTGCAGCGCAGATCGCTGAACGCTGTCGTAACGGCAGGAACGATGCTGTGGCTGGGTGCCATCGCCTTGCTGGCGGTCATCGATGTCGTTGCTGTCGCGATCCTGGCGGCTTTTGCATGCGGCACGGCATGGGTCTGCGTACTGGCGGGACTCTCGGCCGGCACCCAGAGCAGCGCGCCGGCCTGGGTTCGGGCGCGGGCCGTCTCAGTGAATCTCGTCGCCAACCAGGCGAGCCTTGCCTTCGGCAGCGCCTTGTGGGGTGCGGTGGCCTCGGCAGCCGGAACTCAGGCCGCGCTGGTGAGCTCCGCCATCACCATGCTCCTGCTGCTGGCCATCAGCCGCCGCGCACGGGTGGCGATGGGCAACGAGGCAGATGTCACCCCGGGAGCGCAGTTACCGGAACTGGCCATTGCCGTCGAGCCCGGACCGAAGGACGGCCCGGTCCTGATCCAGCTCGAATACCGCATCGATGTCGAGCACCGTGAAGCGTTTCTCCGCGCCATTCACACCGTTGAACCCGTACGCCGGCGCAATGGAGCCATCAGTTGGCGCGTCTTTCGCAACTTGGGGGAAGACGGCGTCTTCGTCGAACGATTCATCCTTGCGTCGTGGGCCGAGTACGTCAGGTTGCGTGCGCGGGCCACCATGACAGACCGGAACCTGCTGCATGAAGTCGAGAAACTCGCGAGCTCGCCTGTGCGCATCTCGAGGCTCATAGGCATCGATCGCGAAAGCGACCCGCTTGGCAACGGGATTCGTTCCGAATAGCTTTCTTTATTGCGTATGGCGAGCGAGTGGCTTCGGCCACATCAACTTCCGCGGCACCATGCGCTTCCGTGTCGAGCGTTTCGCACAGTCGCTGCCCCCAACTCGGCAGCGTGCTGGGCCTGTTCAGGCTTCAATGGGGTGCGGGATACCCGTCGGGGCCAACGCGGTGGTGGCCCGGCGGATTCGCGTAACGCCAGGGCATCCTCGATGGTTGATGCCGATACCGACCTGGCATCGGCACGGCGTTACGGTTCGCTCGCCGGCGGACCGGCCGCGCGAGCCCGCCCACGGCCGGCGCCCTTGGCGTCGTAGCAAGCGCGGTCGGCCGCGCGCAGCCAGTGCGCCACTTCCGTCATGTCCGCCTGCAGCGCCGCCACGCCTGCGGAGGCCCCAACGCGCAACGTCCGGCCTTCCCACGGCAGCTCGATACCGGCCACGGCCGCGCACACGGCATTGGCAATCGGCAGGGCGCGCTCGCCCGGGCAGCGCTCCAGCAGCAGCATGAACTCGTCGCCGCCCAGGCGCGCCACCAGGTCGCCCGCGCGCACACACGAGCAAATGGCCGTGGCCACGGCCTTGAGCATGGCGTCACCCGCGGCGTGGCCGGCGCTGTCGTTGATGGGTTTGAAGTGGTCCAGGTCGATGGCCACCAGTGCCGCGGGCATGGAGCGCGGCCGTGCACCAAAGACCTGGTGCAACCGCTGCTCGAAGGCGGCGCGGTTGGCCAGCCCGGTGAGGGGGTCGTGGTGGGCGCTCCATTGCAGCCGCGTGCGGGTAGCCACCCGGGCATCGATGTCCACGACGGTCCAGATCAGGCCCTGTGCCGTGTCGGCCGGGTTCGCGGCCTGGGCGCTGATCTCGGCCCAGAACGTGCTGCCGTCGGCTCGCCGCAGCTGCCATTCACCCCGGTAAGGGCGGCCGACGTGCAATGCGCGGCCAACGCGACGCAGCAGGCTGTCCAGCGCCTGCTGTGGCAACCCGATCCCGGCCACGGCGGCGCCCGAAAGCGCCTGCGCCGGGTAGCCCAGCAGCCGGCACAGCTCGGCATTGACAAGCTCGAAGCGCTGCGCACGCGTGAACGCGATGCCCACCGGCGCGGCGGCCATCACCGACTGCAGCCGCTTCATCAGCTCGGCATTGGAAGCTTCCAACTGGACCCGCTCGGCGCCGACATGGCGCAGCACGCGGGTGAGATGGCCGATCTCGCCACCGGCCTCGGGCCAGCCGGCGTGCGGATCGACGCCCGTGTCGAACAGGCGCTGCGCCCGGCGTGCCAGCGCGCGCAGCGGGCGCAGTTGCCACGTTGTGAGCAGCAGCAACACCAGGCTGGCCAGCAGCACTATCACGGCGGCCCAGTCCAACGCCTGGCGGCGCGCCTGGTGCAATGGGCCAAGCAAATTCTCCTCGGGCAGCACCCGCCACACCAGCCACTGCGGGCCCGAGACGGCCGCGACCGACACCACCGCGCCGGGCACCTCCACCGTGATGCCGGCAGGCTCCAGCGGCGAGCGCATGGCCTCCCAGCCGGCCCACGCGCCTTCGAGCCGCGGCTCGCGCTCCAGCGGCTGCAGCACCAGGCTCGGGTCGGGATGGGCCAGGATGCGGCCCTGCAGGTCACTGACCACCAGCAGCGCGCTCTGGTCATCGGGGCCCTGGTAATGCAGCACGTGCGCCATCAGGTCGCCGCTCACCAGCCGCAATGCCCCGCCGATGACGCCGTCAACGCCCTTGGCTCCCTGCAGTGGATGAGCCAGCACCACCACGGGCTCGGGCACGACGCGGCTGTCCAACGCCTCTGACACGACGGGCCGGCCCTCGGCCAGGGTCTGCTGGAAGTAGGTGCGGTCCCGCACGTTGATGGCGGGCGCATGGACCCCATCACGCTCGGCATAGGCCCTCACGTGCCCGTCCGGCGTGGCGACGAAGATGTTGCCGAACAGGTTGCGCAGCACTGCCTGGGTCATCAGGAATCGCTCCAGTGCCGCGCGGTCGTGCAGCCACGACGCATCGATCTGCCCGGCCGCCAGGCGCAGCGCCTGCTGCAGTTCCACCATGCGGCTGGACAGCACCGCCGCCGTGTGGGCGGCCTCGTGCAACTCACTGTCCCTGCGGCTGGCCAGCGTGTCGCGCTCGGCACGCTGGACCAGCACCACCGTGGTGAGCAGGATGCCCAGGATCAGGGCCACGATGCCGGAGAGCGTCGTGCGCAGCTTGAGCGAGCCGCCGCTCTGCGCCGACCAGCGTTGCAGCCGGCGCAGGACAGGCATTCTGAGAAAGCTCATCCGTGGATTTTGCGGGCGCAACCAGCCCGCCACTGGCTAGCAATCAAGAGGCCCAGTACGCCTTCGCGCACCCACGCCGGCGCACCGCTGCGCCAGGGCAAGCCCGCTCCAGGTACCCAGCGCTCCCAGCGCGCTTCACGGTTGACTACCTGCAAACCGCCACTCAACAAGCCCGCGAGAAGACGCCTGACCCGCCATTGCCGGCCATGCGACATCTACTTGGCCGCCAATGCGACATTTCAATTTTGTCTTGACAGTGGCTGGGCCTTTGGTCTGAATCGGCGCGTTTCCAACATTAAATTTGCGCATCACGATGGCGCGCAGCCGTAGCGAAATATCCTGCAGCAAAGGCACCCATCTGATGCTCCACCACGCACAGCTTCCAATAAGCCGCTCGGCTGGCAATAACAGTCCGAAGTCCAATCCAAGGGGAAGGCTGCTTGAGCTGGAGTTTGGGAGGCGATGGCTGAACGGTATTAGATCTGTTGACGGGCGAGAGCTGCCAAATTGAGCTCATGGGACCTGCCCAGCCAAAGCGCCGAGTCTCGATGATCACGCAATTCGTCGCCCGTGTTCGGATGCACGAACACATCCAATGTGCCATGGTTCAACGCGAGCCAGCTCATTACCTGAGAGAAGTGCGACGGCGAAAGCGCCAATTGATAGCTCCACATAGGGTGCGGACCCACTGGTTTTTCGTGAAAGCGGCCGATTTCCACTTGATCGGCAAGTTCGGATTCAATCATCTCGCGCAGTGACCAAGCCTCGGATCGGCTGTTTGAATCGAAATACACGTGAGCGTGCCAACTCCTAATGATGGACTGATCTCGAATTTCCATGTTCCTGTCCTCGTGTCAGTGGCTGCAATTCTCTGAGGGCGGTCTTTGCTTCTTGAAAACTTCCTCAGTGCTTGGCCGCGGCGGCAGCTTACTTCACGAGTGCCTCCAGCGTCAGCGCGCGAGCGCGCCGAGCTGGCGCGAGCTGCGCGGCGTCGCCGGCGCAGCGCTTGTCACCTCCTCACCTTTCTTTACGGAGTGCGCGGCGAAGAAACCGCGGTGCTCGTCGTGGTCTTGAAAGTTGCACGGCATGAGCACGGTGGAGAAGACGGCACGCCGGCGTCGAGTTGCACGCGCATCAGCCCGTCGATGACGGCGCTGTTGACGAACTCGTGGCGGTAGATGCCGATCAGCGCGCAGGCAATGACGGGCTGGCGCTCATCCCAGCAGCAGCGCCAGGTCGCCCACCCGCTGGGTCGGGCCGGCCCCGGCGGCGAGCTCGCGCAGCTCGCACTCCAGCGTGGAGCGGTCTTGCTGGCGGGCCCAGAAGACGGGGCCGCCTTCCCAGCGCGGGAAGCCGTAGCCCTGCACCAGCACCACGTCGATGTCGCTGGCGCCCGCGGCCACGCCCTCGGCCATCAGCAGCGCGGCCTCGTTGATCATCGCCAGCAGCGCGCGGCGCTGGATGGTGGCGGCATCCAGGGGCCGACGCGTGATGCCGCGCTGCGCGCTGGCCTTCTCGATGAGCGAGCGCACGACGGCATCCGTGGTGGACGCCTGCTTGCCGTCGGGATAGGCGTAGTAGCCGGCGCCGCTCTTGCGGCCGAGCCGGCCCTGCTCGCACAGCTCGTCGAGGATGCCCACGTAGCGCTCGCGCGGATCGCGCGTGGCGGCCTGGGCCTTGCGCATGCGCCAGGCGATGTCCAACCCGGAGAGGTCGGCCACCGTGAACGGTCCCATCGCGAAACCCATCGCGGTGAGCGCGCCATCCACGTCCTCCGGCCAGGCACCGTCCTCCAGCATGAACTCGCACTGCTTGCGGTAGGCGTTGTAGATGCGGTTGCCGATGAAACCGAAGGCGTTGCCACACAAAACGGGCATCTTCTTCAGCCGCTTGCCCAGCGCCATGCCGGTGGCGAGCACGTCCGGCGCGGTGTGCGCGCCGCGCACCACCTCCAGCAGCTTCATCACGTTGGCCGGGCTGAAGAAGTGCAGGCCCAGCACGTCCTGGGGACGTGCCGTGGCCGCGGCGATGGCATCGAGGTCGAGGTAGGAGGTGTTGCTCGCCAGCACCGTGCCGGGCCGCGCATGGGCGTCGATCCGGCGGAACACGTCCCGCTTGACGGCCAGGTCCTCGAACACGGCCTCGATCACCAGGTCGGCGCCCGCCAGATTGGCCCAGTCCAGCGTAGCCTTCAGCCGCGCCTGGGCGGCCTCGGCCGCGCCCTGCGCCATCTTGCCGGCCGCAACCCGGCCGGCGTAGTGCTCGTGCACGCGCTGCGTACCACGCTCCAGGGCCTGTCCGCCCTGCTCCAGCAGCAGCACGGAGAGACCCGCGTCGAGGGCGCAGATGGCGATGCCCGTGCCCATGGTGCCGGCGCCGATGACGGCCACTGCCTCGACTGCGCGCGGCTCGGCCTGGAACTGCGGCGGCAGCCGCGTGGCCTCACGCTCGGCCTTGAACTGGTAGCGCAAGGCCTGCGCCGCGGTGGTGGACACCAGCGACAGGAACAGCTCGCGTTCGCGCTGCAGGCCTTGCTCGAAAGGCAGCGCGCAGGCGGCCACCGCCTCCAGCAGGGCCGCGTAGGCTGGCTGCAGACGCTGGCGCGGGTTGAGCTGCTCACGCGCGGCGGCCACCTGCGCCGCCACCGTCGCGGCCTCAGGCTGACGGTCGCGCACACGCGGCAGCACGCCGCCCTGCGCGGCCAGGGTGCGCGCCACCGCGCAGGCCGCGTCCACCACGTCGTTCGCGACCACACGCTCGAACAGGCCGCTGTCGGCGAGTTGGCGCGCGCTGCGCGGGGCGCCGCCGAGCATCATCTCCAGCGCCACCGGCACGCCCACCAGGCGGGGCAGGCGCTGCGTGCCGCCGGCGCCGGGAATCAGGCCCAGGTTGATCTCGGGCAGCCCGACCGCGGCACTGTCCAGCCCGACACGGGCGTGGCAAGCCAGCGCCAGCTCCAGGCCACCGCCCAGCGCAACGCCGGCGAGCGCCGCCACCACCGGCTTGCCAGCGGCATCGAGCCGCTGCAGCACCGTGGGCAGGATCGGCTCGGCCAACTGCCGCGGCGTGCCCAGCTCGGACACGTCCGCGCCAGCGGAGAAGGCCCTGGCATTGCCGGCCAGCACGATGGCGCGCACGGCCGCATCGGCTTGCGCTGCATCGAGTGCCTGCACGATGAAGCTGCGCAGCGCATGGCTGAGGCTGTTGACGCTCGGCTGGTCCAGGGTGACGACGGCGACGCCGTCATGTAGGGTGTAGTGCTTCATTGCGGCAAAGAGATGGCAAGTTTTCCGAACTGGGCCCCGGCTTCCAGCCGGCTCAGCGCGCCGTGCACCTCGTCCAGTGCCCAGGTGGAGTCGATCACCGGACGGATGCCGCCGCGCTGCACCGCCTGCAGCAGCTGCGCCATCTCGTGCAGGTCGCCCAGCGTGGAGCCCAGGATCTGCAGTTGGCGGATGAAGATGCGGCGCAGGTCCGCCGGCGGCTGGTCGCCACTGGTGGCGCCGCAGGTGACGATGCGACCGCCGCGCACCACGGACTTCATGGCACTGGCCCACACGGCCGCGCCCACGTTCTCGATCACCACGTCCACACCGCGCCCGCCGGTGAGCGCGAGCACCGCCTTGTCCACGTCCTCGCGTGCGCCGTTGACGGCATGGTCGGCGCCCAGCGCCAGCGCGCGCTGCAGCTTGGCGTCCTCGCGCGAGGTCACGATGGTCCGCGCGCCTGCCCACTTCGCCAGTTGCAGCGCCGCCAACGACACCCCGCCACTAATGCCGAAGATCAGCACCGTCTCCCAGGGTTTCAACTGCGCCTTGCTGAACAGCATGCGCCAGGCCGTGAGGTGGTTGACGCCCAGGGCGGCGGCTTCCTCGAAGCTGAAGCCCTCGGGCATGGGAAAGACGTTGCGCGCGGGCAGCGCCACGTACTGCGCCAGCGTGCCGTCACGGTGCTCACCCAGGTAGCCGATGCCGGTACAGAGCACGCCCTCGCCGCGTGCGCAGAACTCGCAGCGGCCGCAACTGATGCCCGGGTGCAGCAGCACGCGCTGGCCGGGGCGCAGCAGGGGCTCGTTGGCATCCACGTCCTCCACCACGCCCGCACCGTCCAGGCCCATGATTTGCGGCAGCCGGTGCGTGATGCCCGCGCCGCTGTCGCGCATGTACAGGTCCACCCGGTTGAGCGTGGCGGCACGGATGCGCACCAGCACCTCACCGGAGCGGCGTTCAGGCATGGGTCGCTCGCCCACGAGGACGACCTCGTTGCCGCCATGCCCGGTGATGTACGCCGCCTTCATGCTCACAACGCCTTGACCAGCTCAGGCACGGCGGCAAAGACGTCCGCCTCCAGGCCGTAGTCGGCCACGCTGAAGATCGGCGCCTCCGGGTCCTTGTTGATCGCCACGATCACCTTGGAGTCCTTCATGCCCGCCAGGTGCTGGATCGCGCCGCTGATGCCGCAGGCGATGTAGAGCTGCGGGGCCACGATCTTGCCCGTCTGGCCCACCTGCCAGTCGTTGGGGGCGTAACCGGCATCCACCGCGGCGCGCGAGGCACCCAGCGCGGCGCCCAGCTTGTCGGCCAGCGGCGTGAGCACTTCCGTGAATTTTTCAGCGGAGCCCAGTGCCCGGCCACCCGAGACGATGATCTTCGCGGCGGTCAGCTCGGGCCGATCCGACTTGGTCAGCTCGCGGCCGACGAAGGCGCTCTTGCCGCTGTCGGCCACCGCTGCGATGGTTTCAACGGCGGCGCTACCACCGGTGGCGGGCGCGGCGTCGAAGCCCGTGGTGCGCACGGTGATGACCTTCACCGCGTCGGCGCTCTGCACCGTGGCGATGGCGTTGCCGGCGTAGATCGGGCGCTCGAAGGTGTCGGCACTCAGGACCTTGGTGATGTCGCTGAGCTGCGCCACGTCGAGCTTGGCGGCCACGCGCGGGGCGGCGTTGCGGCCGTTGGCGGTGGAGGGGAACAGGATGTGGCTGTAGGCCGGTGCCACAGCGAGCACCTGCGCCGCCACGTTCTCCGCAAGTTGCTTGCCCAGCGCGGGCGAGTCGGCGTGCAGCACCTTGCTCACGCCCTGCACCTGGGCGGCGGCCTGGGCCACGGCGGCGGCGTTCTCGCCGGCCACCAGCACGTGCACTTCGCCGCCGCAAGCGGCTGCGGCAGTCACGGTGTTGAGGGTCGCGCCCTTGAGGGACGCGTTGTCGTGTTCGGCAATGACGAGTGCGGCCATGTCAGATCACCTTGGCTTCGTTCTTGAGTTTCTCGACGAGGGTCGCCACGTCGGGCACCTTCACGCCGGCGCCGCGCTTGGGCGGCTCGCTGACCTTGAGCGTCCTGATCCGGGGCGCGACATCGACGCCCAGGTCCGCCGGCTTGACGGTTTCCAGCGGCTTCTTCTTGGCC
>NZ_CALAOH010000095.1 GCF_937926365.1 uncultured Azohydromonas sp. | reverse complement strand
GAGCCAGAACTCGGGCATCGGCGCGCTGGTGCAGCAGGCGGTGACGGTCCAGGCCGGCGTGGGCAACGGCGCGGCGGGCGGCGCGGGCGGCAGCAGCGGCGGCCACTCCGTGACGACCGGGGCCTTCAACATGTCCAACACGATGAGCGGCACGGCCCAGAGCGCCGCCGGCATCATGGTGCTGAGCCAGAACTCGGGCATCGGCGCGCTGGTGCAGCAGGCGGTGACGGTCCAGGCCAACATGAGGCTGGGTCAGTGAGGTCTTGAGCCTTGGGTGCCGCCGGGGGCTCGCGCTCCCGGCGGCGTCTCTCCATCCGGCAACAGGAGGTTTCATGCTCAACGGCTTCAGAACCAGGGCCGTGACCGCGCTGGCCCTGCTGGCGACACTTTCATGGATGGGCCCGGCACGGGCGCTGGAACCCGCTTCGGGTCCAACACAGGCATCCATCCCCGCGGCCGGCGCCACGCCGGCGCCTCAGCGCACGGGCTCGCTGCTTTCGGCCAAGCCCGTCGCGGCGGAGGTGCTGGCGGCCAACCGCGGCGGTGCGCAAACGCTCAACGACATGAAGCTCGACGGCGTCGTCGCCGACAACCATGCCGTGAACCTGGCCACGGGCAGCAACACGATCAGCGACGGTGCCTTCACCAACGCGGCCGGACTGCCGCTGGTGGTCCAGAACAGCGGCAACAACGTGCTCATCCAGAACGCCACCATCGTCAACCTGCAGCTGAAATGAAGCTCCCGCCCTGCCCAGGCCAGCGCCGTCTGGCCCGCGTGCTGGCCGTGCTGTCCCTGGCCGGGGCCGCTTCGGTCCAGGCCGGCACCGTCGATGTGCCGGTGCAGGTCGGCGGGCCGTTCAACGTGCCCGTGCGCAGCCTCCAGGAAGCCAAGTTCAGCGCCACGGTGCGGCAGCAGTACGACTTCAGCTGCGGCTCGGCGGCGCTGTCCACGCTGCTGACCTACCACTACGGCCTGCCGGTGACGGAGCAGGCGGTGTTCGAGCAGATGTTCCTCCACGGCGACCAGGCCAAGATCCGGCAGCAAGGCTTCTCGCTGCTGGACATGAAGCGCTACCTCGAAAAGCAAGGCTTCGCGGCCGACGGCTTCGAGGCCCCGCTGGACGCGCTGCGCCAGGAAGGCATTCCCGCCATCGCCCTGGTCAACGAGAACGGCTACAACCACTTCGTCGTCGTCAAGGGCGTGCGGAACGGCCGGGTGCTCGTCGGCGACCCCTCGGGCGGCACCCGCGCCATGACGCAGGCCGCCTTCGAGAAGGCCTGGTTCAACCGCATCCTGTTCGTCATCACCAACCGCCGCGAAACCGCCCGCTTCAACCTGCCGGCGGACTGGCGCGTCGCGCCCACCGCGTCGCTGCAGGACGGCATACAGCGCGAAGGACTGGCCGGCATCGTGCTGCCGCGCCACGGCCCCTCGGACTTCTGAAGCTCCAACCACCACGCCATGAACGCTTGCCTGAGCCGATTCGTCCTGCTGTCCACCGTGCTGTGCGTGGGACCGGCCGTCGTGGACCGCTTGGCGCGGGCCGACGAGAAACCCGCGGATGCGGCCGGCGCGCTGCCGCAGCTGGCGGCCCAGGCCATCCTGCGCGCCCTGGGACTGTCCGACACGGCGCCCGCGCCGCCGGCGCCTGGCCAGTCCGTGCTGACTGAAATGCTGTCCGCCACCGCGGTGCTGCCCCCGACGGCCGCCTCCACGCAGGCCGGCACCAGCGGCGAGCCCGCCACCGTTACCCAGACGGCAGGCGCCACGCGGCAGGTGCTTCAGATCCTGGGGCTCATGCCCGCGGACACGCAGGCGGCCCCCGCGGTCCCGCCGGCCGCGACGCACGTCGTCGCGGCGCCGGAGCCCGCCGCGCAAGCGCCCGCGCCAAACCTCGCTGCCGAGGTGCCGCTTGAGTCCGCAACGGCTTCGCTGGCCGTGCCGGCTGCGGCGACTGCACCGCCCACGCTGCCCGCCATGGCCGAGCCGGCACCGGCGCAACAGCAACTGGCGCAGCGCACCCTCGTTGCACTGGACGAGTCAGCGCTGGACACCATGCGCGGCGGCTTCATTGGCGATGGCGGGCTGAAGATCTCGTTCGGGATCGAGCGGGCCGTCTACGTCAACGGCAACCTGGTCACCACGACCAGCCTGAACCTGTCGGAGCTGGGCACGTTGTCGGCCGGCAAGGCGGCCGCCATGAACCTGCCCGAGGTGGGCAACCGCATTGCCCTGATCCAGAACGGCGCCGGCAACACCGTGCTGAGCAACCTGGGGCCGGCGGCCATCGGCACCGTGATCCAGAACACGCTCGACGGCCAGAAGATCCAGACCCTGACCACCATCAACGCCACGGCCAACAGCCTGGGCGTGCTGAAATCCATCGAAGCGCAGCGCAACCTGCGCAGCGCCATCACCGACTCGCTGCGGCGCTGAGCCGGGACCGGCTCCAATGAATACGCCGCGGTCCTCACGGGCCGCGGCGTTGCTGCCGGTGGCGAACCGTCAGAACGAGTAGGGCATGCGCACCGTGAGCGTCACGTCCGGCGTATCGCGCGTGACGCCCACGCCCAGCGAGACATTGAGACTGCGCTCGGCATTGAAGCGGTAGGAGTAGCCCAGGATCAGCGTGCCCAGTTGCGAGCGCAGCGAGGTGCTGTTGTCGCCGTTGACCTTGGTCCGTCCCACCGAGCTGTGGTCGTAGCCCAGGCTGAATGACGATTTCTCGTTCAGCGCCAGGCCCATGCCGAAGTTGAAGCCGAACACGCCGCCCGGCGCCACCTTGCCGACGCGTCGGGGCCCATCGCTGAACTGCGCCACCACGTCGTCGCGCGCGAAGCTGTGCAGGTAGCTGATCGTGCCGAAGAACACGGCCGGATCCGAGGGAAACAGCGCCGTCAGCGCGGGCTGCAGGCCGTGGAAGCCCGAGCCGATGGGCAGTTCCTCCTGGAAGCCCGCGAACTGCGTCGTGTTGAACGGACGCGTGACGACCTCGAAGGGGTCCTTGCCGGTGCGGCTCTTGTAGCGCAGGCTGCCAACCAGGTAGGGCTTGTCCACGCCACCGTCGGTGATCTGGTAGCGCGCGGTCAGCTCGACGTCGCCGATGCCGCGTCCCGACGCGCTGAAGGGCAGCCCGTTGGTGTCGGGCGACAGCCCCGTCGCGATGCTGTCGTCGGAGCGGTAGGCATACGGCAGCCGCCCTTCGATCTCCAGCCGGTTGGTCAGCCCGTAGCGCCCGGTCAGGGCCGCGGTGAAGGTGTTGCGCTTGACCTCCCGCACGTCGATCACGCCAATGGTGATGGCCGGGATGATGGTGTAGCCCACCAGCGCCACCCGGTTGTTCGAGGAGTAGGCGTACTGCAGCGAGGGCTCCAGCACGAACCTGCCGCGCGGCGTGAGCACCCCGGGCTGCTCGAAGATCTGGGCCACCTGCGCCGGGCGCCCCTCGTCGCGCGGCGCCTGGCCGACCGGCTGGGCGGGCGGTGCGGCGGCGGCGGCCTGCGCGGTCTGAGGCGCGGGCTGCTGGCCCTGCCCCTGGCCGCCGCGCTGGGCCTCCAGCACCTGCAGCCCCAGGGCCTGGCGCACCTCGTTGAGCCGACGCTGTTCCTGCGCCATGGATTGCTGCAAGGCTTCCAGGCGCTGCGACTGCAGCGTGATCTCGCGCTGCAGCGCTTCCAGCCTGGACAAGGCTTCGTCCGGCGACTCGGCCGCCCAGACCGTGCCGGCCAGCAGGCAGGCGACTGACAAGGCGGTGCGTGGAACGCCAACACTACGCAAGGCGGACATCGACTCTCTCCCGTGTGGTTGATTGGAGAACGAACACGCGGGATTGGAGCCAAGCTGGTTGCGAACCACAACCGTGTGCCGGCCCCCGACCGGGGGCTGGCGACGATGGCCTGAACGGGGTGGGCAGACCCGGGGTCTGCCCGGTTTCATACCAGTTCTTGACGCCGCCTTAAAGAATCCCGTCACACCCGCGGAGGCGGGTGTCCACGAACTCCGAGCGGCATCCCGGTCCACGTGGATGCCCGCCCCCGCCTACGCGGGGGCAGGCTCTGCGCGGGCATGACGGAATGACTTCACTGGCCGTCGCGAACTGGAATCAAGCCACGGCCTGGTAGTACACGTTCTGCGGGTGGCGCACCTGCGCGAAGAAGTACCAGCGCTCGGCCAGCAGGCCCGCGCTCTGCAGCAGCACCGCCAGCCACCACGCGAACAAGCCGCTCCAGACGCCGGCCCAGCACAGCGCCAGCAGCAGCACGGGCAGCTTGAAGGCCAGCAGCACGAAGGCAGGCCGCACCAGCCGCAAGGTGCCGCCCGGTGCGCGATGGAAGAACTCCCGCGTGTTGTGGCTGCCGCCCGTGAAGCCCATGGACAGCTGCACCACGCGCGTCCCGCGCAGGCCCGTGGCGGACTGCGGCGTGGAGCGCGGCACCAGCGCGTCGTTGCGCCGCAACGCCCCGATGCGCCCGGCCCAGGCCAGCACGGTCAGTCCCAGCGCCCAGGGCAGCAGCGCCGCGGCCAAGGCGTCCTCCCCCGCCGCGGCCGCCACCGCCCCGGCCAGCACGCAGCCCGCGGCCAGGCCCATGAGGGTGTAGTTCAGCACCGTCAGCGGGTGCGCCCACTCCCGCACCACGCGCAGGCAGGCGTAGACCATGCCCGTGCACAGCCACAGCAAGGCCGAAAGCCCCAGGGCGGCCAGCGCCAGCGCCGCCTGGACGGTGGTTGAAAACTCCAGCCACGCGGCCAGCGCCCAGGCCGCCGTGACCGCCATGAAGGCCGGCAGCACGATGACCTCGCGCGACATCCACGAGCTGCGCCACATCGCCGCGGCGCGCCACGCCCGCGCGGGCCGGCCCAGGTGCGCGAAGGCCGCGCCCAGCGCCACGCCCAGCAGCGCCTCGGCCAGCAGCAGCGACGCCAACATGAAGCCCGGGGACGGCGCCGCGCCGGCCAGCACCGCCAGCGCCAGGGCCACCACCAGGCCCTGCGCGCTGCCGGCCAGCGTGGTGAAGACGACGATGGACAGCGAGGGGTTCATTCGGGCCTCCCGGACATGTCTTGCGCAGGCGTGGACACGGGCGCGCAGGACGCCGCGTCCCCCGCGCCGCGGCGCGGCAGGTAGCGGTTGGCCGGGTGCGTCTCCCACTCCGGCATGAGCGCGTAGCCGCCGCGCTCGGCGATGGCGCGCGAGACGGCCGAGTCCGGGTCCTTCACGTCGCCGAACAGCCGCGCGCCGGTGGGACAGGCTTTCACGCAGGCGGGCTGGCGGTCCTCGGCCGGCAGCAGCGGGTCGTGGATGCGGTCCACGCACAAGGTGCACTTGGTCATCACGCCGCGCGCTTCGTCGTACTCGCGCGCGCCATAGGGGCAGGCCCAGCTGCAGTACTTGCAGCCGATGCACTTGTCCGCGTCCACGAGCACGATGCCGTCCTCCGCGCGCTTGATGCTCGCTCCGGTGGGGCACACCGGCACGCAGGGCGGGTCCTCGCAGTGCAGGCAGCTCTTGGGCAGGTGCAGCGTCTGGGTATCGGGGAAGGCGCCGGACTCCCAGGTCTGCACCCGGTTGAAGAAGGTGCCCTGCGGCGAGGGCTCCCAGGCGCCGGGATCGGGCGGCAGCCCGGCGGCGCCGGCGCTGTTCCACTGCTTGCACGACACCACGCAGGCCTGGCAGCCGACGCACACGTCCAGGTCGATCACCAGCGCCAGCTGCCGCGCCAGTGTCTCGCTGCGCGCGGCGGTCGCGGCCTGCGGCGAACGAGCCACCGGCCGCGGTGCTGCCGTGGCCGGTGGCGCCAGCGGCACCTCGGCCTCGCGCCGCAGCCACGACCACCAGCCTTCAAGCGCCAGTCCCAGCTTCATGCGCGCCTCCCCGCGGCCAGGCGGCCGCTCAGGGTGCGCCACGCGGCACGCACCGCCGCCACGCCGGGCACGCCCGGCGGCGTGGGCACCGCGGCCACCTGCGGCGCGGTCTCCCGCGCCTCGTCGGGCGCGCAGGGACGCAGCCGCACCCGCACGTCGTACCAGCCAGCCTGGCCCGTGACGGGATCGGCGTTGGCGATGCGCCCTTCGCCGAAGGGCAGCGTCGCGCTCAGCAGGTGGTTGAGAATGAAACCTTTGCGGCTCTCGTCTGCATCGGCCGGCAGCTGCCAGGCGCCGGGCGCCTTGCCGATGGCGTTCCAGGTCCAGACCGTGCCCGGCTCCACTGCCTCGCTGCAGCGGATGCGGCACCGCACCCGGCCCCAGCGGCTCTCCACCCAGCACACGGCGCCGTCCTCCACGCCCGCGGCGCGCGCCGTGGCGGGATGCACGTGCAGCGCGTTGTGGCTGTGGAGCTGGCGCAGCCAGGCGTTCTGCGAGTCCCAGGAGTGGTACATCGCCATCGGCCGCTGCGTGATGGCGTGCAGCGGGTACTCGTGCGCGTCCTCCAGGCGCTCCTCCAGCGGCGGCGCCCAGAAGGGCAGCGGGTCGAACCAGCCCGCCACCCGCGCGCGCAGCGCGTCCGGTGGCTGCCGGCCCGGGCGCTTGCCCTGCGCCGCCAGCCTGAAGGTCTGCAGCGTGTCGGCGTAGAGGGCGAGCTGGATGGGGTCGTTGCGCTGGCGCCAGCCCATGGACTGGGCAAAGTCCAGGTAGGCGCGGTTCCAGTTGCGGCGGTACTGCATCTCCGCTGGAAGACGGTGGTGGAACACGCAGTCGTGGCGGGCGTAGGCCTCCCACTGCCGGAGGTTGGGCGCGCCGCGCAGCGCGTCGCCACGCTCGCCGCGCCAGCCCATGAGAAAGCCGATGCCCGGCTGGTGCTCGTAGCGCTGGATGAAGTCGGCGT
The DNA here is from genome assembly GCF_937926365.1 of uncultured Azohydromonas sp. Classification (GTDB taxonomy): domain Bacteria; phylum Pseudomonadota; class Gammaproteobacteria; order Burkholderiales; family Burkholderiaceae_C; genus Azohydromonas. Next base: position 19,266 of record NZ_CALAOH010000095.1, on the reverse strand, counting down.
AGCCGCCGTACTTGGGCGTGCCGTCGGCCAACGTGAAGGCCGGCAGCTTCAGCCGCGCGGCCAGCTCCACCAGCACGTCCTGGAACGGGCGGCACTCGCCCAGCGGCGGCAGCACCGGCACGCGCACCGCGTCCATCGGCCCCTCGAACTCGGAGATGGGCCGGTCCAGCAGGCTCAGCGCGTCGTGGCGCTCCAGGTACGTGGTGTCGGGCAGCACCAGGTCGGCGTAGGCCACGGTTTCGCTCTGGAAGGCGTCGCACACCACCACGAAGGGAATGACGTGCTCGCCCTGGTCGTCCCGGGCGTTGAGCGCCTTGCGCACCTCCAGCGGCTCCATGCTGGAGTTCCAGGCCATGTTGGCCATGTAGATCAGCAGCGTGTCGATGCGGTAGGGGTCGCCGCGCGCGGCGTTGGCGATGACGTTCTGCATCAGCCCGTGCACCGCCAGCGGGTAGGCCCAGGAGAAGGCATGGTCGATGCGCAGCGGCGTGCCGTCGGCATGCACCGCCAGCTCCTCGGGGCTGGCCGGAAAGCCCAGCGGCGGCGCGTCCAGCGGCGTGTCGGGCCGCAGCTTGTCCGGGTCGTTGAAGGCGCGGTAGTTGGGGACGATGTGGCGCGGGTACGGCGCCTTGTGCCTGAAGCCGCCGGGCGCGTCGATGGTGCCCAGCACGCTCATGAGCAGCGTGAGCGCGCGCACGGTCTGGAAGCCGTTGGAATGCGCCGCCAGCCCGCGCATGGCGTGGAAGGCCACGGGCCGCAGCGGCACGCGGGCGTGTTCGGTTCCCCACGCATCGGTCCAGGGGATGTCCAGGGCGTCGTCGTGCCGCAGCGCGGTTTCTCCGAGCTCGCGCGCCAGGCGCCGGATGCGCGCGGCCGGGATGCCCGTGATGCCCTCGGCCCACTGTGGCGTGCACGCCGCCACGCGCTCGCGCAGCAGCTGGAACGAGGGCGCCGCGCGCGTGCCGTCGGGCAGCGCGAAGTGGCCTTCCAGCGCCAGCTCGCGCCCCGGCTCCAGGCCCTGCGGGTAGGCCGCCACCGCGGCACCCGAGGCCAGGTCCCAGGCCAGCTTGTTGTGCGGGTTGCGCCCATCGGGCGGCGGACCGGCCGCGGGGTCGAAGGCGAACAAACCCTCGCGCTCGCCCTCCTCCAGCGCCACCAGCTGCGGCGCGTTGGTGCAGCGCTGCAGGAAGGGACGGTCGATCAGTTCCTCGCGCAGCAGCTCGTGCAGCAGCGCCATGAACAGCGCGCCGTCGGTGCCGGGGCGGATGGGGATCCACTCGTCGGCGATCGCGGCATAGCCGCTGCGCACGGGGTTGATGGCGATGAAGCGTCCGCCGCGCTGCTTGAAGCGCCCCAGCGCGATCTTCATCGGGTTGCTGTGGTGGTCCTCGGCGGTGCCGATCATCAGGAACAGCCTGGCGCGTTCCAGGTCCGGGCCGCCGAACTCCCAGAAGCTGCCGCCGATGCTGTAGATCATCCCCGCGGCCATGTTCACCGAGCACAGCCCGCCATGCGCGGCGTAGTTGGGCGTGCCGAACTGGCGCGCGAACAACCCGGTGAGCGCCTGCATCTGGTCGCGCCCGGTGAAGAAGGCGAACTGCTTGGGATCGCTGCCGCGGATACGCCGCAGCCGCTCGGTGAGCAGCGCCAGCGCCTGCTCCCAGCCGATGGGATCGAAGACGCCGTCGCCGCGCTCGGTGCCGGGGCGGCGCAGCAGCGGCTGCGTCAGCCGCGCCGGCGAAAACTGCTTCATCAACCCGGCGCTGCCCTTGGCGCAGATGACACCCTTGTTCAAGGGATGGTTGGGATTGCCGTCGATGTAGGCCGGCTGCCCGTCGCGCAGGTGCACGCGGATGCCGCAGCGGCAGGCGCACATGCAGCAGGTGGTGGTTCGGATCTCGGCGGGTGCAGCGGAGGGGATAGTTGCGTGCGGCGTGGTGCTACAGGCGGGGTCGGTCAACCGGTTCTCCTTGCAGGGTGCCCAGCGGGTCGGCAGCCCTGCGCACCGGCTCCGCGGGAGAACCCATCCTAAAAACCCTGCAGCGGCTCGCGCAAAGCATGAATGTGCATATGCAAGCAGGAAAAGCGCCGGTTGGGGGGGCATCGCTTCAAGTGATTGAGTCCGCAACCTGCAGCGAAGCGGCCGGTGCCTGCGGCGGGCCGCCGCCAGCCATATGAGCGGGTCTGATAAACATAGCCGCACACATTCGTTCCTTGGCGGGTGGGCGCTGCCTATCGTGCAACCCATGAACCGCGGCGCCAACGCCCTACAGATCCAAGGAAAGAACACCATGCTGCCCAACCTCGACCGCCCGCACCGCCGCCGCATCCTGCTGCGCGCCGCCGTGGCCACCGCCGTCCTGGCCGCCAACCCCAAGTGGCTGCGCGCGCAACCCGCCGTCACGCTGCGCGTGGGCTACCAGAAGTCCGCCAGCCTGTTCGTGCTGCAGAAGGCGCAGGGCACGCTGGAAAAGCGCCTGGCGGCGCTGGGCGCCGGCGTGCAGTGGGTGGAGTTCCCGGCCGGGCCGCAGCTGCTCGAAGGCCTCAACGTCGGCTCGGTGGACGTGGGCTACGTCGGCGAGGCGCCGCCCATCTTCGCCCAGGCCGCGGGCGCCAACTTCACCTACATCGGCCACGACCCGGCCTCGCCCACGGCCGAGGCGATCGTGGTGCCCAAGGATTCGGCGCTGAAATCCGTGGCCGAGCTCAAGGGCCGCAAGGTCGCGCTCAACAAGGGCTCCAACGTGCACTACCTGCTGGTCAAGCTGCTGGAGAAGCACGGCCTGAAGTACGCGGACATCCAGCCCGTGTTCCTGGCGCCGGCGGATGCGCGCGCAGCCTTCGAGCGCAGCGCGGTGGACGCCTGGGCGATCTGGGACCCGTTCCTGGCCGCCGCCGAGAAGCAGCTGGGCGCGCGCATCCTGGCCGACGGCCGCGGCGTGGTGGACAACTTCAACTACTACCTGGCCGAGCGCGGCTTCGTGGGCCGCAACCCCAAGGTGATCCAGGCGCTGTTCGACGACCTCACGGACCGCGGGCGCTGGCTCAAGAGCCACGTGGACGAGGCCGCGGCGGTGATCGCGCCGCTGCAGGGGCTGGACCCGGAAGTGGTCAAGCGCAGCATCCAGCGCTACGAGTTCAACGTGACGCCGCTCACGCCCGACATCGCCGCGCGCCAGCAGCGCATCGCCGATGCCTTCCACGGCCTGAAGCTGATCCCCAAGCCCATCCGCATCGCCGATGCGGTACCGGCTCGTGGGGCGTTCTGAGGCGGCTCAACTCATCGAATCCCGGCGAGCCGCACCATGAATCAACCGCTTCTGGATCACGTGCAACTGCCGATGCCGCCTGGCGGCGCCGAGCGGGCACGGGACTTCTACGCCCGCGTGCTGGGCCTGCGCGAGCTGGCCAGCCCTGGCGACGCCGACGCGCCGCGCGTGCTGCGCTTCGTGCTCGACGGCACCACGCTCGACCTCCGCGAGGGCCCCTACACCGGCGTCGCGCCGCAGGCGCACCTGGCGCTGCAACTGCGCGACGTGCCCGCCGTCGTGGCGCGCCTGCGTGCCGCCGGCCGGCCGGTGGACGCGTGGACGCTGGACGAAACCGGCCGCGCCGTCACCGAGGACCCCTTCGGCAACCGGCTGGAGCTCATCAGCCGGCCGGCCGAGCCGCTGCTCTACCGCAAGGACCACCATGTCACGCAGCTCCGCATCTCCGTCTGACGCCGCGCGCCATGCACTGCCCTGGCTGCTGCCGGTGCTGATCGTCGCGGCCTGGGAAGTGGCCTCGCGCATGGGCTGGCTCTCCACCCGGGTGCTGCCCGAGCCCTGGGCGGTGCTCACGGCCTTCTGGACGCTGCTGGCCTCGGGCGAGCTCGGCGAGCACGTGGCGGTGAGCACCGGGCGCGCCTTCGCGGGGCTGGCCATCGGTGGCAGCCTGGGGTTGCTGTTCGGGCTGCTCACCGGCAGCTTCAGGCGCGCCGAGACGCTGCTGGACACCACCTTCCAGATGCTGCGCAACATCCCGCCGCTGGCGCTGATCCCGCTGGTGATCCTGTGGTTCGGCATCGGCGAGGGCGCCAAGCTGTTCCTGGTGGCGGTGGCGGTGTTCTTCCCGATCTACCTCAACACCTTCCACGGCATCCACGCCGTGGACCGCGGGCTCATCGAGATGGCGCGCAGCTACGGCCTCAACGGCTGGCCGCTGTACCGCCACGTCATCCTGCCCGGCGCGCTGCCTTCCATCCTCGTGGGCCTGCGCTTCTCGCTGGGGCTGATGTGGGTGCTGCTGATCGTGGCCGAGACGCTGTCGGCGCAGTCGGGCATCGGCTACATGACCATGAACGCGCGCGAGTTCCTGCAGACCGACGTGGTGCTGGTGGGCATCGTGCTCTACGCGCTGCTGGGCAAGGCCGCCGACCTGGCCGCCCGTGGCCTGGAGCGCTGGTGGTTGCGCTGGCACCCGGCCCACCAGCATTGACCGATTCAGGGAGAACACGACATGAAATTCCCAGGCATTCGCCTCGGCGCGGCGGCGCACGCGGGCTTCGCGCCCACCCAGCCGGCCGGCGCCGAATCCCTACGGCCCCCCACGGACGCGCGCGGCGCGGAAGTGGTGGTGGAAGGGCTGAGCAAGCGCTACGGCGAGCGGGCGGTGCTGCGGGACGTCTCGCTGCGCCTGGCGCCGGGCGAGTTCGTCGCCATCGTCGGGCGCAGCGGCTGCGGCAAGAGCACGTTGCTGCGCCACGTCGCCGGGCTGGAGCGGGCTGACACGGGCCTGCTGCGCGTCGGCGGCGGCGTCGGTGGCGCGGGCACGCGCATCATGTTCCAGGACGCGCGGCTGCTGCCCTGGAAGAGCGTGCTGGACAACGTGGCGCTGGGCCTGCCGCAACCGCAGGGCCGCCAGCAGGCGCGCCGCGCGCTGGCCCAGGTGGGTCTGCTCAAGCGTGCGCTGGAGTGGCCGGCGGTGCTCTCGGGCGGGCAGCGCCAGCGCGTGGCCCTGGCGCGCGCGCTGGTGCACGAGCCGCGGCTGCTGCTGCTGGACGAGCCGCTGGGCGCGCTGGACGCCCTCACGCGCATCGAGATGCAGCAGCTCATCGAGACGCTGTGGCGCGAACACGGCTTCACCGCGCTGCTGGTGACGCACGACGTGTCGGAAGCCGTGGCGCTGGCCGACCGCGTGGTGCTGATCGAGGACCAGCGCATCGCCTTCGACGAGCGGGTGCCGCTGCCGCGCCCGCGTCCGCGCGCCGACCCGGCCTTCGCCGCCTTCGAGGCTCGGGTGCTGGAGCGGCTGCTCAAGCCCGCCGCCCCGGCGGAGCCCGAGGCCGACGACGCCGCCTCGCCTGCCGCCGGCAGGCTGCGCTGGGCCGTCTGAGCCGCGGTGCAACGAGACGCAGGAGCCACAGAACATGTCCATCACCGCCATCAACGTGCGCAACCAGTTCCGCGGCAAGGTGATCGAGATCATCCACGGGCCGGTGGTGTCCGAAGTGGACATCGAGACCCCCGGCGGACTGATCGTCACCTCCGTCATCACCAGCCGCTCCGTCAAGGAGCTGGGGCTGCAGCCGGGCAAGGAGGTCATCGCGCTCGTGAAATCGACCGAGGTGTCGATCGCGACGCTATGAGCCTGCCGGCGCGCCTGCTGATCATCCCGGGCCTGCGCGACAGCGGTCCGGCGCACTGGCAGACCTGGCTGCAGTCGCGCCACCGCAGCGCGCTGCGCGTGGTGCAGTCCTACTGGGAGCGCCCGGAGCTGGAACGCTGGGCCGCCACGCTGGACTCCACGCTGCGGCAAGCCGCGCCAGCGCGCTGGATCGCCGTGGCGCACAGCTTCGGCTGCCTCACGCTGGCGCGGCATCTGGTGCTGAGGCCGGACTCGCCCATCGTCGCGACGCTGCTGGTGGCACCGGCCGACCCGGAGAAGTTCGGCGTCACACCGCTGCTGCCCCGCCGGCCGCTGGGCCGGCCGGGGCTGCTGGTGGCCAGCGACACCGACCCGTGGATGCAGGCCGCCAGCGCCCTGGCCTGGGCCGGGCGCTGGGGCCTGCGCACGCTCAACCTGGGCGACGCCGGGCACATCAACACCGAGTCCGGCTTCGGCCCCTGGCCGCTGGCGCAGCGCTGGGTCACGGGCGTGGAGCAGCGCCTGGCGCGGCAGGCGCGCGGCGCGCACGCCGCAGCGACGGCCTGACACCGCTCTCAGCGGCGGCGACGCTGCCGTCCTTGGCGCAAATGGGCAGTGTCAGCGACGCTTCACTGCGGCCCAGGGCCACCGACGTCTTGGACGCCACGCGGCGGCTGCGCGATGCAGGTTTCGACGAGCAGCAGGCCGAGACCCTGGTGCGCGTGCTGGCCGATGCGCAACCCGGGCTCGTCACCCGCGAGCACTTCGATGCCCGGATCGAGCAACTCGAAGCACGCCTGGAAGCCAAACTGACCCCGGTGAAGTGGGGCATGGGGCTAGTGGTTGCGGGCGTCGCCGCACAACTGGTGAAGACCTTCTTCGGGCGACCTTGGCGGCGGCCCCTGTTCCGCCGCCGCGAACCGCGCCCTTCCTCCAGCACGTTGCGCCAGCCAGGCTGCACGCAGGCTGCCCGCGGCCCAAAAACCATGGCGTAACTGTCAACATACTGCGCCCGTGGTGAGTATTTCACGCTGGACGGCACCGCTTTTCACGAACCACCCTGTACAGTGCCACGCAGCGCGAGCCTACCCGCCGATGTGCGCCCGGAATCACCGGAAAGCAAGCGATTCGACCCAATCGCCATTGATTTTCAAATTCCTGAGCCATCGAATCCGGACGGCGTGCGCCCATATGAAGGCAAACGGATGACGGGTGCATTTCAGCGCCACTGATATTCCGGTTTTGAAAACAGGCGCCACGCGACCTGATCGACCCGATGCAGCCAAGCGGCCGCATGTTTGAGGCTTTTGGTTCATGGGTGGGAAAAACACGAAGACAGCCCGGAATTCACTCTGGCTGTTGATCTTCTTCGCGACTTACCTGCTGGGGTACTGGTCAGGCCTGGCGCTTTTCATCGCACCCGATCTGGGCGCCGCGCTATGGCCACCGAGCGGGTTGTTCCTGGCGGCGCTGCTGCTCAGCGGCAAGTCCATGCGGCCCTGGTTCCTCGTTACCGGCGCGGTCGCCGACTTCATTGCCGCCCATCTGATCTTTGGCATCCCGGTCGGGATCAGCACTGCCATCGTCGTGGGGAACACGCTGGAGGCGGCCATGGGCGCGCATCTGCTGCGGCGCTGGGCAGGTGGCGAATTCAAGCTGGAGAGCACGGCCTCGGTACTGGCTTTCACGCTGTTGGCGGCCTTGGCGAGCCCCCTGCCGAGCACCGTCATCGGCGGCACGGCCATGAGCGTCCACACCGGGCAACCGCTGCTGAGCGCCTGGAAACTCTGGTGGGCGGGCGGTGCGGCCGGTGTGCTGATTTTCACACCCCTGGTGCTGTTCCTTTTCAGGAAACCACGCGCCAGGCACGGCAAACCTGCCGCCAGCACGGCAGAAATCTGCCTCATGCCTTTCGTGCTGCTGCTGGGCGGGCATCTGGTGTGGATTCAGCCCTATCCCAATGAGTTCTTTATATTGCCGGCATTGATATGGGCGGCACTGCGCGGCGAATTCCCGTCCATTGCATTGGCAAATCTCCTGATGACCCTGCAAACCGTGCTTTATACCCAGCAGGGGTACGGCTCCTTCGCCATGCATCGGTCGCTCGAAAACCATCAGCTCCTGGCGCAGTCTTTCATCATGGCCGCGTCGCTCACCGGACTGGTGCTGGCGGGCCAGACCTGCCAGCGCCGGAAATCGATCCTGGAGCTTCGGAAGGCACGCAACGCGGCGGAAACCGCGCTGGCCGCGGCCGAGGCGGCACGGGCCTCCGCGGAGAGCGCCAGCCGCGTGAAGTCGCAATTCCTGGCCAACATGAGCCACGAATTCCGCACACCGCTCAACGCCGTCATCGGCTTGAGCCACCTGCTGCGCCAGCGCGCCATGCCCGACGACGTGGCGGGCTTCGTCACCCACATCCAGCACGCCGGAGAGCAACTGCTGGCGCTGACCGACGACGTGCTCGACCTCTCGCGCATCGAGGCCGGCGAAATGCGCCTGGAGGAGGTGCCGCTCGAAGTGGCGCCGCTGCTGGACGCGGTGCAGGCGATGGTCAGGACGCAGGCCGAGGCCAAGGGCCTGGCGCTGCAGGTGGACGTCGCGGCGGACGTGCCGCCGCAGCTCGTCGGCGACCCGCTGCGGCTGCGCCAGATCCTGCTCAACCTGCTGGGCAACGCGGTGAAGTTCACGGCGGCCGGCCAGGTGACGCTGCGGCTGCAGATGTCGGCCCGCGAGGCCGGGCTGGCATGGCTGCGCTTCGAGGTGGCCGACACGGGGATCGGCATCGCGGCCGAGCAGCAGGCGCGCATCTTCGAGCCCTTCGTCCAGGCCGACAGCTCCACGACGCGGCGCTTTGGCGGCACGGGCCTGGGCCTGTCGATCGTGCGCCGGCTGGTGGACCTGATGGGCGGCACCCTGCAGCTGCAAAGCCAGCCCGGGCAGGGCAGCGTCTTCAGCGTGGAACTGCCCTTGCGCGTCGGTTGAGCCGGCGACGGAAGCCGCGGGACCGCCCTCAAAGCGCCGCGTCGTCCCCGGGCGCCGCGGCCATCGCCTGCTCCACCTGCGCGCGCGTGAGCGGCGGCGCGAAGCAGTGGATGAAGTCGTAGACGAAGCCGCGCAGGAAGCTGCCGCGGCGCACCGCCAGCCGCGTCATGTTGGTGGCGAAGAGGTGGCGCGCGTCCAGCACCGTCAGCCGCTGGTCGCGCTCCTCGTCGCAGGCGATGGCGGCGATGATGCCCACGCCCATGCCCAGCTCGACGTAGGTCTTGATCACGTCCGCATCCATCGCGGAGAGCACCACGTCGAACTTCAGCCCGCGCCGCTCGAAGGCCTCGTCGATGTGGCTGCGGCCGGTGTAGCCGGGCTCGTAGGTCACGATGGGGAAGGCCGTCAGCCGCTCCAGCGTCAGCGGCGTGCCCTGTGCCGCCTCCTGCGCCAGCGCATGGCCGGGCGGCACGATTACGGCGTGGGTCCACGAGTAGCAAGGCAGCGCCACCAGCTCCGGGTAGCTCGCCAGCGCCTCGGTGGCCACGCCGATGTCGGCCTCGCCCTCGATCAGCAGCTCAGCCACCTGCTGCGGCGAGCCCTGCTTGAGCCGCAGCGCCACCTCGGGGTAGCGCTCGCTGAAATCCCGCACCGCCGCCGGCAGCGCGTAGCGCGCCTGCGAGTGCGTGGCGGCAATGGTCAGCGTGCCCTTGCCCTGCGCGGCGAACTCCTGCCCGGCGCAGCGGATGTTGTGCGCCTCCTGCAGCAGCCGCTCGATCATCGGCAGCACCATCTCGCCCGGCGGCGTCAGCCCCGTCAGGCGCTTGCCCACGCGCACGAAGAGCTCGATGCCGATCTCCTCTTCCAGCTCCCGGATCTGCCGGCTCACGCCGGGCTGCGAGGTGTGCAGCACTTCGGCCACCACGGTGAGGTTGAAGCCCTGGCGCACGGCTTCGCGCACGGAGCGCAATTGCTGAAGGTTCACGGTGAAGGGCCCCGCTGGTTTTGATACGAATGCTGAATTTTCAAAGTTGTTTATTCATTCGTAGCGATTAAATCGGGCTATCCAAATTTGGTTTTCGCATATGGCATGCGAAAACCGCACGGAGCCACCTAACGGCAGCGGGCACACAAGCCCTGACCATCCCGTGGCACCTGGGTGCTTTCCCGCATGATGGAGCCCTGTTTCAGGGGGTATTGCATGCCGGAACGGAAGACGAGGACGGCGGCGCTGGCCGCGCTGCTGCTGGGCCTGGCGGGTGCGGGCATGACCGGCACGGCCCGGGCCGACGAGGTGCTGGTGGCCGTGGCGGCCAATTTCAACGCGCCGCTGGCGCGCATCGCCCAGGGCTTCGAGGCCCGCACCGGCCACCAGCTCAAGGCGGCGGCGGCCAGCACCGGCAAGCTCTACTCGCAGATCGCCGCCGGCGCGCCTTTCGAGGTGCTGCTCGCCGCCGACGACGAGACGCCCGCGAAGCTGGAGGCCGAGGGCCGCGCCGTGCCCGGCAGCCGCTTCACCTACGCCATCGGCGAGTTGGCTTTGTGGAGCGCGCAACCGGGCCTGGTGGACGGCCAGGGCGCCGTGCTGGGCTCGGACCGCTGGAAGCACCTGGCCATCGCCAATCCCAAGACCGCGCCCTACGGCCGCGCCGCGATGCAGGTCCTGCGCGCGCGCGGGCTGGAAGCGGCGGTGGCGCCGCGGCTGGTCACGGCCGAGTCCATCGCGCAGGCGCACCAGTTCACGGCCTCGGGCAACGCCCAGCTGGGCTTCATCGCCTGGTCGCAGCTCTCGGTGCCGGGGCAGACGCCCACGGGCTCCTGGTGGCGCGTGCCCGCGAACCTGCACGAGGAGATCCGCCAGGACGCCGTGCTGCTCAAGCCGGGCCAGAACCGCCCCGCCGCCACCGCCCTGCTCGCCTACCTGAAGACGGAGCCGGCCAAGGCGGAGATCCGCGCCTGGGGCTACCGCGTTCCCGGCGAGGCCGCGGCGCCGGCGAAGCCGGGCAAGCCGTGACCGAGGCCGACTGGAGCGCCGTGTGCCTGACGGCGGCGCTGGCGGCCACGAGCACGCTGCTGCTGCTGCTGGTGGGCACCCCGCTGGCCTGGGCGCTGGCGCGCACGCGCTCGCGCCTGAAACCCGTGGCCGCGGCGCTGGTGGCGATGCCGCTGGTGCTGCCGCCCACGGTGCTCGGCTTCTACCTGCTGCTGTTCATGGGCCCGAACGGCCCCCTGGGGCAGCTGATGGACGCGCTGGGCTGGCAGCGGCTGCCCTTCAGCTTCGGCGGGCTGGTGGTGGCCTCGGTCATCTACTCGCTGCCCTTCGTGGTGCAGCCGCTGCAGCAGGCCTTCGAGGCCATTCCCGAGCGCACGCTGGAGGCGGCGTCCACGCTGCGCGCCGGGCCGCTGGACCGCTTCTTCACCGTGGCGCTGCCGCTGGCCCGCCCGGGGCTGCTCACGGCCAGCGTGCTGGGCTTCGCGCACACGGTGGGCGAGTTCGGCGTGGTGCTGATGATCGGCGGCAACATCCCCGGGCAGACGCGGGTGCTGTCCATGGCCGTGTACGACCACGTGGAGGCCGGCGAGATCGCCGATGCGCACCGCCTGGCCGCCGGCATGGTGGCCTTCGCGCTGACGGTGCTGGTGGCGCTGTACCTGCTCAACCGCGCGCCGCGCGACGGGGGCCGCCCGTGATCGAAGCCCGGTTGCAGCTGCAGCGCCGCGACTTCTCGCTGGAGGTGTCACTGGAGCTGCCCCCGCGCGGCGTCACGGCGCTGTTCGGCCCCTCGGGCTGCGGCAAGACCACGCTGCTGCGCGCCATCGCCGGGCTGGAGCGCGCGCGCGGGCGCGTGGCGATGGGCGAGGCGCTGTGGCAGGACGACGCGCGCGGCGTGTTCGTGCCCACGCACCGGCGCCCGCTGGGCTACGTGATCCAGGAATCGGCGCTGTTCGCGCACCTGGACGTGCAGGGCAACCTCGCCTATGGGCGCAAGCGCGCCGGCTCGGCGGCGCAGCGCCTGGCGCTGGAGCCGGTGATCGAGCTGCTGGGCATCGGCGCGCTGATGCGCCGCCGCGTGGGCACGCTCTCCGGCGGCGAGCGCCAGCGCGTGGCCATCGCGCGGGCCCTGGCCACGGCGCCCGAGGTGCTGCTGATGGACGAGCCGCTGGCGGCCCTGGACGCGGCGCGCAAGGCGGAAATCCTGCCCTACCTGGAACGGCTGCAGCGCGAGATGGCGCTGCCCATCCTGTACGTCACGCACTCGCTGGACGAGGTGGCGCGGCTGGCCGACCACCTCGTGCTTCTGCAGGGCGGCCGGGTGCAGGCGGCCGGTCCGCTGGCCGAGCTGATGGCGCGCACGGACCTGCCGGCGCTGGTGCGCCGCGGCGGCCCGGGCGCGCCGGACGAGGCCGGCGTGGTGATCGAGGCGCGGGTGCTGGAGCGCGACGAGGCCTACGGGCTGGTGCGCATCGGCTTCAGCAGCGGCGCGCTGTGGGTGGGCGACCATCCGGGCATGGCGCTGGGCCAGCGGGTGCGCGCGCACGTGCTGGCGCGCGACGTGAGCCTGGCGCGGGTGCCGCCGCAGGAAAGCACCATCGTCAACGTGTTGCCCGCCCTGGTGGAGCAGGTCCAGGCCGACCGCGGCACCGCGCTGCTGCAGCTCGCGGTAGGCGGCCTGGGCGGCACGCGGCTGCTGGCGCGCATCACGCGCCGCAGCTGCGAAACCCTGGCGCTGAAGCCGGGCGACGAGGTGTTCGCGCAGATCAAGGGGGTGGCGCTGATGTAGGGCGAGCGGCGGCCCGGTCGCCGCCAAAAAGTAGCGCCCCGCGGCCCCGCCCCGGCGGCTTGCCTACACTCCCGCCTCCCCGGCCCGCCGCCGGGCCTCCCGGTTGCCTCCCGCAGTAAATCCCATGCAAGTCGAAACCCTCCGCCAGCGCCTGCGCGCCCTGGGCGCGCGGCCCGTGCACGAGCAGCACCTGCTGCGCCTGTGGACGCGCGCGCTGCCGCTGCACACCACCACCGTGCGCCGCCCCGAGCACTGGCTGCCGGCCGAGGTCCGCGCCGCGCTGCCCGCACTGCAGGCCGAGCTGAACGCGCTGGCGCGGCTGCGCTCGGCGCACCCGGGCGCCGATGGCTCCGTGCGGCTGCTGGTGGACCTGGGCGACGGCCAGGCCGTGGAGAGCGTGCTGCTGCCGCGCGGCGGCGTGTGCGTCAGCACCCAGGTCGGCTGCGCCGTGGGCTGCGTGTTCTGCATGACCGGCCGCTCCGGACTGCTGCGCCAGGTCGGCAGCGCGGAAATCGTGGCCCAGGTGGCCCTGGCGCGGGCGCAGCGCGACGTGAAACGCGTGGTGTTCATGGGCATGGGCGAGCCCTCGCACAACCTCGACAACGTGCTCGAAGCGATCCAGCTGCTGGGCACGGCCGGCGGCATCGGCCACAAGGAACTGGTCTTTTCCACCGTGGGCGACGAGCGCGCCTTCGAGCGGCTGCCCACCCTGGACGTGAAACCGGCGCTGGCCTTGTCGCTGCACACCACCGACGCCGAGCTGCGCGCCCGGCTGCTGCCGCGCGCCCCGCGCATCGCGCCCGACGAGCTGGTGGAAGCGGCCGAGCGCTACGCGCGCCTCACCGGCTACCCGGTGCAGTTCCAGTGGACGCTGATCGAGGGCGTCAACGACAGCGACGCGGAGCTGGCCGGCATCGAGCGGCTGCTCAAGGGCAAGTACGCGATGATGAATCTCATCCCCTACAACAGCGTGGCCGAGCTGCCCTACCGGCGCCCGGCCGGCGAGCGCGCCGCGGAGATGGCGCGCTGGCTCAACCGCCGCGGCATCCTCACCCGGCTGCGCAACTCCGCCGGGCAGGACGTGGACGGCGGCTGCGGCCAGCTCCGCGCCCGCGCCCTGGACGGCGAGGCCGCCGTGGCCGTGCACCGGCGCCGTCCCGCACAGCAAGACCTCCCCACCCCGGCAGCCGCGGCCGCCACGGCTGCCGCAAACACCCCACAGGAATCCGCATGCTGAAGATCGACTTCGTCTCCGACGTCGCCTGCCCCTGGTGCGCCGTGGGCCTGTACGCGCTGCAAGAGGCGCTGCGCCGGCTGCCCGACCAGGCCGTGGAGCTGCGCCTGCAGCCCTTCGAGCTCAACCCCTCGATGGGCCCCGAGGGCGAGGACAGCACCGAGCACCTCGCGCGCAAGTACGGCCGCACGCCGGCGCAGCTGGAGGAGACGCGCGCCCACCTGCGCCAGCGCGGCGCCGAGGTCGGCTTCAGCTTCGGCCCGCGCACCCGCATCTGGAACACCTTCGACGCCCACCGCCTGCTGCACTGGGCCGGCCCGCAGGGGCGCCAGGTCGAGCTCAAGCGGGCGCTGCTCAAGGCCTACCAGACGGACGACCGCAACCCTTCGGACCCCGCGGTGCTGCTGGATGCGGCGCGCGAGGCGGGCCTGGACGCGGACGCGGCGCGGCGGGTGCTGGAGGAAGGGCGCTACGCCGAGGAAGTGAGAGCGCAGGAGCGCCACTGGCAGGAGCTGGGCATCCAGTCCGTGCCCTCGGTGATCGTCAACGACCGCTACCTGATCCAGGGCGCGCAGCCGCCCGAGGCCTTCGAGCAGGCGTTGCGGCGCATCGCGGCGGAAGACGCGCAGGCGGGCTGAGACGGGGCTGGACGGCGCACCCGTCTTCACGCCCGCGTGCACTTCAGGTCCGCCAGCCCCGCGCGGGCCGCCTCCAGCAGCGCCTCCACCTCGTCCGCCAGTCCCGCCACCGCCACCGCCGCCGCCGCCTCGGCGCCGCGCAGCTGCGCCTCCACCGCCCCGGCCGCCTGGCACAGCCGCGGCGCGAACACCGTGCTGCCCACGCCGCGAAGCCGGTGGGCCAGCCAGGCGATCTCCTCGCCGTCGCCCCGCGCCAGCAACTCGCGCAGCAGCGCGGCCGATCCGCCGTGGTGCTCCACCAGCGTCCGCAGGATCTGCTGCACGGCATCGGGCCGGCGCAGCCGCGCCCACAGCGCGGGCCAGTCGATGGCCGGCTCCACCGCGCCGCCAGCACCCGCGCTTTCCGGCGCCCGCGACGGCGGCACCTGCGCGTCCGGAGCGCGCGGCCGCCCCACGGCCCGCAGGATCACCGTGCAGAGCTCGTCCACGTCCACCGGCTTGGTGACGTGGTCGAACATCCCGGCCTCCAGGCAGTGCTGGCGCTCCTCGGCCAGCGCATAGGCCGTCAGGCCGATCACCGGCAGCCGCGGATACAGCGCCCGGCAGCGCCGCGTGGTGTCGTAGCCGTTGAGGCCGGGCATCTGCACGTCGGTGATGAGCACGTCCACGTCCGCAGCGCCCTGGTGCAGCAGTTCCAGCGCCTCCAGGCCGTTGCTGGCGACGGTGCAGCGCGCGCCCTCCTGCTCCAGCAGGTCCTGCAGCACCCAGCGGTTCACGCCGTCGTCCTCCGCGGCCAGCACGTGCAGGCCGCGCAGCCGCTGCCCGGGCTGCGCCGCCGGCAGCGCGGGCACGCCCTCGGGCAGCCGCGCCTCGATCACCGGCAGCCGCACCAGGAAGCAGGTCCCCCGCCCCGGCTCGCTGCGCACCTCGATGCCGCCCTGCATCAGCTCCACGATGTGCTTGGTGATGGACAGCCCCAGCCCGGTGCCGCCGAAGCGCCGCGTGGTGGAGCTGTCGGCCTGGGTGAAGGGACGGAACAGCTGCTGCACCTGGGCGGCGCTCATGCCGATACCGGTGTCCTCCACCGCCATCTCCAGCCAGCAGCGCTCGCCCTCCGCGTACTTCGACACCCGCAGCTTCACACTGCCCTGGTCGGTGAACTTGATGGCGTTG
Organism: uncultured Azohydromonas sp.; assembly: GCF_937926365.1. GTDB lineage: Bacteria > Pseudomonadota > Gammaproteobacteria > Burkholderiales > Burkholderiaceae_C > Azohydromonas. The sequence goes on along the minus strand of NZ_CALAOH010000095.1, from coordinate 3,829 downwards.
CCCAGCAGGTTGACCAGCACCTGCAGCAGCCGGGTCTCGTCGCACAGGATGCCCCGCGGCAGATCGGGCGCGCAGTCGGCGCTGAACTCCAGCCGCTGCGTCAGCGCCCGCGGCGCGGTCAGCCGCATGGCGCGCTGGACCAGGTGCAGCAGGTCCACCGGCCGCTGCTCCAGGCTCAGCTTGCCGGCCTCGATCTTGGCCAGGTCCAGGATGTCGTTGACCAACTCCAGCAGCAGGCGGCCGGAATCGTGGATCTGCCGCAGGTAGTCCTGTCCCGAGGCCGCCTTGGGGTCGCGCAGCGCGATCTGCGCCATGCCCAGGATGGCGTTGAGCGGCGTGCGGATCTCGTGGCTCATGTGGGCCAGGAAGGCGCTCTTGGCCACGTTCGCCGCCTCGGCCGCCACCTTGGCCGCGGCCAGCTCGGCCGTGCGGGTCTCGACCAGCTCTTCCAGGTGGTGCCGGTAGCGCGCCAGCTCCTCGCCCATGCGCTTGCGGTCGGTGACGTCGCGCACGTAGCCGTGCCACAGCACGCTGCCGTCGGCCACGGTCTCGGGCTCGGCCTCGCATTCCAGCCACAGCGTGCGGGCATCGGGCAGCACGGCGCGGAACTCGTCGTGCCAGGTGCGCATGCGGCTGGCCGAGACCCGGATCGCGGCGCGCACGCGCTCCATGTCGTCCGGATGCAGCACCTGGAACACCGGTGCCGCGTCCTGCGCTACGGCCTCGGGCGCCAGGCCGAAGATCTCGCGCATGCCTTCGCTGGCATACGGGAACGCGGCGCGACCGTCGGGCCAGCGCTGGAACTGGAACACCATGCCGGGCACCTTGGCCGAGATCTTCTGCAGCCGCGCCAGCAGTTCCTCGGTGCGCTGCTGCATCGCCTTGCGGTCCGTGATGTCCATGTGCACGCCCGCGGCGCGCAGGGCCGAGCCGTTGCCGGCCCGCTCCACCACCTGGCCGCAATCGAGGATCCACACGTAGTGGCCCGCCTTGTGCCGCAGCCGGTGCTCGCATTCGTAGAACGGCGTGCGGCCCGTCAGGTGCGGATCGAGCTCGGCGCGTATCGTCTGCCAGTCGTCCGGATGCACCAGCTCGGACCAGCTGCTGATGTCGGGGCGAATTTCCCCGGGGGAATATCCCAGCATCGTGCACCAGCGCTCGTTGAACACGACCGCGCCGGACTTGATATTCCACTCCCAGGTACCGACGTTGGTCGCGGCAATGATGTTGCGGTAGCGCGCGCTCATTTCCTGCAGGGCCGACTGCGGCATGCGCACGCCCTGCACGAAAATGGCATAGAAAATCATGCCGTAGGCCACGGTTTTGTAGACGTGGCCGGACAGGTTCATGATGTCCGTGACCTGCCCGTACAGCGTGAAAAACAGTTCGGACAAACCCATGGTCCAGGCCGCGGCGGCCATGAGCGCGGTGCTGAACGAAGCCGAATCCCGGGTTTGGCGGACCAGCCTGAAGGCCGCCGCCAGGAACAGCGCCACCAGCGCGTACTCGGCGCCGATCTTGAAGTTGGTGAGTCCCTCGCTCGGAATGAAGGTGCGCGGCAGCCGCTCGCCGTGCCACAGGCCGCCCCAGTAACTCAGCCCCACCAGGGCCACGGCGCCCAGCAGGCCCAGCACGGTGGCCGGGCGCGACGCGGGCCGCTGCGGCAAATAAGCAAACAGCAGCAACGCGGCGGCGGAAAACAGCCGCGCCGCCAGCCAGAAATTGATGGCTTTCTCCGGACCGCTGGGTGTCACGAAAGCCGGCATGCCGGCAAACGAGAAGGTATGGGCAAAATCGACCGTGGCCACCAGCAAAAAGCCCAGGCCCAGGGCCAGCATGCGCTGGTCGCTGCGGCGGTGCAGCGTCCAGGTCAGCGCGAATACCATCACCGCCATGGCCATGGCGGAAAATTCCAATACCGTGTGCAGCGCCAGATAATGGTGCGGCACGTCGAAAATATGCTCGGCCGGCAACCAGAAGGCGAGCAGCATGAACCCGGTCAGCAGGCCGACCCCGGCTTTCAGGTTCCTCATCGCTCTTTCAGGGGCGACCATGCGTCACGGCTTTGTTGTGGTTGATGCACTGCTTCGGCGCATTCCCGCCACCGGACCGACGCGCAAGTCCGGCAGGCCTCGGGCACTCGTGCCGCCTCGCGGTTTAGGATTGTGCCCAAATGTGACAGCAGCGCCGGACTCCGGTCAATCGAAATGTCGCCCGTGCCGCCATGGCGGCGGCAGAAAGGCGCGGGGTGTCAGCGCAGCAGCTCCAGCGTGCGCACGTCCGGCCCGCCGAAGAAGCGGTCCAGCGCCCGGCTGAACAGCGGCTCCTCGGGAGCGACCTGCGCGAAGAGCGTCATGCAGGAGCGGAATTTCAGGTCGTCGGGCGAATGGAAGACCTCGTGCGCGCTGCGCGGTGCGGGCACGTCCAGCACCAGCGCCGTGCACTCGCGCAAGCGCGGGCCCAGCAGCGGGTGGCGCCAGTAGGCTTGCGCCTCCTCGCGCGAGGCCAGGCCGTAGTGCAGTGCGGTGGCGCTGCGGCCCAGCGCCTTGAGCTGCGGGAACACGAACCACATCCAGTGACTGCGCTTGTCGCCGGCGGCCAGCTCGGCACGCACTTGCGGCAGGACCGGGTCCTGCGCAGTCACGAAGCGTTGGAGGTCGAAGGGGTCGTCCATGGCGATGCTCCGGTTGGGGCCGGCCGCGCGACGCCCGGGGGTCACTGGCCGGCGGTGGACAGGGACCCGGAGCTTGCTCCAGCGGCGCCACCCGTGGCCGGGCCCGGCTCGCGCGACGCGCCGGCCAGCTCGCCGCGCACCACGGCCAGCACCCCGGCCACCACCAGCAGCAGGCCCAGGAAGGCCCAGGCCGAGGGCCGCTCGCCCACCACGGTGACGGCCAGGATGAAGGCCACCACCGGCTCGCCCAGCGCCAGCGTGACCGCGGACGCCGCGGACAGGTGGCGCAGCGCGTGGCTGAACAGCAGGTAGGCCACGCCGGCCGTGACCACGCCCACATAGAGCACGGCCAGCACGTCGGCGCCGCGCGCCGAGGGTGCACCGGCCTCCCACCACGCCGCCGGCAACGCCAGCGCCGCGGCCACGGCGAAGGCATGCAGCGTCACGGCCGAGGGCGCCATCACGCGCAGCAGCCGCTGGCTCAGCAGCGTGTAGGCGGCGTAGGACAGCCCCGCGAGCAGGCACAGCGCGATGCCGCCCGCCGCGAGACCGGCCGACGTGCTGCCGCCGGCCAGCGTCATCAGCGTCCCGCCGGCTATGGCCAGTGCGGTGCCGAGCCACCAGGCCGCGGCCGGCACCCGGCGCGCCAGCAGCGACTGCAGGATGCCCGCCCACACCGGCCCGCTGCCCAGCGCGATGGCCGTGCCCACCGCCACCCCGGCGCCGCGCACGCCGGCGAAGAAGGCCAGGTTGTAGACCGCCATGCTCAGCCCCGCGCCCAGCAGCGCGAGCAGCGGCCGCGGAGCATGCGCCCCGGCGTCCGAGGGCGCTTGCCGGCGCTGCCAGCTGAAGCAGGCGGCGAAGAAGGCGGCGGCCACCAGCAGCCGCAGCGCGCCGAACCACAGCGGGCTCAGCGCCCCGGTGGCGAAGGACTGCGCGGTGCCCGTGGTGCCCCAGAGGGTGGCGGCCGCCAGCACCAGGGCGACGCCGGTTTTGGGATCGGTGTTCATGCCGCGCAGGATGCGGCGCGGCGGCGGGGGCAAATGTCGAGAAACTCGCGTCCTGCGCCCGCGGCGCTCAGCGGCGGGCGCCGCGCAAGGCCCGGGCGCCGATGCCGCGCTCGCGCCGCAGCGCGAAGGCCAGCGCGCTGGCCGT
>NZ_CALAOH010000094.1 GCF_937926365.1 uncultured Azohydromonas sp. | reverse complement strand
CTACTGCGTGGCCCTCACCACGCCCCGGGCAACAGGGTGGGCTGAATACGTACGTGCAGGACCTCGCGAAGGGCGGCAAACCGGCTTAAACCAGTCCGCTCCCGAAACGGAGCGTGGCGACCGCGCCTGCCGCAGGCCCTGGCGGCAGACCGTACCCGGGAGGGCCCGAGGCCGTCGCCGCCAACGACCGCTCACCCCTGCGGATACGCCCACCCCGCCAGCCGATCCAGCATCGCCCGCGCCGCGGCTTCCTCCCCGTTGCCTTTCTTCCTGCCCTTGCCGCGCCGGGCCTGGAAGGCCTTGACGACCAGCCGGCTCTGGTCGTGCACCGAGCGCCACTTCAGCATGTCGGGCGCGCGGTCGTGCAGGTCCGACAGCGCCGCCTGCAGCCGCTCGCGCTCCACGCCCAACTGCCCGCGATGCAGCGCCTCCCACAGCCGCAGCTCGATGCCGGCCGCCGCGCTCCAGAAATCGGGCTTGAGCCGGTTGCGCTCCGCCACCAACTCCCTCACCTGGTCCAGCAGCGCGTCCAGCGCCACGCCCGCGCCCGCATCGCTCACCAGCGACGCCGCGAGCACGTTCATCGCGGGATAGAAGGCCGCCGCGTCCGGCGCCGACCGCGCCAGATCCCAGCCGGCCTGGTAGTGCTCGCGCATCCGCTCCAGCATCCGCGCCGCGCCGGCATCGTCCCCGAGCGCCTGCCGCACCTGCGCCAGGCGCTTGCAGGCCGAGCCGTAGAGGTTCTCGCGCTCGGCGGTGCGTTGTAGTTGCATGAGCAACTCCAGGCCCTTCAACGCGGCCTCGATCGGCGCCACCGCTTCCTCGGCGGCCCCCTTCACCGCCGCCTCGGCCTGCGCCAGCTCGGCCTGGGCCTCGGCCGTGCCGCTCTCGCCCTGGCGGCGCTGGAGCGGGATCAGCCTTTCCTCGGCCTGCGCCACCCGCTCCCAGGCCAGGCGCGCGGTCAGGTTGTGCAGCTGCTCGCCGCTGCCCAGGGAGGCGCCGCCGTCCTCGGCCTCGACCGCCCTGCGGTACCAGCGCAGCGCATCCCCGGTCAGGGCCGCGGCGGCGAAAGCGCGCCCGAAGGCTTCAGCCACGCGGCCCTGGCCACCCCAGCGGCTGCCGAAGCGGTCTTCCAGGTAGCGCAGCCGCGGCAACCGGTGCGCGGGCTGGCTCTCCAGCGCGCGCAGCGCCTCCAGCAGCGCCGGCGCCGAGGCGATGCCGGCGAACTCGGCGTCCGGCGTGCGCGTCGCGCGCCGGGCGCCGCCGCTCTCGTCCAGCAGCCGCCAGTCCGGGTCGCCGTAGCACTGGTAGGCCCCCCAGGTGTCGCCGCCGTCGCGCACCGACCAGGCCGCCAGCCGCGCCTCGGCCACCGCGTCGATGAAGCGGCGCCCGCGGCCCAGCGCGGTGTAGAAGGTGACGGCAAAGGTCTCGGCCGCGTTGTCGTCCACGGCCCAGCCGGTGGCCACCACGCAACGCACGCCGATGCGGATGAGCTCCTGCGCCACGTTGGCCGCGAAGCCGGGCCGGTTGCCCGGGTCGCCCAGGCGCTCGGGGTTGCCACGCAGCACGTCCTCGGCGCGCCGCGCGCCGGAGAAGCAGCAGTTGACGAACACCAGCTCCGGCACCACGTCCAGCCCCTCGATCTCGCGCGGGCCCAGGAAGGTGCCGTTGGACAGCACCACGCCGCGCGGGTCCAGCAGCGTCTGCCCGGGCGGGTTGCCATACCAGGGCGGCTCGCCGTGGCCGGCGATGTGGATCACGCGCCAGTCGTGCTCCTCCAGCGCGCGGATGACGGTGGTGGCGTCCGCGCCGAAGCGCGTCTCGTCGTCGCTGGCGATGAGGTCCACCATCGGGCCGCGCAGGCCGAGGGCGCGCAGCCGCTCCAGCACGCCGCGCGCCTCGCGCCTGGCGCCGGGCAGCCGCGCATAGTTCTTGGGACAGGCCGGCTCGCCGATGACGAGCACGCCGGCCTCGGGCGGCGCATCACTCACGCGCAGCCTGAAGTCCTCGCTGCGCAGCTTGCGCAGCAGCTTGGTGCGGATGGCCCAGGGCCGCTGCTGCAGCGTGCCGCCGCCGGCGGGATCGCGCGGCGTCTCCAGCAGCTCCCAGGGAATGCCGGCGCTGACCTCGTCCAGCTCGATCTGCGTGTCGTTGTTGCCGCCCAGGAAATGCCGCATCTCCAGCGGCACCAGCAGCTGGAACAGCGTGCGCCCGATGCGGCTGTAGGGGCCGCCGGCGCTGCCGTCCTGGATGAGCTGGCGCAGCAGCCGGCCCTGGGTCTTGCGCGACTGCAGCTCCGAGCGCGCGCGGCGCGTGTCGATGCGGTAGGTGATCGTGCTGTTGCCCTGCGAATCCTGCTGCGCCGTGGCGATGATCAGGTCGTAGTCGGCGCCACGGTAGCTGGAGTCCGGCGGGCTGGACAGCGCGCTGTCGGCGCGCTCGATCTCGTCCTCCAGCGCCAGCTCGCCGGGGCTGGCCTGCTGCAGCTCGCGCAGCGCGCGCCAGGCCTCGGTGGCGCGGTCCAGGTACAGCTCCACCAACACCAGGCGGTTGACCCGCGGCAGCGCCGCGGCGGCGGCGCCCGGGGCCGCGCCGCCCTGGGCATCGTCCTGCAGCCGCGCGTTGGCCTCGCGCACGCCCTGGGCGATGAGCTGCGCCGCCTGCCCGGCGGAGATGCCCACGCCACCGCTGCCCATGAGCGTGGCGGCCAGCTCGAAGCGGGCCGGCGCGCCGGGCTGCTCGGCCAGGCGCAGCGCCCAGGCCAGCACCCCGGCCCTGACCGCCCGCACCAGCGCCGCCGGGCGCAGCTTGCCCTCCGGCCCCAGGCCCAGCACCACCACGGCCTGTGGCCGCGGCAGCTGCCCCATGTCGAACGACAGCCGGGTGTTGAGGAACACCTGCTGCATGCCCAGCTCCTGCGGGTACAGCCCCGTGCGCAGCGCGCGAGAGAGGCTGCCGTCCAGCAGCCGGTCCACCGCGGACTCCGCGCCGGTGAGCGCCAGCGAGGCGTAGTGGCCGATGAGCAGCGGCTGGTGCACGAAGCCCAGGTCGCCGTTGAACACCCGCACCGCCAGGGCCTCGCCATGCGCGGCGGCGGTGCCCGGGCCCGAGGGTGGCGGCGCCAGCGGGCTCAGGTCGTCCGCGGGCGGCAGCGGCCGCAGGCCTTCGCGCGAGGGCCGCCGCAGCACGTGGCGC
>NZ_CALAOH010000093.1 GCF_937926365.1 uncultured Azohydromonas sp. | reverse complement strand
GGGCCAGATTTAGTTGGCGTGCCGCCCCGGTCTCAAAGGCATGACTTGTTGCAGCTCCCTCGGAGAGCCGCCGAGCCGGTAGGGTCAGATTTAGTTGTGTGAACGCAGTGCGTCACATTGGGGGCTGCATTCCGTCATGGCCATGCGGCGCACAAGAAGGAAACTGCCCGCGGTTGCGCTGGCGCCGAAAGTGTTTTGAGGTGTCCTGACAAGAGTGGACAGCGACTATTGGTGCCGCCCGCGCTCTTTCGTTGTGGAAGTACTTTGAAGACCGCCGGCGGTACGGTGGCGGCCGCTGCCGCTCTGACAATGGCGCAGACTCACCATGCTCTCGAATCTCGACGACGTTCGTCCCAAGGCATCGAAGGATGGACGGCCCCGGCAGTGCGGCAGGTCAGCCTGCCGGGCTGCGGTGCCCCTTCGTGCTTCGATGCCTCTGGGCACGAATGGGTTTTCAGAGTTCGGGAGCGTTGAAGACCCACACAAGGAAACCGAGATGCACGACAACGACCCCATCCTCTTCGAGCAACGCGGCGCCGTGGCACTGCTCACGCTCAACCGCCCTGCCACGCGCAACGCCCTTGACGGCGAGGCCATGTACGCGGCCTTCGAGCAGCTGTTCGAGCGCCTCAACACCGACATGAGCCTGCGCGTTGCCGTGCTCACCGGTGCCGGCAGCGCCTTCTGCTCCGGCGGCGACGTGGCGAAGATGCGCGACCGCGAGGGCATGTTCGCCGGCAGCCCGCAGCAGATCGCCGAGAACTACCGCAATGGCATCCAGCGCATCCCGCGGGCCTTTGCGCGGCTGCAACTGCCCATCATCGCGGCCGTGAACGGGCCGGCCATTGGCGCGGGCAACGACCTGGCGTGCATGTGCGATATCCGCATCGCCTCCAGCGCAGCGCGCTTTGCCGAGAGCTTCGTCAAGGTGGGCATCGTGCCGGGCGATGGCGGCTGCTGGCTGCTGCCGCGCGTGGTGGGCGCTTCCAAGGCCGCGGAGATGGCGCTCACGGGCGATGCCATCGATGCGCAGGAGGCGCTGCGCATCGGGCTGGTGTCCAAAGTCGTGGCGCCGGAGTTGCTCCTGGAAGAAGCCCTCGCGCTGGCGGGCCGCGTTGCCGCCAACGCGCCGCAGGCGCTGCGCTGGACCAAGCAGCTGCTGCTGCAGGCGCGCACCGGCACGCTGGACGAGGCACTGGATGCCGCCGGCCGCTTCCAGGGCTTGGCGCACCACACGGCTGACCACGCGGAAGCAGTGGCGGCCTTCTTCGAAAAGCGCCCGCCGCGCTTCGGGCAAGGTTGAGGCGCCATGGCTGACGACGGCATCTTGCTGCTGCAGCGGCGCCCATACCCGGCGTGGCGCTGATGCGCCTGCACCGTCCCGGCGTGCGCCGTGGTCAACGCGCTGAACCTGGCGCTGCGCCGCGCGCGCTGGCCGAAGCCTTCATCCGGTGGTGAGGGCGTGGAGCCAGGGGTTGTGTCGGCACGAATGCGAACACAAGGCGCAGTCAGCACCGCTAACAACATACGCGAAACTCACCACAACACCTCCCCTTCTACTCGCCCCTTGATCTGCCTGCGCATTGTCCCGGTTTTGTCGCTGGCCTCGTTTGAGGAAAACAAAGGAGCGAGTCAGGAGGATGGTTTTGCGTAGCTTGGTTGAGGATGTATCGAGTACAGGGAGACGGAGAGGTTGGTAGCAGTATCTGGTATGTTGTTTAAAGTACTTGAAGCCGCCTGGGTGACACGCTCGATGCCGGTGACGGCACTGGTGGGGACACCCTGGGCCAACGACTGAAGCCATGCGGCGGCCCCTCTCAAGGAAGTTTCGTGGTCAGGTTCCACTACTATGGATGACGAGGCGCGGCGCGCCATGTTCCCGCAATACGAGCGGCTGAAGGTGGCGTCTTCCTGGCGCTGTACCACCCCAGCCGCGACGGAACCATGGGACAAGCACTGGCACGGACTCCTCCACACCGAGCACACTTTTGATTGCAGGACTGAGCGCAAGGCAAGACAGCCTCGCCTTTCGAAAATTGAGGGACTTCATTTGGCAAAGCCTGATTGGCAACCGAAGCACCGTAACGGCGACCGCGGCCGCAGCCGCGACCGTGGCCCCCGCGAGCCGGTACGGGATAACGTCCTCTTGCACCCGGCGTCGAACCCACGCTCCAAGGGGCCGCGGCAAGATAACTCCAAGGCGCAAGTCGCCAAGCAAGGAGTGAATGGCGCCTTGCGAGCTGCAAATTTGCGTCTGTTGCTGGAACACGCACCCGTGCGCGAAGCCTTGGCATTGGTGGCCGAGGTACCCTTGGAGCGGCTGGAAGCCATGTCCCAGGGCGCCTTGTGTCCCGACGAGACGGCATTCCATATCGAAAGAACCTTGAAGCTGCCCGGCAAGTGGCTGGACGGACTCAACAGGGAGGTGCCTACGCGCACGGTGGATCTGTTGAAGAACCCTGACAAGGTCGCCTTGCATGACGACGACGATCTTGACGAGGCCTCCCCAGAGCCATTGCCCACGCTGAGCCACGCCTCGGCGCAACCCGCGGCCGCAGCCCAACTAGCGCCCGCCTCGCGGCAAGCCCGGGTTGCCGACGCCGCAGCTTCCAAGTCCGTGGAGCCGCCCCCGGGCGCCATGGACCACGACGCTATGGAAACAGTACCCCAAGCCGCCTTCTCGGCCACGGGCCGCGCCAAAACCCTCGCTGCTCCTGGACGACAACAAAAGGCTGGACAACGCGTTGCAAGCGTCGCCGAAGCGCAGCTGCCGCTTTCCGAGATCGCTCTCACGCCGCGGTCCGGCTCGAAACAAACCTCCTCCATGGCCACTCCCGAGTTGCGCAAGCAGAACCTGACCGTGTTGCTTCAGGGCAAAGGCGCCAAGAGCGCGCTGGCCAGGGTCCTCCATGCCAAGCCACCGTACGTATCGACCATGCTCAGCGGGCGCAAGAGCCTGGACAAGGACCTCTGCCACAGCATGGCGCGCGCGCTGGGTCTGCCTGATGACTGGTTCGAGGCGCCGCGTACGGCTGCCGACATTCCTGCAACCACGCTCCAACGCCTTGCGCCCTTGCGGGATACGGTCATCGACGCCGAAACCACCCCGGGCAGCAGCGACGCGGCCCCAGCGCCGGCGTTACCCGCGCCCATGGGCGCCATCAACACAGCCGAGGCAGCCCCTGCAGCCGCAACGGTGTCGAGTGGATTCAATGCCGCGCCGGCAGGCCCCGCTGGAAGTGCTGCGGTTTCCCTGGCCACTGCGGTCAAGAAGCCAAAGGGGCGGCGCACCCAAGAAGTATCCCAACGCGGCAGCCAGCAGTCCCTCGATCCCGCTGATCTGGCCGCAGCATCCACCAGCGCGCCTGCAACCGCTGCGGCCCCGGCCGACCTACTGGCACCAGCGGAAGCAGAAGTTGATCCAGCGGCGCAAGCGCTTGTGCCCGTACGGCGGCAGGCCGAAGTCGTGGCTGCCCCTGCACCGGTCCCAAACGCTGTGCCGGCGCAGCCTCCGGCCCTGCAAAGCCCTGGATCGTTGCCTTTGCAGCCTGTCGACTTCACGGCGATGGTGTCGCAGACCCTGGTCATCGAAGGCGGTTTGGCGCCCATCACGGAAGCGCTTATCAAGATGCTGGTGCTCAAGGCACGGCAAGGCACGCTTTCGGAAGACAAAGCCTTCGAACTGCTGGGAGCGGTGCGCTTGCTCTGATCAGGGGCCGCGCTGTTCCTCCTGTAGTCCAGCGCCTGTGTGCAGGCCGTTGGGCATCGGGGGTATGCCCAACGGGCTCCACGACCACCGAAACAGCGTGGTCGCTGTCCGGGCATGGAGGACAGGCTTGCCAGGCCCGGCTTTCAGCGCCGGCGCTCTGGCAAGCCGCTGAAACCGCTCGGCAGGCAGATGACACGCACGACCTGCCATCCGCAGGGCAACCGGGGCAGTCCGCGCGGATTCGGAGCGCGGGCGCAGGCCGGCCGCGCGGGGAGACGCGGTCAGCCCGGGATCAGCGTGAGCCGGCGGCCCACTGCATCACGAGCGCGGGCTCGGCACCAAACCGTTCGCGCAGCGCGAAGATCTCGTGGCGGACTTGGCGAAGGCTCAATTCACCACGGAAGGCACGCCGCTCCAGATCAGCCATGGCTGAGAGATATTCAGCGGGCGGTGCTTCGGCAGGTGGGCGTGAAAGCGAGTTGTTGTCCATGATCAGCGTCTGGGTGGAGAGGATTACCGCCAAGGGCGCTCATCCAGCCAGGGGGCTGATGGACGCCTCAGCTGTCGGTGTGCTGCATGACGCCAATTGTCATTTATCAATCTCAACCGCGCATCACGGAAATCACGTAAGCCCAAACCCTGGCCTGCCCCGCGTCCACTGTTGCTCGATGGAGCAGTCGAGTCACTCCCTGTCGCCGGATCCATTCGAGGAGCGCGTCCGAAGGAGTCCTCGAAACCACCCCGAGAAGACACGAATTGCCGAAGACGGCCTGCGCCAAGCATCCAAGGAAGCAAGATCCGCGTTCAGCAAGCCCGCTCAGCGCGCCGTCACGGACGGCACCGGCTCTGCCGTCCACAATCAGCCTGAAATGGGCATCCACGATCGTTGAAATCCGCGCCAGGCAATCCCTTGGCGCTCGACCGGTGAGCCTTGCGGCCGTACTTCGAACAGCGGCGCAACGTTGCGGCGGTATCAACACTGCCGTGGCGGCGCACATCAGGCCGGTGGCGGTGCAGTGATGCGCAGCATCCTGGCTTTGGAAGGCACGCCGTTGAAGATGAAGATTGAGTTGAGCAACCAGTCCGTAGGCACTACCGCCGCCGGTCAGCATACTGACATCGGACAGCAGGATCGCGGCCGAGTGGTAGAGCCTTGCCTGCGTGGCGCGCGCGGTAGGTGTCCAACGGCCCGTGGCCGGATTCCAGAGCTCCGGCGTGTAGTGGGCGTCGCTCAGGACGTTGGCAGTGGTCGAGCCGCCATTGAGCCCATGCGGCACCTTCATCGCCTTGTTCACCCGATTCCTGGTGAAAGGTCAACCATGCAGTTGCATTCACATCGAAGCAACCGCATTGTCCCGGTCGAACGCCATGGACATCCACTATCTCGCCTGGCTCGATGGCCGCGGTTCGAGGCCCCTGCACGAACAAGGCCGCTTTGACGAAATCCAGGCCCCGAGCGCACCCGGGCACACGCGGTATTCGTGCCGCGATCAAGCCCACATCGGCGGGTGAAGCACATGGGACGTGGTGTGAGGCTCGACAGGGGCGGCCTTCCACGACTTCCTGACGCGCCTGGCAGGTGGGCTTCGCGCGGTGGCCGCCTTCCATGTCACGCCCGAACAGGCTGCGGCGGCCTGCCTCGTCCCCGAGCGGATGTCGTTCTCCAGGATCGCAGCCAGGACGCGACCCGCCTTGAGGCTCGCACCTCTGCGGCGCCGGGTATCCCTGTTCCCGCCGCCTGATTGCGCCGGGTCACGCCGCGGCGCCTACAGTGGCTGCAGCCGGCTTCATTCGAAGGCCGGCGAGGAGATGCCCATGAAGCTCTACATCCCGATGGCAGCGCTGGCTGTGGCACTGGCTTCCACGGCAGTCTGGGCGCAGGATCGGCCGCTCACGCGCGCCGAGGTCAAGGCCGAGCTCGAACGCGCACGCGCCGACGGCTCGCTGCAAAGGCTCAACAGCGATTACTACGACTGGTGGGACAGCACGAACCAGGGCACCGCCCCGGCGGGCGCCGCCGGCCGCAGCTTCGACAGAGGCGAAGCGGCCATGCAGGGCGGCAAGACCCGCGCCGAGGTGAAGGAGGAGCTGCGCCGTGCCCGCGACAGCGGTGAACTGCAGCGCCTACAAGAGAGCTACGGCCCTGGGGGCGACTGAACCGGCGCACGCTGGCGTGCGCCGCCTGGCCTGGGCCTCGTGGACGAGGCTCTGCGCCTATCGACATGGTTCGGCTCTTCTCTTCTGGGCGCGACGGGTGGCGGGAGTGGCCCGCCCGCCGCGCTCACTCTGACGGATCAGGCGACCGTGATGACGACTTCCGCGTACTCACTGGGCACGACCAGGCCGCGGCCACGGCCGACATCGAGCTCGCCGAGCAGCGAGGCGATGTCGGCCAGCAGCGCCGCGCGGCCTTGGGCGTTCAGCGAGGCGAGCGCCTTGTGGGTCGGACCGTAGTAGTCGCCGAACACCTGGAGGAAATGCGCCGCCGAGCGGTAGCGGAAGTTGAAATGCTTGCGCTCGACCCGCAGCGCGCGCGCCGCTGGACCGAACAGTGAGGTGAGGTGCGCCTCGTTGCCCCACAGTGCGGGCGAGCGCACGCCTGCCGGCGGGGGGACGTGGGCGCCGATAGTCTTGAACAGGCGACCGATGAAGCCCTCGGGCGTCCAGTTCGCCATCGCGATGCGGCCGCCCGGGCGCGTGACGCGCAGCATCTCGCGCGCGGCCGACGCATGGTCGGGGGCGAACATGACACCGAAGGTCGAGATCACCACGTCGAAGCTCGCCGCCTCGTAAGGCAGCGCTTCGACGTCAGCCACCTCGAAGCTGACGTCGAGGCCTTCGGCCTCGGCACGCCGGCGGCCCTTGTCGAGCAGCTCGGGCACGTAGTCGGTGGAGGTGACGCGAGCGTAGCGGCGCGCGGCGGCGAGCGTGGCGTTGCCATTGCCGGCGGCCACGTCGAGCACGCGCTCGTCGCTGCGCACATCGGCGGCCTCGGCAAGCTGCTCGCCGACGATCTGCAGCGTCGTGCCGACGACGGCATAGTCGCCGCTGGCCCAGGTCGCCTGCTGGCGCTGCTTGATCGCGGTGTAGTCGGGCGTTGGTTCCGGGGTAGAGGCGGTGGTCATGGTGTCGCGTTCCTGTGTCGGAGAGTGGTCCGGTGCATCCGTGCATCGGTGCGTTCATGATTGGCCGCTGACCCTGGGCGCGCTTTCCCTGCCGTCGCCCGCGTTTGCTCATCCGTCCGCGATTGCATCGGCGAGGCAGGCATGAACAAGCTCGATCCGCTGTCCGACGTGCTTCGCAGCGTGCGGCTGCGAGGCTCCGTGTTCTTTCACGTGAGCTGCCGCGACGAGTGGTCGGCATGGGCGCCGCCCTCGCAGGAATTGGGGCCGGCCGTGATGCCGGGCGCCGATCACGTCATCGAATACCACCTGTTCGTGAAGGGCAGCGGCTGGGTCGCGGTGGAGGGCGAGCCGCCGTTGCGGCTCAGCGCCGGCGACATCGTCATGCTGCCGCACGGCGATGCGCACGTGGTGTCCAGTGCACCCGGCGTCTCGCCCGCTCAAGAGGGCGACTGGCTCACGCGCATGCGCGACGACCCGAAGCCCATCCCGATCTCGTACCGGGGCGGCGCCTTCGCGGCCGGCGAAAGCCTGCCCACGGAAGACGCGTCGGCGGTCATCCTGTGCGGCTTCATCGCCTGTGACCTCAAGCCGTTCAACCCGCTCATCGACGCGCTGCCGCGCCTGCTGCACCTGCCGGCAGCGGGCGTGGGCGCCTGGGTGGCGCCGGTGCTGGAGCAGGCGGCGCAGGAATGTGGCGCGCAGCGTGCGGGGGGCGCCGCGTTGCTGCAGCGGGTCAGCGAGATGGTCTTCGTCGATGCGGTCAAGCGCTACCTCGACGCGCTGCCCGAGCAGTCGCAAGGCTGGCTGGGCGCGCTGCGCGACCGCCAGGTCGGACGCGCGCTCTCGCTGATGCACGGCGACCCCGCGCAGCCTTGGACGCTCGAAGAGCTGGGGCGCCGCGTGGGCCTGTCGCGATCTGCGCTGCACGAGCGCTTCGTCGCGCTCGTCGGCATGCCGCCAATGCAGTACCTCACGCAGTGGCGGCTGCAGTGTGGTGCGCGGCTCTTGAGCGAAGGCCACACGGTGGTGGCCTCGATCGCGCAACAAGTGGGCTACGAGTCCGAGGCGGCGTTCTCGCGCGCGTTCAAGCGCGCGACCGGGCTGCCGCCCGCGGCCTGGCGGCGGGCACAGGCGCTGTCGTCTTGAGTGGGGTGAGAGCCAGGCGTTCGGCCATGCGACGCCGAGGCGCTCACGCCCGATTCGGGCGTCGCGGCGGCATTGCGGCGCCCGCCGGCGGGTTGGCGGGCGTGGCGTCAGCAGCCAGCAGCACACCAGCGGAAATGATGAACTCCGCCGCACTGCCGATGTCGCCCTGCAGAGCCCGGCGCGCGGCCGCACCGTCGCGCCTGGCGAGCGCCTCGACGAGTGCCGTGTGGTGCGTCACCGCGACCTGTTCGGCAATGCGCCGCGAGCCCGCGCGAAGGTCGTGGTTCAGGATCGGGCCGATACGCAGCCACAGGGCCTCGATCATGTGCAGCAGCATCGGCATCCTGGCGGCCGCGTAGATCGCGAAGTGCAGTTCCTTGTTGAACGTGATCAGGCGCGAGCCGTCCGGCCTCGCAGCCGACATCTCGGCGGAAAACCGGTCGTGCCACTGCAGCACCTTGCTCAGGCTTTCCTCGTCGATCGCCGCGGCCGCCTGTTCGGTGGCCAAACCCTCCAGATTGACTCGGATGGTGGTGATCTCGCGGAACTGGCTCACGGTCATCGTCGGCACCCGCAACGCACGATTGGGCGTCACCTCCAGCGCCTGCTCCGCCACCAGGCGCTGCATCGCTTCACGCACGGGCATCACGCTCACACCGAGCGCCACGGCGGCGCTACGCAGCGAGATCTGTTCGCCCGGCATCATCTGCCCGGACATCACCAGTTCCTTGAGCTGCTCGTAGACGTTCGCACTCAAGGTCTGGCGCTTCAGCGGAGTGACAAGCTCAGTAAGGGCCATCTAAGCAGTATAGCCAACTGGGGTAATTCCATATAAGTGATCTGTGATCACAGATCTAGGATCACCACATACCGAATCCAACCCCTCATGGAGTGACTGCAGATGTGGAATCAGACTTCGCTGGCCGGCAAGCGCGTGCTGGTGACGGCCGGCGCTGACGGCATAGGGCTGGAGATCACGCGCGGCTTTGCCGCCGCCGGCGCCAGGGTGATGGTGTGCGACGTCCAGGCCGCCAGCCTGGAACGGCTGGCCCGCGAGCTGCCGGAGGTGGACGTCTGCCTGGCCGACGTGTCGAGCGAAGCCGCCGTCGCCGCCCTGTTCGAGACGCTGGATCGCAAGCTCGGCGGCCTGGACGTGCTGGTGAACAACGCCGGTGTCGCCGGCCCGACGGGCGGCGTGGAAACCCTGTCGCTGGCGGATTGGGAGCGCACGCTGGCCGTCAACCTCACGGGCCAGTTCCTGTGCGTGCGCCAGGCCGTGCCGCGCCTGCGCAGGAGCGCCGATGCGTCGATCATCAATCTCTCCTCGGCCGCGGGGCACCTGGGCATGCCGGGGCGCACGCCGTACTCGGCATCCAAGTGGGCCGTGGTGGGCTTCACGAAGTCGCTGGCCATCGAACTCGGCCGCGACGGCATCCGGGTCAACGCGATCCTGCCCGGCGCCGTGGACGGGCCGCGCATCCGCGCCGTGATTGCTGCCAAGGCGCAGGCCAACGGCAAGCCGCTGGAGGAAGTCACGCGCGACTACACCTCGCAGGCGGCACTGGGGCGCATGGTGACGGCGCGCGACATCGCCAACATGGCGCTGTTCGCCGCCAGCGACCTGGCGGCCAACGTCACCGGCCAGGAACTGGTCGTCGATGGCCTCACGCAAGCCCTGAGCTGACCCGCGCAAAGCCCTGCACGGTCACACCGCGCCCGGCACGCCAGGGCGCCCTCCCGATTCATGGAGTCCACCATGGCCACCCGAGCCAAAGCCATCATCACCTGCGCGCCCACCGGCGCCATCCACACGCCCAGCATGTCGCCCCACCTGCCGGTGACGGCCGACGAGATCGCCGCCGCGGCGATCGAAGCTGCCGAGGCAGGCGCGGCGATCCTGCACCTGCATGCGCGCGACCCGAAAGACGGGCGCCCCTCCCAGGACCCGGAGCTGTTCCGCCCCTTCCTTTCCAAGATCAAGGCGGCCACCAACGCGGTGATCAACATCACCACGGGGGGCAGCCCGCACATGACGGTGCAGGAGCGCATGCTGCCCGCCACCACCTTCAAGCCCGAGCTGGCCTCGCTGAACATGGGCTCGATGAACTTCGGCCTGTTCCCGATGCTCGACCGCTTCAAGGAATTCAGGCACGACTGGGAGCGCGAGCACCTGCAAAACAGCCGCAACCTGATTTTCAAGAACACCTTCAGCGACATCGAAAGCATCCTCGAGATCGGCAATGCCAACGGCACCCGCTTCGAGTTCGAGTGCTACGACATCAGCCACCTCAACAACCTCAAGCACTTCATGGACCGCGGCCTGGTCAAGGCGCCCGTGTTCGTGCAGTCCGTGTTCGGCATCCTCGGGGGCATCGGTGCCGATCCGGAAGACCTGATGCACATGCACCGCACGGCCGCACGGCTGTTCGGCGACCGTTTCCGTTGGTCGATCCTGGGCACCGGGCGCAACCAGATTCCGCTGGCCACCATCGGAGCGGCCATGGGCGCCAACGTGCGTGTCGGCCTGGAAGACTCGCTGTGGATCGGCCCCGGCCGCCTGGCCGTCTCCAGCGCCGAGCAGGTGCGGCGCATCCGCGCCGTGCTGGAGGCGCTGAACATCGACATCGCCACGCCCGACGAGGCGCGCGAGATCCTGGACTTGAAGGGCGCGCACCAGGTCGCGTTCTAGAACACCACCACCGACCCGACCGATTCGCATCGCCCCCTGTCAAACCATTCGAAGGATTACGCCATGAAGACACGTCGCCACTGGCTGTGGACCGCAGCACTTGCAACGGGTGTTGTCCTGTCAACCAACGTTCAAGCCAACCAGGGCAAGGAGTATTCGCTGAAGATCGCCTCCGCGCAGACCGCGGACCACCCTTTCAGCGTGGGCGCCCAGAAGTTCGCCGACCTGATGTCCGCCAAGAGCAGCGGCAGGATCAAGGCCAAGCTGTTTCCAGGCGCCACGCTGGGCGGCGACGCCCAGGTGATCTCCTCGCTGCAGGGAGGAACCATCGACATCACGGTGGTGAGCACCGGGCTGCTGTCCACCATGAACAAGGACTTCGCGGTCTACTACCTGCCGATGGTCTTCAACGACGCCAGGGAAGCCGACGCGGTGGTCGACAGCCCCTTTGGAAAGAAGCTGCTCGACAAGCTGCCCGAGAAGGGACTGGTGGGACTGGCGTACTGGGAGCACGGCTTTCGCAACGTCACCAACTCCAAACGGCCGATCACGAAGTGGGAAGACTTCCAGGGCCTGAAGTTCCGCGTGATCCAGATCCCTATCTTCGTGGACATCTACACCACGCTGGGCGCGAACGCGGTGCCCATGCCCTTCCCCGAGCTCTACACCGCGCTGGAGCAGAAGGCAGTGGACGGTCAGGAGACGGCGCTGCCGACCATCGCCACGGCCAACTTCGCGGAGGTGCAGAAGTACCTTTCGACCACGCGCATCGTCTACGACCCGCTGGTCGTGCTCATCAGCAAGAAGACCTGGGACCGCATGAGCCCGCAGGACCAGAAGATCGTGGCCGATGCCGCCCAGGAGGCCACGGACTACGAGCGCAAGCTCAACCGTGAGCGCGAAGCGGCCATGCTCAAGGAATCGCCGGCCAAGGGCATGGCCGTCAACGACGTCCCGCAGGCCGAGCGCGAGCGCATGCGCGAGCGGCTCAAGCCCGTCACGGAAAAGTTCGCCAAGCAGATCGACCCGGTGCTGCTGGCTGAATTCATGAGTGAGGTGGCGAAAGCCCGCAACGCCAGCAAGTGACCTCGCCCCCGAAGGCGCAGCTCCCGGCTGATGGTCGAATCAGCAACTGCGCCTCCTGTCTGGACACGCCCATGCGGGACCTGCTCCGCCATACACCGCGGGCAGCGCCCGCCCAGTAAGGCCGGACGCGGCTTGCCTTCCGGCAAGCCGCGCGCCAGCGCAACCCTCAGGCACGCTCAAGGCACAGCGCTATCCCTTGTCCCCCTCCGATGCACAGCGCCACGACGGCCTTGCGCTCGCCGGTGCGCCGCAATGCATGCGCCACCTTGGTGATGAGGATGGCACCCGTGGCGCCGATGGGATGGCCATGGGCAATGGCGCCGCCGTCGATGTTGAACCTGTGCTCGTCGATGCGCAGTTCATCCCGCACCGCAAGCGCGATGGCGGCAAAGGCTTCATTGACCTCAAACCTGTCCACGTCGCCGGTCTTCCACCCGGCGAGCGCCAGCGCCTTCTCTATCGCCGGGATGGGCCCCAGGCCGAACATGCCCGGCTCGACCGCGGCCAGCCCCACGGACCGATCAGCAGCATCGGCTCCAGGCCCAGCGAGCGGGCCGTCTCGGCGCTGGTCACGACCATGGCCGAAGCGCCGGCGTTGACGCCGGGGGCGTTTCCCGCGGTGATGGTGCCGTCCGGTCGAAACGCGGGACGCAGCTTCGCAAGGCTCTCTACCGTTGTCTCCGGCCGGTTGGACTCATCCTTGCCGAACACGACGTCGCCCTTGCGGCCTCGGATGGTGACGGGCGCGATCTCGTGGTCGAACCACCCTGCTTCCTGCGCGGCTGCAAAGCGCCGCTGGCTTTCCGCGGCATAGGCATCCTGCCTGCCGCGCGAGATGTCGAAGCGCTGCACGAGATCCTCGGTATGCCAGCCGGAATGCCGACCGGAGAACGCATCGTGCAGCCCGTCGCGCAGCAGCGCATCGACGGCTGAGGCGTCACCCATGCGGCTGCCGAACCTCATGCCTGGCAGCAGGTAGGGGGCGCGGTCCATGTTCTCCGTGCCGCCGGCCACCACGACGCCTGACATCCCGCTGAGGACTTCGGCATAGGCACTGACGACGGCCTGCGCACCCGACCCGCAGACACGGTTGACGGTATAGGCGGGTACCGCATTCGGCAGCCCACCGGCCAGGGCAGCCCACCGGCCAGGGCGGCCTGGCGGGCGACGTTCATGCCGTTGCCGGCCTGCACGACATTGCCGAACACCACCGAGTCCACGACGCTGGGCTCCAGACCGGCCCGGCCGAGCGCGGCCGCAATGGCGTGCCCGCCCAGGGCCGCGGCCGGGACGTCCTTGAGCGCGCCTGAAAATGCGCCGACGGGCGTACGCACTGCAGAGGCAATGACAACTTCGCTAGGCATTTGGGTCCTCTTCGAGATTTGCGTTCCAATCCACCAAGATGGCGTGCGGATTGCGATGCAGGTTATCGGCCGGGCATGGGGCGCTCGGATTCGGTACACGCCGCTGCCGCGACTATGCTGGCCTGACGGCCTGCTGCTGCGCCGTCAGCAGTCCCGAAAAGGATATGGTTCAAGCGGGGTGGCGAAAAAGCCGGGCCGGCTGAAACACGGCTTTGCAGTTTCAGCAATAGTCTTCCGGCCCAACTCAACACCCATTTTCTTCTCGGCCTAAATTTCCTTGTCATCCCCAATGACCTGATGGGCGTCTTGAGCTTGTTCGGATTGGACTCGAAAGCATGGACCGCATCGCCGCGATGAACGCCTTCGTCCGGGTGGTTGAGGCCGGCACCTTCACCAAGGCAGCCGAAACGATGAACCTGCCCAACGCCACCGTGACCCGGCTGATCCAGGCCCTGGAGCAGGACCTCAAGGTGCGGCTCTTGCATCGCACCACGCGCTCGGTCACCGTCACTGCCGAAGGCGCCACCTACTACGAGCGGGTGGTGCGCCTGCTGGCGGACCTGGCCGACATCGAGTCGGCCACGCGCCAGTCGCTGGCCAAGCCCTCGGGCCGGGTGCGCGTGGAGACGGCTCCGGGCATCGCCACGATGGTCATCGTGCCGGCGCTGGCCGGGTTCTACCGCGAGTATCCCGACGTCGAAGTGGAACTGGGCACGGGGCACAAGCACATCGACCTGGTGGCCGAAGGCATCGACTGCGCCATCCGCGCCGGCAACGTCGACGAGCAGCTGATGGTGGCCCGGCGCATCGGACGCTTCGGCTTCACCACCTGCGCCGCGCCGGCCTTGCTGCAGGCGCACGGCAAGCCCGGGACGCCTGAGGACGTCGCGCGCCTGCCCACGGTCGGCATGATCACCGCGCAGAGCACGCGGGCCCTGCCCTTCAGGTTCTCCCACGGCGGCAGCGAGATCGAGCCGGTGTTGAACCACAAGCTCGTCGTCAACGATACCAACGCCTACCTGGCCGCCGGCCTGGCAGGTCTGGGCATCATCCAGGCGCCGTCCTACGCGGTGCACCAGGCGGTGCAGGCCGGACGCCTGGTGCCGCTGCTGGAGGACTGGCGCAGGCCGGACATGCCGGTGCATGTGATCTATGCACCCAACCGCTACCTCAGCGCCAAGGTGCGCGTCTTCATCGACTGGGCGGTCCAGCTTTTCGAACGCCACGCGTGCCTCCGCCCGGCGTGACCGGCACCGGCAAGCCGGCTTCGCGGTCGGCGCCCGCCACCGCGCGCCGCAGCCGCTCGATGCCGGCGTCCCGTATGCCCAGCCGCTGCAGGGCCTGGACCGTCGCGTCGAAGTAGCTGCGGCAGTTGCCGTACCGGCCCTGGCCGGTGCACACGAGCCGCGCGACGGCATCGACCGGCAGGCCGCCGATGTAGCGCTCGTGGCGGCGGATGGCGACGAACGTGAGGGCGCGCACCCGGCGCCCACCGGCCCAGGCCCAGACCCAGCGCGCGTCATAGGAGCCGGCCAGCATCTCGCGCCGCCACAGCAGCCGCAGCTCCTCCCTCACCTTGCAGGCCTCGATACGGTAGAGCACGCCGTGGCAGCTGCCGCCGCGGTCCAGTGCCAGCATGACGCCCGGCGCCTGCGGCGTACCGCGGCCGAAGACCATGCGCAGGCAGAAGCGCCGATGCCAGCCCGGCACCAGCGCGACGGTGCTGCCCAGCACGTCCATCGCCGGGTCCCACATCAGCGAGCCGTAGCCGAAGACGTGCAGGTCCAGGGCCGGATCGTGCGCCCGCAGCACCGCGTCCAGCGTGGCTTCGAGCTCCGCCTCGCTGCGGCAGTTCAGTCCCGGCGGGGGGTCGGCACGCAGCGCCGCCACCACCGCGGCGTCGCACAGGCGGTGGCGCCGCACCGGTTGCGCCGGTTTGGCCTCAGGCTGGTCCATGGTCGAAGGTTGCGCAATGGCGACCCGAGTGCCCGGCCGCCGGCTTCGCTTAGCGCACGGCTCGCGTGGCGTCGAATGCCGTGCCGGCAGTGACTTCGCCCCGCTTGGCGGCGATGCTCTGCACCAGCATCGCGAAGCGCGGCGACTTGCGCAGCGCGTCGTACAGCGCCGACGCGCGCTGGTATTCGGCACTGAAGACATCCGGCGTTTCGCCGTGCTGGAGCGCGGCCAACCCCGAGTCCTGCCAGACCTGCAGGTCTGCCAGCACCTCCGCCCGGCTCAGCGCGGAAGGCTGAGCGCTGAAGACGGGAGCGGATTCGTGGACGGCCGGCGTTGCGGTGGCGCCGGAAGGTGCGTCGTCGGCCTCATGAGCCTGTGCCGTCACGAAGGCACTGGCGACCGCAATGGTGGAGATGGCAACGTATTGAAGCAGTTTGGACATGGCAGTTCCTGGTGATGCCGCAGCTTGGGACCGGTTGGCGCCGCTGTGGCTTCGGTCTTCGATGCGCTGCTGCGTGGCTGGCGTCATCGATGGCATGAAGAGTAGGTGCCGGCACGCCCAGGAAAAAGAGCGCCTCGCCCAATAGCGAATTGCAGCATCAGCAATAAACGAGGCCCTGCCCTGCGTTCGTCAGTCACTCACCACCCAGCTGCGCTGCAACAGCTGCGGCACCTGTGCCGCGGGCACCGGGCGGCTGAAGTGGTAGCCCTGTAGCAGGTCGCAGGCCAGCGCCTTGAGCATTCGGGCCTGCTCCTGCGTCTCCACGCCCTCGGCCGTGACGCGCATGCGCAGGCTGTGAGCCATGGCCAGCACCGCGCGCACGATGGCTTCGTTCTCCCCGCCGGCCAGCAATCCGTTGACAAAGCAGCGGTCGATCTTGATGCTTTGGATCGGCATGCGGGTGAGGTAGGCCAGCGACGAGTAGCCGGTGCCGAAGTCGTCCAGCGCGATACGGATGCCGCGCTCCCGCAGCGCCTGCAGGATCAGCCGCGCGGCATCGGCGTTCTCCATCACGGCGCCTTCCGTGACCTCCAGCTCCAGCAGCTGCGGCGCCAGGCCGGTCTGGTCGAGCACGTCCAGCACCATGCGCGCCAGCCCGGGCTGTTCGAACTGGCGCGGCGACAGGTTGACCGCCACGGTCACGGGCGGACCGTCGCGATTCCATAGCGCGGCCTGCATGCAGGCCGTGCGCAGCACCCACTGGCCGATGCTGTTGATCAGGCCGCTTTCCTCGGCCAGCGGGATGAACTCCGCCGGCGGAACCAGCCCCCGCGTCGGATGGCTCCAGCGCAGCAGCGCCTCGACCGAGCGGATGCGCCCGGTGGCCGCCTCGACCTGGGGCTGGTAGACGAGGTGGAACTCCTGGCGCGCCAGCGCGGCGCGCAGGCTACTTTCAAGGTCCATGCGCTGCAGCAGCTGGTCCGTCAGGCCGGCACGGTAGAGGCTGATGCCGTTGCGGCCCGAGCGCTTGGCCTGGTACATGGCCGCGTCGGCGTGCTTGAGCAAGGTGGCCGAGTCACAGCCGTCGTCGGGATAGCAGGCGATGCCGATGCTGGCGGCCAGGTTCAACTCGCGGCCTTCCAGCACGAAGGGCACGCGCAGGGACTGCGCGATGCGCTGCGCGATGGCGACGGCGTCCTGGACATGACCGATGTCCCTCACCACCGCGGTGAACTCGTCCCCGCCCAGGCGCGCCAGCGTGATGTCCGGCGCAGCCTCGATCGTCCGCAGGCCGGGCTCGGGCGTCAGCGGGCGCGACACGAGGTCGCGCGCGCACGCTCTCGCGCAGCCGCTCCGCGGCCGACACCAGCACTCGGTCGCCCACGTCATGGCCCAGGGTGTCGTTGATATTCTTGAACCCGTCCAGATCCATGAACAGCACGCCCAGCCGGCCACGGTGCTGCCGGGCACGTTGTACCTCGTGCTCCAGGCGTTCCAGGAAGGCGTGCCGGTTGGGCAGCCCCGTGAGACTGTCGAAGTAGGCCAGCCGCGCGATGCGGGCCTCGGCAGCATGCACGTCCAGCATCGCCTGGTGGCTGCGAAACAGGTAGCGCACGCGATGGCCGATCAGCGCCCAGTGGACCGGCTTGGCGATGAAGTCCGTGGCGCCGCACTCGTACGCCGCCTCCACCGAGGCCACGTCGTCCATGCCGGTGACCATGACGATGGGCAGCAGCGCCCCGGCCTGGGCTCGCAGCTTGGCGCACACCGCGTAGCCGTCGAGGTCGGGCATGTCGACGTCGAGCATGACCATGTCGCAGGGGTGGGCGCCGAACTGCTGCAAGGCCTCGTGACCGCCGCTGGCCAGCCGCACGTCGTAGCCAGCCTTGCGCAGCGCCGCCTGCATCACCAGACGGGCGCCGGCGTCGTCGTCGGCCACCAGGATCGATTGCTTGAACGCGCTCATGCGGTGGCCTCGGCGACGATGGCGTGCAGCGCGGCTAGCGCGCGCTGCTGTTCGGCGTGCGTCGGCGCCAGCAGCACCGGCACGGCTTCGAGCCGTCCATCGCGGGCGCAGTGCTCGATCTCGCGGTAGCAGGCGGCCAGCGCATCGGCGCCCAGATTCGCGGCGGCGGATTTCAGGGCGTGCGCCAGTTGCCGCAGTCCCCGGGCATTGCGCTCATCAAGCGCCGCACTCATGCGTTGCACGCTGCCGTCCGCGCATGCATTGAACGAGGCCACGAGTTGCGACAGCAGCCCCAGGCCGCCGTGTTCGTCCATCTCACGCAGCATGGCAATGGTCTTGGCGTTGATGTTCGAGGCCGTGCCCAGTACCGATGGGGGCGGCGCCGGGCTGGCGTCCGCATCTTCCACGAGGTCCGTGGTGTCCGATCCGGCGGGCAGCCAGGCCGCCAGCGCGGCATGCAGCGCCGTGAAGGTGTAGGGCTTGGCCAGGAAGCCGTTCATGCCGGCGTCCAGGCAGGCCTGCTCGTCGCCGCGCAATGCGTTGGCCGTCACGGCAACGATGGGCAACGCCGCACCGCGGCTCGCGGGCAGCTCGCGGATGGCCGTCGCCGCCTGGTAGCCGTCCATGACCGGCATCTGGCAATCCATCAGCACCAGGTCGAAGTCGTTGCCGCGCACCAGTTCCACGGCTTCGGCCCCGTGCTGGGCCAGCGTCCAGCGCAGCCCGAGCCGATCGAGCATGGCCTGGGCGACGGCCTGGTTGACCGGGTTGTCCTCCACCACCAGCACGTGGCCCCGCAGTGTGCCGTGCCGCGCCTGCGGCGCCTTGGTCCCAGCCGGCGTGTCGTCCTGTGCGCCCGCCAGCACCCCCACGAGAACGCGGTGCAGATCGGCGCGGCGAATGGGCTTGCTCAGGCTGCGGCACAGCCCGGCGTGCGCCCGCGTGCGCGCGTCGGCATCGGCGTAGGTCGAGCTCAGCAGCACCAGACGGGTGGCGGCCATCGCGGGCTCGGCGCGGATGGAGCGCGCCAGCGCCAGCCCATCCATGCCAGGCATGTGCATGTCCAGGATGGCCAAATCGAAGGGGCGTCCCGTGCGCGCGGCCTGGTGCAGCGCGGCCAGCGCCGGCGTGGCGCCGTCCACGCAGTGCACCGACATGCGCCAGCCCTGCAGCTGGTGCAGCAGGATGTCGCGGTTGGTCTGGTTGTCATCCACAACCAGTACGCGCGCACCCTCCAGCAGGGCGCCGTCCAGCGGCAGCGCCGTGCCGTTGCCGGCCACAGGCAGGCGCAGTTCCACGCTGAACGTCGATCCCGCGCCGAGCTCGCTGCGCACGCCGATACGGCCCCCCATCAGGTGTACCAGGCGCTGGCAGATGGCCAGCCCCAGCCCGGTGCCGCCGTACTGGCGCGTGGTCGAGCCGTCGGCCTGCGCGAAGTGCTCGAAGATGTGCATGCAGGCCTGCGGTGCGATGCCAATGCCGGTGTCCTCGACGCCAATGCGCAGCGAGGCCATGCCCCCGTGCCGCTCCAGCATGACGACCCGCACCACCACCTCGCCCGCCTCCGTGAACTTGATGGCGTTGCCCACCAGGTTGGCCACCACCTGGCGCAGCCGGAACGCGTCGCCACGCACGGTCAGTTCGGCATCGTGGGGCACGATCTGCATCGCCAGCTCCAAGCCCTTGACTTCGGCCGGCTGCGCGAACATCGCGATGGCCTCTTCCACGACCCGCACCACGCTGAAGGCCGCGTCCTCCAGTTCCAAGTGGCCAGCCTCGATCTTGGAAAAGTCCAGGATGTCGTTGAGCACACCCAGCAGGTGCTGCCCCGAAGCCTGCGCCGACTCGGCCCACTGGCGCTGCAGCGGGTCCAGCGCCGTGTCCAGCAGCAGCTGGTTCATGCCCAGCACGCCGTTCATGGGCGTGCGGATCTCGTGGCTCATCGTGGCCAGGAACTCGCTCTTGGCTCGGCTGGCGGCCTCGGCGGCGTCCCTGGCCTGCACCAGCTCCGCGGTGCGCCGGCTCACCTCCTCTTCCAGGTGGTTGCGATGCGCCTCGAGGCTGGTGTCGCGCTGCTGGATCTGCTCCAGCATGGCGTTGAAGCCCTGCGCCAACGAGCGCAGCTCCACGATGTCGCTGCTGCGCGCGCGCAGCGTGTAGTCGGCATTGAGCGAGACCCGCTGCGTGAGGGCGTTGAGCTCGGCGATGGGGTTGAGCACCGAGGCGTTGAGCCGCCGCAGCAGCAGCTGGCTGATGGCCAGCGCCAGTGCCGTGGCGCCCAGCGTCGCCGCCAGCTGCCACAGGAGCTGCTGGTACAGCGGCGCCAGCGTCAGTGTCAGCTCCACGCTGCCGCGGTGCTGGCCCTCGAACAGCACCGGCTGCGCGACCCGCAGCCGGGTCGGACCGAGCTCGCGCGCCCCGGCACGGCCCGGTAGCGGCGCCATGGGCGGCGCTTGCCCTTCGGCGGCGTAGTGCGCGAACGCGACCTGCTCGGCGGTGTACACCGCCGCGCCAAGCACCTGCGGCATGTTGCGCAGCGGCTGCAGCAGCTCCGTGGCCGCCTTCTGATCCTGGAACATCAACGCCGCGGCGGCGCTCTCGGCCAGCATCCGGGCCTGCAGGCGGCTGGTGTCGATCATGGACAGCAGGCCCAGCACGGCACTGCTGGCCGTGATGACCAGCGCCACGATGGCGGTGGCCGCGCCGAGCGTGATGCGGTTCACGCGACGCAGGCGCTGTCCCAGCGTACTGCCGCACAGGCCATTGTTCATGCGGCTCATTGCCGTACCTCCGTAGCCAAGCGCAGGAGCCGGGAGCTGAGTTCCAACCGCGCCTCGCGCGCGGCCCGGAGGCTGGCCTCGAAGGTGACGCGCTCCTGCGAGAGATTCATGTTGAGGGCCACGCCATGCTGCAAGGCCTGCGGCGTGTCGGCCACCGTCAGCACCGGCAGCCCGCGCAGCACGTCGAGCACGCGCCGCACCGTCTCGCTGCCCGCGTTGGCGATGAAGACCACCTGGCAGCCCTTGAGCGTCTCGGCCTGCGTCCTGCGGTGCACCGCCAGGGTCCGCGCTCCGGCCCGCTTCCCGTTCAAGGCGGCGGCTTCGATGCCGAAGGGGTCCGCGCCGTAGATGCACACGTTGAGCGTGCTACCGACCTCCGCCGGCCACTCGGTGTAGGCGGCGAAGTTGTAGAGAAAGGCGGCCTTGAGCCGGTATTCGGGCAGCTCCCCACCATGGGCGGCGAGCGCCATGCCGACGGCGCTCAGCACCGACAAGGTCCGCAGCAGGCCACGCCAAAGGACACGGACCCTCATGGCCGGCTCCCCGGCGCGATGCGCGGCTGCAGTGCGGGGGATGTGGACGGGCCGGGGCTGCAACTCGATGGCCCGATCTTCAGTTCCAGCAGCTGTTCCAGAGGCAGGCGCAACAGGGTATCGAGCGAACAGGCATCGGCCACGCCAGAGGCAGCCTGGCCCATGGCCACCAAGGCGCACAGCAGGGACAGGCGCCAGTCCCGGACGGCGCGATGAATCATCGCGGTCGCTGTCGAAGTTCGCGGCATCGTCAGAACCGATAGCGGGCTTCGGCACGGACGCTGCGGCCGTCCTGGCCCAGCGAGTCCTGCCAGTTGCTGTCGGACGCCGGGTGCTCGTAGCGCTTGTCGAACAGGTTGCGGATGGCAAGGCTCACTTTCAGTCCCGGGAGCAGGCGCTCCGTGCTCAAGTGCAGGTTCGATACGGCATGGCCACCCGTCTCCTTGCCGGCAAGCGTGCTTCGGCGGCCGTCGAACTGCAGCTCCCAGCCCAGACGCAGGCCGGCCAGGGGCAACGGCGCCGAGAAGTTGAGCTTGCCCAGCAGTGGCGGCGCATTGGCGATCCGGACGCCACCGGCGTCGCGCGCGTGCTGCATCGAAACGCTGCCGCGCAGCCGCCCGCCCCAGGACCAGACCTGGTCGGCAGACAGCTCCAGCCCCTTGGCCCGGACCTGCCCGCCCGGCTGGTATTGCGTCAGCCCACTGACCGGGTCCACGCCCAGGACGATGAGGTCCGACATGCGCCACTGGTACACGGAGCCGCGCAAGAGCAGTTCGCCGCCCACGCGGTGGCCGGCCACGAGTTCCAGCGTGTCGATGCGCTCGCCCTGGAGGGCTGGATTGCCCACCTGCGACACGCTGTCGCTGTAGTCGCGCTCGAAGGCGTTGGGCGCGCGATGCGCCCGGCCGTAGAGCGCCTTGAGCGTGGTGGCCGGCGTGGCCTGCCAGATCAGGCCCAGGCGCGGGCTGGTCTGGGTGCCCGTGACGTCGTTGCGATCCACGCGCAGGCCCAGTGTGGCCCGCAGCGTATCGGCCAGGAGCCATTCGTCCTGCACATACACGCCAGCGCGCCAGCCCGGACTGTGGATCGTGAAGTCATTGGCGGGATTGGCTGGGTCGATGAATTGCTGTCGGGCCCGTGCGTTGTCCTGGATCTCCAGCCCCAGCATCAGCCTGTGCGCGTCCCAGCCGCTGTAGAACAGCTGCCACTCGCCGCCACGCCAGTCGCCGGCGATTGGGCTGGTGATCGGCGTGCCATAGTTGAAGTGGCCGGTGTAGCGCTCCTGCCCGGCGAAGAGGCGGGCGTGGAACCGCAGCGCGTCTTCAGGCCGACCATGCTGGTGTTGCAGTTGGGCGAGCGTGTAGCGGTCGCGCTGGGACTGTCCGGGCACCAGCGGGCTGCTGAAGTAGGAAGCCGTGGGATCGTCCTTGCGGTCGTTGCCGCTGACCAGGTCGAAGGACCAGGCGCCGCGGGCCAGGCGGATGAAGAACTCCCGGTCGCGCTCGCCATCCATGCCCCGCGCGATGCCGGACACCCCGGTCGCACCGAACTCGAAGAAATGGTCCTGGCCGCGCGCGTTCAGCGCCGAGGTGGACAGCAGCAGGTCCAGCCCGCCGTCGAAGCGCTTGCCAAAGCTCACGCGCCCTTCGCGCAACCCCTGCGGCTGCTGTGCTCGCACTGCGAGCTCCGTGGCATCCATGTCCATGCCGGTGCGCGTGATGACGTTGACGACGCCGAACATGGCGTTCTGGCCGTAGACGGCTCCGCCCGGGCCCGGAATGAACTCGATGCGCTCGACCAGTTCCATGTCAAGCGGAAGCTGCCGGCCGACCTGGCCCGCGTCGAACGTTGAATCGTTGACCCGATTGCCGTTGATGGTGACGAGCACGCGGGTGTTGTAGTCCCCGGGCAGCCCGAAGCCCCGCGTGCCCAGGTACTTGTACTGGCGGTCGTAGGTGACGTGAACGCCTGGCAGCGTGGCCAGTGCCTCGTCCAGTGTGCGCCAGCCGAAGCTGCGAATGTCCTCGCGCGTGATCACGCTGACCGCCGCGGCCACCTCGGACTGGCGCTGCTCGTACTTCGAGGCGCCGACGACCTTAAGGGCCATCAACTCCTCCAGGCCCAGCGCCGTCAGGTCGGGGCTTGCGCTGACCAGCGGACTCGCGGCGTACAGGGCTATCGCCAGCACGCACCTGCTCAGAGCAGTGGTGGGCACGGAAGCTTTCATGGGCGGTTTCAAACGGCGAGCACGGGCTGCTTTCCCGCATCACGGGGAGCGGCACCGTTCAACGCATCATGGGGAGCTCATGACACCCGGACCCCAGAACGGGACCAGGCGAGGAGCCCTGTGGCCCTGGAAATTCTTCTGTTTTCTTGATCAATTTCATCAACCGGTGCGAGGAGCGAAAACTGCGAGTCAAGCCGACCGGCTTGCAGGACGCGTCGCCAGTGGCCCATTCATCGGTTTCCGGGAACGCAACTTGATCCGCGCGGACGCACGCGGCATGCGAGTTCACACACCGGACACAGTCCCGCCCGGCTTGGGCTTGGCGGCTGCGCGTGCTCGGCCCCCGTCCCGGCGCTGGCGCGTGACTTCGCGCTCGACGTCTTCAAACTGGGCGCTCGACGGCCACGGCACCCTCATGCGCGCCGAGTGGCGCATCGAGCGCTATCTGCAAAGCGGTCGGCTCGCGCAGGTGCTGCCGCAGTACTACACGCCCGATGCGGACATCCATGCCGTCTACCCGCAGCGCCACCAGGTGGCAACGCGCGTGCGGGCATTCGTGGACTTCGTTGCGCTGTCATTGGCTCGGCAGGCCAAGATCGGCAAGTCCTGACGACAGCTGCCAAGAAGCAGCATGCTCAGGAAACACGATGGCAGCGAATCCTTTCGCATGCCCCCGGGCACCGCCATCACGCCAGGGCTGCCGCAGGCGCTTGCGAGGCCTGCCGCGCTTCCCGCTCGGCAACCAGGGCACGCACGCGCGGAATCAGCTCGCGGCCGTAGTCCGCGGCGTCGTCGAGCGGATCGAAGCCGCGGATGAGCAGCGTGCCCACGCCCAGTTCCACGTACTTCAGCAGCGCCTGCGCCACCTGCTCCGGCGTGCCCACCAGCGCCGTGCTGTTGGAGCGCGCGCCGGTCTCGCGCGCCACCGCCGTCCACAGCCGCTCGTCCACCACGTCGCCGCGCTCGGCCGCGCTCAGCAGCCGGCGCGCGCCCTCGCTCTGCTGCGGGCCGCCACGCGACCAGCCCGCCTCCGTGCGCAGGCGGCGCGTCTCGGCCAGGATGTGCTCGGCCTTCTCCCAGGCCTGGCTTTCCGTGTCGGCCAGGATCGGCCGGAAGGAGACCGAGAAGCGGATGTTGCGCCCATGCCGGACGGCCTCGGCACGCACGCGCTGCGTCAGCTCGCGCGTCTGCTCCAGCGACTCGCCCCACAGCGCGTAGGCGTCGGCATGCTTGCCGGCCACGCGCAGCGCGGCCTCGCTGGCGCCACCGAAATAGATCGGGATGTGCGGCTTCTGCAGCGGCTTGACCTCCGAGAAGGCCTTCTCGTAGCGATAGAGCGGCCCCTCGTGGTCGAAGGGCTCCTCGGCCGTCCAGGTGCGGCGCAGCACCTGCAGGTACTCGTCGGTGCGCGCGTAACGCTGGTCATGGTCGAGGAAGTCGCCGTCGCGGCGCTGCTCCTCGTCCGAGCCGCCGGAGATGATGTGCACCGCCAGCCTGCCGCCCGTGAAATTCTCCAGCGTGGCCAGCTGCCGCGCGGCGAAGGCGGGCGCGATGAAGCCCGGGCGGTGCGCCAGCAGGAAGTGCACGCGCTCGGTCACGCTGGCGGCGTAGGCGATGACCTGGCTGGCATCCGGACCGGTCGAGTGCTGCGGCACCAGGATGCGGTCGAAGCCCGCGGCCTCGTGCGCCTGCGCGAAGCGGCGCACGTAGTCGCGGTCGATCACGGGCCCTTGCGGGCGCAGCGTCTCCGACTGCCGCTGGGTGGTGATCATGCCGATGATCTCGACGCTCATGGAGGGGCTCCTTGCTTGCGTGGTTGGGTGGGAATGGCCGCAACCGTAGAGCCACGACCCGCATCAAGACAAATAATCAAATCTGCTATTCATGTTTGGATTGCATGTTTGACCGCACCGCCCCTCCGCTCCTACGCTGGCCGCCGAATCACACCTCGCATGGACTTCGCATGAGCCTCGACACCTTGGCACCGGCGCGTGCAAGCGCTCCACCCGCCTTCGGCACGACGCCCGAGCCCGCCTTCGCAGCGGCGGGCCGGCCCGATGCGGCGTTGCTGGCCCACATCACGCGCACCCTGGCCGCCACGGCGGCCGAGCACGACGCCAGCGGCCGCTTCCCGCACGCCAACTTCGAGCTGCTGCGCCGCCACGGCCTGCCGGGTCTGGTGGTGCCGCGCGAGCTTGGCGGCGCCGGCGGACGGCTGGCCGAGGCGCGCGAGCTGGTCGCCGCCGTGGCCCGCGGCGAGCCGGCCACGGCGCTGGTGCTGGTGATGCAGCTGCTGCTCACGCGGCTGCTGAGCCATCCCGATTGCCGCTGGCCGGCGGCGCTGCGCGAGCGCGTGCTGCGCAGCGCCGTGCGCGAAGGTGCGCTGGGCAACCATTTGCGCGTGGAACCGGAGCTGGGCTCGCCCGCGCGCGGCGGCCTGCCCGGCACCGTGGCACGGCGCACGCCCGACGGCTGGCGGCTCTCGGGCCACAAGCTCTACACCACCGGCATCGACGGCCTGCGCTGGCTGGTGGTGTGGGGCCGCACCGACGAGGCCGAGCCGCGCGTGGGCCAGTTCCTGGTGCCGGCCGACGCGCCGGGGCTGCGCGTGCAGCGCAGCTGGAACCACCTGGGCATGCGCGCCACGGCCAGCGACGAAGTGCTGCTCGACGAGGTGCCGATCCCGCTGGACCACGCGGTGGACCTGCGCGCACCGGCCGAATGGATCACGCGGCCGGACCCGGAGCAGCAGGCCTGGATGAACGTGCTGCTGGGCACGCTCTACGACGCCGTGGCGCGCAACGCGCGCGACTGGCTGCTGGATTTCCTGCGCCAGCGCGTGCCATCGAGCCTGGGCGCGCCGCTGGCGAGCCTGCCGCGCGCGCAGGAGGCGGTGGGCGAGATCGAGCTGCTGCTGCTCGCCAGCCAGGCGCAGCTCGACGACGCCACCGCCTCGGCGGACGCGGGACGGCCCTGGTCGGTGGCGGACAGCGGCCTGCTCAAGGTCGCCGTCACGCGCAACGCCATCGCCGTGACCGAGCTGGCGCTGCGCCAGTCCGGCAACCACGGGCTGGACCGCGCCAACCCGCTGCAGCGCTACCACCGCGACGTGCTGTGCGGGCGCGTGCACACGCCGCAGGAAGACAGCGCCCTGGTCGCGGCCGGCCGCGTCGCGCTGCACCCGGCCACGACAGTCTGAACCCGCATTCCCGAACCTTCAGGAGACTCCCTTGAGCACCTCACCCCTGCGCGACTTCGTGGTCGCGGTCACGCGCGAGCTGGACCATGACGCCAGCGAAGCCGAGCGCCTGGCCGCCGTGCGCGGCCACCTCGCCCGCCTGGTGGCGCGTGACGACTGGCTCCCCGAGGAGCTGGCCCAGCCGCATCCCCAGCACTACCGCCAGTACCTGCTGC
Organism: uncultured Azohydromonas sp.; assembly: GCF_937926365.1. Lineage (GTDB taxonomy): Bacteria > Pseudomonadota > Gammaproteobacteria > Burkholderiales > Burkholderiaceae_C > Azohydromonas. Next base: position 32,210 of record NZ_CALAOH010000093.1, on the reverse strand, counting down.
ACGCCGATCCGCTGGAGCGCTTCTCCGTCGTGAGCTTCGTCTGGGGCCCGGGCCAGCGCACGCCGGTGCACGACCACACCGTCTGGGGCCTCATCGGCATGCTGCGCGGCGAGGAGATCGCGCAGAACTTCGCCTACGACGCCGCGGGCTGCCTGGTGCCCGCCGGGCCGGCGCAGCGGCTGCACCCGGGCGAGGTGGAGGCCGTGTCGCCCACGCTGGGCGACATCCACCAGGTCAGCAACGCCTTCGACGACCGCACCTCCATCTCCATCCACGTCTACGGTGCCAACATCGGTGCCGTGCACCGCTGGGTCTACGCCCCGGACGGCACCAGGAAACCCTTCGTTTCCGGCTATTCCAACACCTGGGTCCCCAACCTCTGGGACCGTTCCAAGGAGACCACTTGATGCCCGCTTCCCCCGACCTGCCGCGCCTGAGCGCGTCCGACGTGCGCGCCACGTTGCTGGCCAAGCGCGAGATCGCGCTGATCGACGTGCGCGAGGAAGACCCCTTCGCCCAGGAGCACCCGCTGTTCGCGGTGCAGATCTCGGCCGGCCGCATCGAGCTCGACGCCCCCTGGCGGCTGCCGCGGCGCGACGTCACGATCGCCGTGTACGACGACGGCGAGGGCCTGGCCGAGCCCGCGGCACGGCGGCTGCAGGCGCTGGGCTACACCCGCGTGCACCTGCTCGAAGGCGGCCTGCAAGGCTGGCGCGACGCCGGCGGCGAGCTGTTCCGCGACGTGAACGTACCGAGCAAGGCCTTCGGCGAGCTGGTGGAGCATGAGCGCGGCACGCCCTCGCTGCCGGCCGAGGAGGTCAAGGCGCTGCTGGACGCCAAAGCGGACGTGGTGGTGCTGGACGCGCGCCGTTTCGACGAGTACCAGACCATGAGCATCCCGGGCGGCATCAGCGTGCCCGGCGCCGAGCTGGCGCTGCGCGTGCGCGACCTGGCGCCCGATCCGTCCACGCGCGTCATCGTCAACTGCGCCGGGCGCACGCGCAGCCTCATCGGCACGCAGAGCCTGGTCAACGCCGGCATTCCCAACCCCGTGGCCGCCCTGCGCAACGGCACCATCGGCTGGACCCTGGCCGGCTTCGAGCTGGACCACGGCGCGCAGCGCCGCTTCGGTCCGGCCAGCGGGGCCAACCGCCGTGCCGCGCAGGGCGCCGCCCAGGCCCTGGCCGACCGTGCCGGCGCGCTGCGCCTGACGCGGGACAGCCTGGCCGCCTGGACGCTGGACCGGCAGCGCACCCTCTACCGCTGGGACGTGCGCACGCCCGAGGAATACGCCGCCGGCCACCTGCCGGGCTTCGGCAGCGCGCCCGGTGGGCAACTGGTGCAGGAGACCGACGTGTTCGCCGCCGTGCGCGGCGCGCGCATCGTGCTGGCGGACGGCGGCATCGAATCCGACGGGGTGCGCGCGGCCATGACGGCGCACTGGCTGGCGCAGCTGGGCTGGGAAGTGGGCTGGCTCACCGACGTCGGCCCGTCGCAGTTCACCGAGACCGGCGCCTGGAAGCCGCCGCATGCGCCGTTTCCGGCGGTGGACTCGGTGACGCCGGCCGAGCTGGCCGACCAGCTCGCCCGGGACGACGGCACGCTGCTGCTCGACGTCACCACCAGTGCCAACCACGTCAAGGGCCACATCCCGGGCGCGTGGTGGGTGCTGCGCGCGCAACTGCCTCAGGCGCTGCGGGCGCTGCCGGCGCCGCGGCGCATCGTGGTGACCTGCGGCAGCAGCGCGCTGGCCCGCTTCGCCGCGGCGGACCTGGCCAGGCTGACCGACGTGCCGGTGGCGGTGCTGGAAGGCGGCAACGCCGCCTGGGCCGCCGAGGGCCGGCCGCTGGAGGCGGGCGAGCAGCGGCTGGCGAGCCCGCGCATCGACCGCTACCGCCGGCCCTACGAGGGCACCGACGCGCCGCGCGAGGCGATGCAGGCCTACCTGGACTGGGAATTCGGGCTGGTGGCGCAACTGGGCCGCGACGGCACGCACGGCTTCAAGGTGCTGGGAGCGCCGTGAGCGATGACCGCTCGGGATCGTGTCCGGCCGACGCCGGCGCGCACGGCTCGTCGCCGCGCCGCGACGGTACGGCCGAAGCGGTCGAACCTGGGCGTGGAGCGCGCGGGACAGGCGATACAGTGCCGCCCCAGTCCCGCTCCCTGAACGCCTCGATGAAAACGGAAGACCTGCGCGCCTTCGACGCCGTGGTGCGCCACGGCTCGATCAGCCTGGCCGCGCGCGAGCTCGGCCTGACCCAGCCCGCCACCACGCGCCGCATCCAGAACCTGGAGGAGTCGTTGGGGGTGCAACTGCTGGACCGCAGCATCAAGCCCCCCAAGCCCTCCCCGCTGGGCTTGCGCGTGCATGCGCAGACCCGCGCCGCGCTGCGCGAGATCGATGCCTTGCGTGACCTGGTCACCACCGACGCCATGCCCACCGGCCGCCTGCGCCTGGGGCTGACGCATTCGATGGGAGCGTCCAGCCTGGTGGAGCTGCTGCTGGACATGCAGCGCAGCTTCCCCGAGGTACGGTTGCAAGTGGCAACCGACTGGAGCGCCCGGCTGGTGGACGCGGTCCGCCAAGGCCGGCTCGACGCAGCCGCGGTGTTCATGCCGGCATCCCAGGTTTGGCCCGACACCCTCAGCGCGCAACGCCTGGCCTCCACGGAATTGCTGGTCGTGGCCGCCAAGGGCCGGCTGGCAAAGACCAGCGTGCGGCTCAAGGACATCTTCGACGCGGGCTGGATCCTCAACCCCGACGGCTGCGGCTTCCGCGCCGCGCTGCAGCGCGCGCTGTCCGCGCAGGGCCTGCCCTTCCGGCTCAACCTGGAGACCTACGGCAGCGAGCTGCAGCTCGGCCTGGTGGCCGCCGGCCTGGGCCTGGGATTCGTCTCGCGCCCTGCCCTGCAGGCCAGTTGCCATGCCGAAGCCCTGGACGTGCTGACGGTGCGCGACTTCGGGCTGGCGCTGGACGTGTGGATGGTCAGCAGTACCGCGCAAGGCAACCTGCAGCGGGCCATCGAGCACTTTGGCGCGGCGCTGGTGCGCGGCATGGGCGCGGAACAGAAGGCGGCGGCCCGCTCCACCGGTCGATCGAGAAAGTAAGGCCGGCCTCCACGGCAACCGGGTTCATGCGTCCCGCATATGAATCCACCCAAACATTATTTGCCTGTTGAACGTCCTCCCGGTGCAATGCGCTTTCGCAACGCAACTTCCGGGAGGAACGATGAAGGCACCAGCCGCCCCTGAACACACCCCTCTGACCCGCCGCCAGCTCCTTGGCGGCGCCGGCGCGGCCGCCGTGGTGGCGGCCGGCGCGGGGCTGGGCGCGCATCGCGTCGCCGTGGCGCAAAACCTGGGCAAGCCACTGACGGTGGCCTGGAACGCCAACGCCATCTGCCTCGTCCCGGTGCCGGTGGCCGATCAGCTGGGCTTCTTCAAGAAGCACGGCGTGAAGGTGGAGCTCACCAACTTCAGCGGCTCCACGGACGCGCTGCTGGAGTCCATCGCCACCGGCAAGGCCGACGCCGGCGTGGGCATGGTGCACCGCTGGCTCAAGGCGCTGGAGCAGGGCTTCGACGTCAAGATCACCGGCGCCTCGCACGGCGGCTGCACCCGCCTGGCCGGCTCCAAGGCGGCCGGTGTCACCGAGCTGAAGCACCTCAAGGGCAAGACCATCGGCGTCAGCGACCTCGCCAGCCCGGGCAGGAACTTCTTCGCCATCCTGCTGAGCAAGCACGGCATCGACCCGAACAGGGACGTGCAGTGGCGCCAGTACCCCGCGGACCTGCTGGGCCTGGCGGTGGAGAAGGGGGAGATCCAGGCCATTGCCGACGGCGACCCCAACCTCCACCTGATCCAGAAGCGCCACAAGGATCTGGTGGAGGTGGCAACGAACCTCTCCGGCGAGTACGCCGACAAGACCTGCTGCGTGCTGGGTGTGCGCGGCTCGCTGGTGCGCGGCGACAAGGCCACCGCCGCGGCGCTCACGCGCGCCATCGTCGAGGCCAGCGACTGGGTAGCCAACAACCCCAACGAGAGCGCGCGCATCTTCTCGAAGTTCTCGCCCGTGCCCGAAGCCGACCTGCGCGCCATCCTGGGCACGCTCACGCACAACCACCACCCCTCCGGCGTCGCGCTGCGCCAGCAGATCGAGTTCTACGCCCGCGACTTCAAGTCCATCGGCGTGTTCAAGCCGGGCACGGACCCGGCGAAGTTCGCCGCGCACGTGGTGGCGGACGTGCTGGCCTGAAGGAGCGGTGATGAGCATCTTGTCTTCCGGGCTTTCGCCCGCGCTGTCGCGGCCCGATGCCGCGCGCCGGCCGCTGCCGGTGTGGTGGACCGGCGCGCTGTCCGCGCTGGCCTGGGCGGCCTTCGGGTTGCTGACCTGGCGGCTGCCCAACGTGGAGCTGGGCTTCAGCGAGTGGGCCTACACCACGGAGCTGGGCGTGGCCGCGCTGCTGCTGGCGGCGCTGGTGCTGGTGGTGGCGGCCACGCTGCCGACACTGGCCGCGGCGCAGGGCGGGTGGCTGGCGCGGGCGGAAACCGCGCTGCGCCGGCTCGGCCCCTGGCTGGTGGCGCTGCCGCTGCTGCTGGCGCTGTGGGAACTGCTCACGGCCAAGCTGGCCTGGCTGCCGGCGCCCTTCTTCGCGCCGCCGCAGTCGCTCATCGAGGTCTATGGCGGCGACTACCAGCGCCTGGCCGAGTGCGCCGCGCACTCGCTGCTGCTGCTCTCGGCGGGCGTGGCCGTTGGCGCGCTGGCGGGCTTCCTCACCGGCGTGATCATCGGCTGGTCGCGCAGTGCCGGCTACTGGATCCACCCGCTGCTGCGCTTCCTCGGCCCCATCCCGTCCACCGCGCTGCTGCCCATGGCCTTCTTCCTGGCGCCGTCGAGCTGGTCGGCCGCCGCCTTCCTGATCGCGCTGGCCACGGGCTTCCCGGTGACGGTGCTGACCTGGTCCGGCGTGGCCAGCGTCAACCGCCAGTACTACGACGTGGCGCGCACGCTGGGCGCCAGCGAATGGTTCCTGATCTGGCGCGTGGCCGTGCCCGCGGCGCTGCCGCAGGTGTTCGTGGGCATCTTCATGGGCCTCGGCGCCAGCTTCTCGGTGCTGGTGGCGGCCGAGATGATGGGCGTGAAGTCCGGGCTGGGCTGGTATCTCACGTGGGCCCAGGGCTGGGCCGCCTACACCAACATGTTCGCGGCGCTGTTCGTGATGGCGGCCCTGTTCTCGGGCCTCATCACCGCGCTGTTTGCCGTGCGCGACCGCGCGCTGGCCTGGCAGAAAGGGACGCTGAAATGGTAGGCACCACGCTGGAACGACAAGCCGCCGCGCCGGCGCGCGCCGCGGGCGCCCACATCGCGGTGCGGGGCGTGAGCCACGCCTTCGAGCGACCGCAGGGGCCGCTGCCGGTGCTGCAGGCGGTGGACATCGACATCCGCCCCGGCGAGTTCGTCGCGCTGCTGGGGCCCAGCGGCTGCGGCAAGAGCACGCTGCTGCGGCTGGTGGCGGGGCTGGAGACGGCCAGCAGCGGCAGCATCCACCATGACGGCCGGCCCATCCTGCGCCCCGAGCCCTCGCGCGTGGTGGTGTTCCAGGACCCGACGCTCTACCCCTGGCGCACCGTGTGGGAGAACGTGGCGCTGGGCCTGCAGGCGCGCGGCGAGCTGGACCACAAGCGCCATCGCGTGGACGAGGCGCTGGCGCTGGTGGGCCTGTCGGAGTTCGCGCAGGGCTATCCGCATCAGCTCTCGGGCGGCATGGCGCAGCGCGCGGCGCTGGCCCGGGCGCTGGTCAACGACCCGGCGCTGCTGATCCTGGACGAGCCGTTGGGCAAGCTGGACTCGCTCACGCGGCTGGCGATGCAGACGGAGCTCGTCGCGCTGTGGCAGCGCGCGGGCCTGAGCGTGCTGATGGTCACGCACGACGTGGAGGAGGCGCTGTTCATGGCGCAGCGGGTGCTGGTGATGGGCCCGCGCCCGGCACGCGTGCTGGCCGAGCTGCGCGTGGACCTGCCCTACCCGCGCCACCGCGGCGACGAGGCGCTGGCGCGACTGCGCCACGAGGCGCTGCGGCACTTGGGGCTGGATCAGAGCTGGTGAGGTTCAGCCTCCATGGAAAACGGTTGGTGGCGCGGCTCCGGCCTGGACGCCTTGCTGGCGTTCATCACGCAGCTTGAGCAGGGTCTATTGCGCGCCCTGCATTCCCTGGGGCTGGCGCCCCTGGTCCATGGCCAGCCGGCCTGGCCCTTCGATGTGCGCGTATCGGCGGCGATGCTCACGCTGGACCCCAGCCACGCACGCCAGGTCGGCACGGTACTGCTGCTCCTGGGCCTGGCCGCGCTGGCGCTGCTGTTGGCCGCGCTGCTGCGCTGGCCGTTGCGTGCGCATCGCGGTGCAGCGTTCATGCTGGGCCTGGCGGCGGCGGGCCTGGGCGGCGCCGCCTGGCAGTGGCCGTCGCCGGTGCTGCTGTGGGTGCCGGCCGTGCCGACCAGCTTTCACCGCCTGCCCGAAGCCGCCCAGGCCAGCGCCCCGCTGCACGCCGCTCGCCTCTATGCCCGGCATTGCCTCGGTTGCCACGGCGAAAACGGCGACGGTGACGGCCCGCGCGCGGCGGAGGGGCCACGCTGGCCGCCGACCTTCAACCGCAGCCTGCTGTGGCGGCGCAGCGACGGGGAACTCTTCTGGCACATCCGCCACGGCATGAGCGACGAGCAAGGCCGCCGCACCATGCCCGCGCTGCCCGAAGAGTTGCCCGACGAGGCGGTATGGCAACTCGTGGGCTGGCTGCAGTTGCACGCCGCCGGCCAGCAACTGGCCCGCGCCGGCGAGTGGCAGCTGCCGCTGTCCGCGCCGCCGATGACGGTGCAATGCGACGGCGGCCCGCCGCGCCCGCTGGGGGCGCTGCAGGGCCAGCGGCTGCGCATCGTCGCGCTGGGGCCGCACCAGCCGGCACCACGCGAGGACCCGCGCTTCCAGACCGTCCTGCTCTCGCCCGTGGCGCGGACGCAGCAAGGCTGCCTGGCCGTCTCCGAGGCCGCCTGGCAGGCCTACGCGCTGGTGGCCGGGGTGCCATCCCAGGCGCTGGCCGGCACCGAGTTCCTGCTGGATCGCGGCGGCTGGCTGCGCGCGCGGCGCCGTCCCGACGACGCGCCCTGGAGCGACGCGATGCTGGTGTGCCGCGGCAACGGCAGCGACATGCCGCCGCAGGCGCTGCGCGAGGCTGCCACCGGCGGCGACGGCCTGGACCGGCTGCTTGCACGCATGGACGCCGAGCCGGTGCGTCCGGTGCGGGGCGGGCGCCTGCATTGAAGCGCGCGCCGTGGCAGGAGCCAGCACGATCCAGGATGGATTCATCATTTGGTTGCATGGCGCAATCTCATGATCATGCTCAATGTGCATTCTCATCTGCGCATTGATTCGTTCCTGGGGCGCATGGGCTGAGGGTACGGTTAGACCCCATGAACACTCGACAAGTCACCCTCGTGATCGGCAACGTCAGCGAACGCTCGCGCACCAAGGCGCTGGCGTTGGCGATCGCCGATGCCCTGGCCGCACGGCTGCCCATCCAGTTGCGCGTGCTCGAAATCCACGCCATCGCGCCCGCCATCGGCGTGGGCCTCGCGACGCAGGAGCTGCCGCCGGCCGGCCGCGCGGCCGTGCAGGCCATCGAGAACGCCGATCTCGTCATCGCCGTGAGCCCGGTCTACAAGGGCTCGTACAGCGGCCTGTTCAAGCACCTGTTCGACCTGGTCCATCCCGAGGCCCTGGTCGATCGCCCGGTGCTGCTGGCGGCCAACGGCGGCAGCCCGCGCCATGCCCTGGTGGTGGACCACCAGTTGCGCCCGCTGTTCGCCTTCTTCCGCGCGCTCACCGTGCCCTCGGCCGTCTATGCCACCGAAAGCGACTTCGACGGCTACACCGTGAACAGCGACGCGCTGCTCGCGCGCATCGACGAGGCCGTGGACCAGGCGGCGCGTCTACTGCAGTTGCGCCAGCACGCACCGGCGCTGCTGCGCGCCGCGGCCTGATACCAACTTTTGATGCCGAATTGAAGAATCCCGTCACACCCGCGGGGCCTGTCCCCGCGCAGGCGGGGAGCGGGTGTGACGGAATTCTTAAAGTCGGCGTCAAGAACTGGTATGAGGCTGGCGCCGTTCGTTGCGCTCGAACCGGATGCGGCCCAAGCCGCACGTCCGGTTCTCAGTGGATGGCCCAGCCTCAGCGCAGGATCAGCACCGGCACCTCGCTCAAGCGCAGCAGCGTGGTGGTGGTGCTGCCCAGCAAGAACTGCCGGATGCGGGAGTGGCCGTAGGCCCCCATGACCAGCAAGCCAGCGGCGTGATTGGCAATCACCTGCGGCAAGGCTTCGTCAGGCTCTCCCGCACACGGTTGCATGGCGACATCGAAGCCGGCCGCCCGCAGCCGTTCGCAAGCGGGCAGCAACACTTCCTGCGGTGCCGCCTTGTCCGAGGCAAACGCCAGCACCAGCGGCAGCCCGGCCAGCAGCGGACTGGTGGCTACGCGTTCCACGGCCTGCCATGCCGTGGCACTGCCGTCGAAGGCGATCACCACCCGCTCGGGCAGCACGAAATGCTCGCCCGGCACGACCAGTACCGGGCGATGCACGGCGCGCACCAGCTGCTCGACATGGTGGTCCAGGTACATCCGGGAGGGTGCGGCATGAGGATGCCGGCCCAGCACGAACAGCCGCGCATCGCCTTCCAGCTCCAGCGCGGCACTGGCCAGCTCGCCATGGCGCAGCCGGCCATCGTGGCGCGCCACTCCCGCCGTGGCCGCCCGCTCGCGCGCGGCCGCGAGCAGCTGCCCACCGAGCTCCTGGGCCACCCGTGCGCGCTGCTCGTCCAGCGAGGCGAGCTCCTGCAGCAGCGCTTCCTGGCTGCCCAGCCCGATGGCACCGCTGTAGTCGGTGCCAGCCACCGGCACCGACGCCCGCTCCAGCATGTGCAGGAACTCCAGGGGCGTGTCCAGCCGCCCCGCCGACCAGATGGCCCAGTCGATCACGGCGGTGGTGTTCGCTTGCCCGTCGATGCAGGCATAGACCTTGTCCATGGCGATTCACTCCTGGCTCAATGTGTCAGCTGTTCGACCGCGCCGGGCTTGTCGTGCACGGCGAACCGGTCCACCAGGGTAGCGCTGGTGGCGTCACACCCGAGCACTTGCACGGCGACTCCCTCACGGCGGAATGTTCGCCAAGAACAGACCCGACAGCAGCACGCCGATGCGGAGCGACGCATGGGTCCGAGCACCGCGCCGATTTTTCGTAAGGTGCATCCTGCAATCCAGTTGGGGTAACCGCGTCGCAGCGTCGATCAAGCCCGCGGACCCGTCGATTCTTGACTTCCGGTCAAGAGAGTTCTGCACGCATCGAGCCGCGGCAAGGCAGCGCCTCGTCCCATACTCCGGCCACGACCGCACACCCCTGCGCCCAGACGGCCGCCAGGAGGTGCCGCGCGAGACAGGAGACGAACCATGCAGGAGGCAAGCCGCTGATGGACCTCAAGCAACTGCAGTTGTTGAAGGACGTGGTCGAGGCCGGCAGCCTCAGCAAGGTGTGCGCCGTGCGCGGCGTGGCGCAATCGGCGCTGAGCAAGCAGATCACGGCCCTGGAACAGGACTTCGGGGCCCGGCTCTTCTACCGCACGGGCCGCGGCGTGGTGCTGACCGAATTCGGGCAGGCCGTCATGCCGCGCGTGCATACCCTGCTGGCGGATTGCGAGCTGCTCCGGGCCGAGGTCCGTGCCCGCGCCGGCGTCCCGAGCGGGCCCGTCAGGCTGGCGGTCCAGGCGTCCATCACGCAGATCATCGTCGGCTCGTTGTTCCAGCGCGTGCGACGCGACTTCCCGCGCATCGAGCTTCGCCTGATGGAGGGCTTTGCCGGCCACATCGAGGAGTTGCTGGCGCATGGCCGGGCCGACGTGGGCGTGTTCTCGCGCTACGGAGACCACCGGCTGCGCACCGACGAAGCGCTTGCGACCGACGACCTGTTCCTGGTCGGCCCGCCGGGCCATACCTGGATCGGCGCCGAGGTCTTCCCGTTCCGCGACCTGGGCAAGGTGCCGCTCGTGCTCCCGGGCATGCCCGACGGCCTGCGCCTGATGCTGACGCAGGCCGCGCGCCAGGCCGGCATCGAGCTGGACATGGCGACCGAGGTCGACTCGCTGACCGCCATGAAGGAGATCGTCGCCACGGGCGGCGGCTACACCATCCTGACCCGGCAGGCGGTGGCCGCGGAGCTGGAGCTGGGCCGGCTGGCGATCGCCCGCATCGTGGAGCCGGTGCTGACGCGCACCCTGGTGCTGGCCACCACCACGCACCATCCGCTGACCTCGGCCAGCCGCGCGGTGGCGGACCTGATCCGCCACCAGGCCCAGCCTCAGCCCGCCGCGCTCGCGGAGCGCTCCACGGCGGCCGACGAGGCCGTGGGCTGCCGCTGACGCAGCAGGTCGAGCGCGACGTCGACGATCATGTCCTCCTGGCCGCCCACCATCCGGCGCTTGCCCAGCTCCACCAGGATGTCCACCGTCCTGAGCCCGAAGCGGCGCGCGGCCGCTTCCGAGTGCCGCAGGAAGCTGGAGTACACGCCGGCGTAGCCCAGCGCCAGCGTCTCGCGGTCCACGCGCACCGGGCGGTCCTGCAGCGGACGCACGATGTCGTCGGCCGCATCCATCAGCCCGAACAGGTCGCAGCCGTGGTTCCAGCCCAGGCGCTCGGCCGCCGCGATGAACACCTCCAGCGGGGCGTTGCCCGCGCCCGCGCCCATGCCGGCCAGGCTGGCATCGATGCGGTCGCATCCTTCCTCCACGGCGACGATGGAGTTCGCCACGCCCAGGCCCAGGTTGTGGTGCGCGTGCATGCCGGTCTGCGTCTCGGGCCGCAGCGTGTCCTTGAAGGCGCGGAAGCGGTCGCGCACGTCCGCCATGCCCAGCGCGCCGCCCGAGTCCACCACGTAGCAGCAGTGGGCGCCGTAGCTCTCCATGAGGCGCGCCTGCTGCGCCAGCCGCTGCGGCGTGGTCATGTGGCTCATCATCAGGAAGCCGGCGACGTCCATGCCCAGATTGCGCGCCGTCTCGATGTGCTGCCTGGCGACATCGGCCTCGGTACAGTGCGTCGCCACCCGCACCACGCGGGCGCCCGCGGCGTAGGCCGCCTTGAGGTCGTGCACGGTGCCGATGCCCGGGATCAGCAAGGTCGCGATCCTCGCGTGCCGGACCACCGAGGCCACGGCCTCGATCCACTGCACGTCGGTGTGCGCACCGAAGCCGTAGTTGAAGCTCGAACCCTGCAGGCCGTCGCCGTGCGCGACCTCGATCGAGTCGACCCGGGCCTCGTCCAGCGCGCGCGCGATGCGCTGGACCTGCTCGATGCTGTAGCGGTGGCGCACGGCATGGCTGCCGTCGCGCAGGGTCACGTCGGAGATGTAGAGCTTTCGGTTCATGGGGGGTCTCCTTCTCAGGCGGTGGCGCTGTCGCGAACCAGGCGCTGCTGGAGCATGCGCGCGGCCATGCGCTCGGCGGTGGCCAGCGCGGCGCTGGTCATGATGTCGAGGTTCCCGGCATAGGGCGGCAGGTAATGCGCGGCGCCCTCCACTTCCAGGAACACGCTGGTCTTGAGGCCGCTGACGCGGCCGACACCGGGAATATCCAGGCCATCTACCCGCTCGAACTGCACCGCCTGTTTCAGGCGGTAGCCCGGCACGTAGCGCTGCACCTCGGCCGCCATGCGCTCCACCGAGGCGCGCACCGCGGCCTCGTCGGCCAGCTCGCTGAGCGCGTACACCGTGTCGCGCATCATCACCGGCGGCTCGGCCGGGTTCAGGATGATGATGGCCTTGCCCTTCGCGGCGCCCCCCACGGCTTCCAGCGCCTTGGAGGTCGTCTCCGTGAACTCGTCGATGTTGGCCCGCGTCCCGGGACCGGCGGAGCGGCTGGAGATGCTGGCCACGATCTCGGCGTAGTGCACCCGCGCCACGCGCGACACCGCCGCCACCATCGGAATGGTCGCCTGCCCGCCGCAGGTCACCATGTTGACGTTGGCCGCGTCCAGGTGCTGCTCGCCGTTGACCACCGGCACGCAGTACGGGCCGATGGCCGCGGGCGTAAGGTCGATCATGCGCAGGCCGGGCCGCAGCGCGCGCAGGTAGGCGTCGTTGCGCACGTGCGCCGACGCGCTGGTGGCGTCGAAGACGATGTCGATGTCGGCGAAGACCGGCAGCGCCGCCAGGCCCTGCACGCCTTCGTGCGTGGTGGCGGCGCCCAGCCGCGCGGCCCGGGCCAGGCCGTCGGAGGCCGGGTCGATGCCGACCATGGCGCCGACCTCGACATGGACGCCGTGGCGCAGGATCTTGATGAGCAGGTCAGTACCAATGTTGCCGCTGCCGATGATGGCGGCCTTCAGCTTGCGTGAGGGCATGTGTTTTCTCCGTTTCGTGGAAACCGTTGCAGGCGCAAACGCTCAGGCCGGGAAGGCGGCTCGCACCGAGCCCAGGCCGCCGATGTGCGTGTCGATCACCTCGCCGGGCGCCACGCCGACCATGGGGCCCAGGGCGCCGGTCATGACCACGTCGCCGGCCCGCAGCGGCCGGCCCACCGCCACCATCTTCCGGGCCAGCCACAGCGCCGCGTGCAGCGGATGGCCGAGGCAGGCGGCGCCAACGCCCACGGACACCGCCTCGCCTCCCCGCTCCATCACCATGCCGCACAGCCGCAGGTCCACCTGGTCCAGCCGCCGCGGCTCGGTGCCCAGCACGTACAGGCCGGAGGATGCGTTGTCGGCCACCGTGTCCAGCAGGCGGATGTCCCAGTTCCGGATGCGGCTGCCCACGATCTCCAGCGCCGGCAGCGCGTAGGCCACGGCGGCGACCAGCCCGGACAGCGTCACGTCCGCCTCCAGGATGTCGCGCTGCAGGATGAGCGCGATCTCCGCCTCGGCCTTGGGCTGCATCACGCGGCCCAGGGGCACCTCCTCGCCGGAGGCGAACTCCATGTCTGCAAACAGCATGCCGAAGTCGGGGCTGTCCACCCCGAACTGAGCCTGCACGGCCCTGGAGGTCAGGCCGATCTTGCGGCCCACGAGCCGGCGCCCGCAGGCCAGGTGGTGCCGCGTGTTGGCCTCCTGCACCGCGTAGGCGGCCTCGATGCCGCCGGCCTCCAGCTCGTGCCGCAGGGGATCGATGGCCACGCCGCTGTCGGCGGCTCCGCGCAGCCGCGCGGCAAGGTCTTGCCAATGCGTCGATGGGTCGTTCGTCATGTCGTTCCTTGAAAGGTTGTGATGGAAACCGTTAGGGCACGGTGCCGGGCTTCAGTCGAGGAAGCCGATGGAGATCCACGGCAGCAGGGCCACGAGCGCGGTGCCGGCCACCAGCGCCACGAGATAGCCCAGGATGGGCCGGATGCCGGCGTTGGGATGGATGCGGCTGATGGCGCACGCGGCGTAGTAGCCCACGCCGAAGGGCGGCGCGAACAGGCCGATGCCCATGGCCAGCACCACAACCATGGCGTACTGCACCTCGTGGATGCCAAGCTGCCGGGCGATGGGGAACAGCAGCGGCCCGAACAGCACGATGGCGGGAATGCCTTCGAGCACGCTGCCCAGCACGATGAAGGCCAGGATGGACACGACCATGAAGCCGGCGGCGCCGCCCGGCAGCTGCGTCATCGCCTCGGCCAGCTGCCGCGAGAAGCCGGACTGCGTCAGCGACCACGCCATGCCGGTGGCCGCGCCGATGATCAGCAGGATCGCGCCGGACAAGGATGCGGTTTCCACCAGCGCCGGCCCGATGCGCCGCCAGTCGAAGCGGCGGTAGACCAGCAGCCCCATCAGGACCGAATAGACGATGCCGATCGTGGAGACCTCGGTCGCGGTCGCGACCCCCTCGACGACGGCGGCGCGGATCACGAAGGGCAGCGCCAGCGCGGGAGCCGCGATCAGCAGGCTGCGGCCGACCTGCGGCCAGCCCACGCGCGCGGCGGCCGAGCGGCCATCGGCGCGGCTGCGCCACCACACCACCAGGCCCAGCATCACGGCCAGCACCGCGCCCGGCAGCAGGCCGCCGGTGAACAGGTCGGCGATGGAGATGCCCGTGACCGACCCGACCGTGATCAGCACCAGCGAGGGCGGGATGGTTTCCGTCTGCGCCCCCGAGGCCGACAGCAGCGCCACCATCTCGCCATCCTTGGCGCCGCGCTGCTTCATCTCGGGAAACAGCACCGGCGCGACGGCCGCCATGTCGGCCGCCTTGGAGCCGGAGATGCCGGAGACCAGGTACATCGCGCCGATCAGCACGTAGGACAGCCCGCCCCGCACATGGCCCAGCAGGTTGGCCAGGAACTGCACCATGGCCCGGGCCATCGAGGTCATCTCGATGAGCAGGCCGAGGAACACGAACAGCGGCACGGCCAGCAGGATCAGGTGCGACATGCCTTCGTCCATGCGGCCGATGACGACGATGGTGGGCGTCGAGGTCGCCAGCGAGAGATAGCCGAAGGTGGCCAGGCCGAACGCGAAGGCGATGGGCACGCCGGCGAAGACCAGCGCGCCGACGATGCCGACGAAGAAGATCAGCAGGTTCAGGTTGCCGAGTTCGCCGAGCACGGGCTGCAGCAGCACCAGGGCGCCCACCACCGCCCCCACCGCGGCCACGGCCACCAGCAGCAGCCGGCGGTCCTGGAAGGCCAGCAGGCGCACGCCGGCCATGGCGGCCAGCAGCGCCATGCCCACCGGCAGCGCGGCGGCGCGCCAGGCATTGGAGATGTCCAGTGCCGGCAAGGTCACCATGCGCTCCTCGCTGGCGAACTCCCAGGCCGGATGGGCCACCAGCAGCAGGTAGACGAAGGCCGCCACCACGGCCACGAGGTCCAGCAGGCTGCGCATGCGCGGCGAGGCCTTGTCGACGAAGGCCGTCATGCGCATGTGGCCGCCGCGGCGGAAGGCCACCGCCGCGCCGAACATGGCCAGCCACAGGAACAGGATCGACGCCAGCTCGTCGGCCCAGACGATGGGCTGGTGGAACACGTAGCGGCTGGCCACGGCGCTGAACAGCACGCCGATCTCGGCGAGCACCAGCAGGGCCGCCGGCACCTCGGCGGCATGGCCCAGCATCCGGTCGGCCCGCGCGGCCCAGGCCGGCATCGTGCCGGCGCCGCTGTCCTGTGCCGGCGCGATGCCGCCGGTACCCGGGTCGTGCGCCGGGCGTTCTCCCGGCAATGGCAGATGTGCCTGCAACTGCTGCATCTTGTCTCCTCTCGTTCCTGCTGCGCTGGGGATGTGCGGCCTGGGGCCGTCTAGGGATGTCCCGGCAAGCCGAGCACGTTGGCGCCGATCTGCGGATCGACGAAGCGCTCCAGCCGATGCGGGTGCAGCACGACCGTGATCTCCGACGATCCGGTGCCCACCGTCAGGCCGAGCAGGTGTCCGCCGTGGCTGGCAAAGCTGCCGTCGGTGACGATGCCGTGTGCGTGGATGGACGGTTTTCCTTCCTTCCAGGCGATGGTCCCCGTCATGTGGGCCAGTTCCACGTCGTTGAAGGTGCGCGGGTTGAAGGCCTTGCGGCCGAAGTCATAGAAACCGAAGGTCGCCTCGCGCATGAAGCCGATGCCGACGAAACTGGCACTCGGGATCTTCTCGGCGAGGGCCAGCCGTTCCAGATGGGCCAGCACGTTGTCGCCGTTGCGCAGCACCATCAGGTAGCCCGTGGGCGTGCGGATGTACTTGGCGTCGAGGTCCTGCGCGGATGCCGCGCCCGCGTGCAGCCCCGGCAGCGCGAACGCGAACAGGCTGCAGCGCAGTGCCTTGAGCATGCGTGTGAGAGTCATGCGAGTCTCCTGTGTGGAGGGGTCGAGAGAGGTCGTGAGGGGTCGGTTGGGGCGTGGGCGGGCCTGCAGGGCGTGCGCCGCACGCCCCGCACCGCTTGCACGGTCAACGTGGTGGTTGCGCCTTAGGCGAGCGTTCCCGCGTACTTTTCGAGGCGGGCCCAGGCCTCGGCCCCGAACTTCTTCTGCCAGTCCCGGTAGAAGCCGGCCTTGCGCAGGACGTCCCGGAACGGGTTCAGCTCGGGCGTGTTGAAGGCCATGCCCTTGGCCTTGAGGTCGTCGCGCAGCCGGGTGTTGAGCGCATCCACCGCCTGGCGCTGGCGCAGGGCGTGCGCGTCGAAGATGCGCGCCGCGAGCTGCCGCAAGTCCTCCGGCAGCGCGTTCCAAGAACGCATGTTGCCCACCAGCCAGAAGCCGTCCCAGACATGGGAGGTCTGGGAGCAGTATTTCTGCACCTCGTACAGCTTCTGCGTTTCGAGGATGGTGAGCGGGTTCTCCTGCCCGTCAACGACCTTGGTCTGCAGCGCCGTGTAGGTCTCGGCCATGTTGATGCCTGCCGGCGCGGCCCCGAAGGCCTTGAACAGCGAGGTCAGCGCCGGGCTCAGGGGCACGCGGATCTTGAGGCCGGCCAGGTCCGCGGGCGTGCTGATCTGCCGCGTGCTGCTGGTGACGTGGCGGAAGCCGTGGTCCCAGATCCTCGCCTGCGGCACGAGGTTGGCCTTGGCGAAGCCGGCACGGATGTGGGCACCCAGCTCGCCATCCATGGCCGACCACACGGCCTGGTAGTCCGGGAAGGCGAAGCCGACGCCGCTGATCGAGGCCACGGGCACCAGCGTGCCCCAGATCAGGCCGGCGGTGCTCACGAAGTCGATGGCGCCGGAACGCACCTGCGAAATCATGTCGGTGTCGCTGCCCAGCTGGCTGTTGGGGAACACCTCGATCGAGAGCCGGCCTTGCGATTCGCGCAGGATCTCGGCGCACGCGGCCGTGAGCCCGGCCGTGGTGGGGTGCGAGGGCGCCAGCGCGATGCCCAGCTTGTACGAGAAGCGTGCCGGCGCGGCGCGCGCCGACAGCGGCGCCAGCAGCGATCCGGGCGCGGCTCCGAGCGCGGCGATGGAGGCGAACTTCCTGAGCGCCGCGCGCCGCGGCACCACGTCGGGCGACACCGTTTCAGTGCCGTGATTCGGGCCGTTGGTATCCATGGTGCTTGTCTCCTTTCCTGGTCATGCGTCGGGCGGCACGGCCCGTGGCCGGCAGCCCTGCGTGCCTTCAGCGGCTGTTGAGGTAGGCGGCGAACGAGCGGGCGCCGTCCCAGTTCTGCACCAGCGTCAGCTTGCGCCGGGTGAAGAGTCCGGCCGCCACCCTCTCGGCGAAGGCCTCGAAGGTGGTGGTCGGATCGTTGACTTCGAACACGAAGCAGACCTTGGCTTCCTCGTTGGACAGCCACGGACCGGCCAGCAGCTTCAGGTCGCTGGGCAGGTTGTGGGGCTTGACGCCCTGGCGCAGGTTGCCCAGGAACTCGGCCACGCCCTTCATCACCGGCGCGCTCATGTCCTTGAGCCAGACTTCATTGAAAAAGATCGGCATCGTTCTCTCCTCGTGGGCTCGACGCTTCGAGCCTGGGTTTTCTCGGGGCTGGCGTGCAGCCGCTCAGGCGTTGAGGCGGTCGGCGTAGGCCTTCAGGCCATCCCAGTCGGACAGCAGCGTCAGCTTGCGCCGCGCGAACAACCCGCTGACCATGCGCTCGGCAAAGGCGTCGAACATCGTGGAGGGGTCATCGATCTCGAAGATGAACATCACCTTCGCCTCTTCGGCCGAGAGCCACGGGCCGGCCACCATGCGCAGGTCGTTGGGCAGGTTGTGGGGCTTGTCGCCCACGCTCAGGTTGCCGAAGAAGGTGACGGCCTCGTCCATCACCTTGGGGCTCACGTCGCCGAGCCAGACTTCATTCAAGAACAGCGGCATCGCAGTCTTCCATCAGGGGTTTGCCATCCGGGCAGGCGGGGACGCGCTGTCGCATGTCCCGGCTGCCACTCGGACCGCTTCGAGCGGATCGAAGCGGGCAGGCAAAGAATAGGAAGGGGGTGCCGCGCGAGGTAGTGCGAAACCGAGATATCAGACTTTCCGCCGGCGCTGCCGGGTCGGGCCAGCTTGCCGGTTATGGCCTGGGGTCGCGGCCGGCCGACGCCACCTGAATTTCAAGGCGGACTGTGTGCTGCAGGTGGGGACTCTATGGCTTTGGCTGGCCGGCGGCCGTGGGGAGGCGGCCCGTGGCCGCCATGGACATTGTGGTTGCGTGGGCGATCAAGGAGCCTTGGGCGGCGGCAACCATTGCAGCAACGTCGCATACAGCCGCGCGGGATCCACCGGCTTGGCCACATGGTCGTTCATGCCGGCGTCCAGGCAAGCCTGCCGATCCTCTCCGAAGGCATTGGCCGTCATGGCAACGATGGGCAGTTCGGCGCTGATGTGCTGGCGAATCTGCCTTGTCGCCTCCAGCCCGTCCATCACGGGCATCTGGATGTCCATCAGCACCAGGTCATAGGACCGGGTGGATACCAGCTCCAGCGCGCTGCGTCCGTTGTCGGCGGTCTCGACCTCCAACGACGCGGCACGCAGCACCGCGGAGGCCACGGCCTGGTTGACGACGTGGTCCTCCACCAGCAGCACGCGCTGACCGCCGTGACGCGAGCGCAGCAGCGCCTCGGCTTCCTCCCTGGAGAGCTCCTCGCGTGCGGAGCCTGCCAGCGCCACGACCTCCTGGCCATCGTGCCGAGCCCGCCCCAGCCAGGCGGTGAACCAGAAGGTGCTGCCCTCGCCCGGCTCACTTTGCAGCCCGACTTCCCCGCCCATCAGGGCAGCGAGGTGGCGTACCAGCGCCAGGCCCAGGCCGGTGCCGCCATGGCGCCGGGTGGTCGAGCCATCGGCCTGCTCGAACGCCTCGAACACCGCCTGCTGGCGCTCCAGCGGGATACCCAGCCCGGTGTCCTGCACCTCGAAGCGCACCAGCAGCCGCTGCGCGTCCTCGCGCAGCAACCGGCCGCGCAGCGCCACCGTTCCCCTGTCCGTGAACTTCACCGCGTTGGACAGCAGGTTCAACAGTGCCTGCGACAGCCGCGTGGGGTCGCCGCTCAAGCGCCTGGGCAGGTCGTCGGTGTCCAGGGTGAACTCGAGTCCCTTGTCGGACGCCAGGCCACGCACCATCGCCAGCGACCGCCCCAGCAACTCGTCGAGGTCGAACTCGTTGTCCTCCAGCACCATCTTGCCGGCCTCGATCTTGGAGAGGTCCAGGATGTCGTTGAGGACCTGCAACAGGTGCCGGGCCGCTTCCTGGAGCTGGTCGAGGCGCTGCTGCTGCAGCGGGTCGCGGGTGTCCCGCAACATCAGGTGCGTGAGTCCGAGGATGACGTTCAGCGGCGTGCGGATCTCATGGCTCGTGTTGGCCAGGAACGCCGTCTTGGCTGCGCTGGCCACTTCGGCCTGGCGCGTGCGTTCGCGCAACTGTTCCTCCAGCGCCTTGCGCTCGGTAAGGTCGTTCAGCAGCACCAGGAAGCCCATCGCCCGCCCCTGCGCGTCACGCAGCACGCTCAGGTGCAGTTGCCCGGGAAACGACGTGCCGTCGTCGCGCACGTAGGTCCACTCGTTGCGCGGGCCTTCGCCCGGGCGCGCCCGCTCGGGCAGCAGGCCGGCAATCAGCGCTGCGGGCATGCGTGAGCCCTCGGCCTGCACGTCGGACGGGAAGAACTGCGCCTTGTAGGTCAATTCCTCGGGCTCGCAGAAGTCCGTCACCAGGCGCCCCAGGACCTGCTGCGCCGTGGTGCGGAACATGGCCTCTGCGGCAGGGTTGAATGAGGTGATGTGCCCTTCCAGGTCCGTGGAGATCACGGCGATGCGTGCACTGGCCACGATGGCCTTCTCGCGCTCGCTCAGGGCCTGGAATTCGGCGATGTGCTGGTGCACCTGCTGCGCCAGCATGTCGCGTGCGGTGCGCTGCTCATGGATGTCGGTGGCCGAGCCAAACCAGCGCACGGCCCGGCCCCGTCCGTCGAAAACGGGCTCGACCCGCACCAAGTGCCAACGGTATTGACCGTCATGGCGGCGGATGCGGTGCTCGTGCATGACCGGCCCGGGCTCGGCAAGGGCACGCTGCCAGACCGCCAGGGTTGCGGGCAGGTCGTCGGGGTGAATGGTGGCCGTCCAGCCCTGCCCCGTACTATCGAACGCGTCCAGCCCGGTGTACTCGTGCCAGCGTTTGTTGTACCAGTTGACGTGGCCGTCGGGTTCGTTGCTCCAAAGCAGGTCGGGCACCAGGTCAGCGATGGCGCGCATCTGCGCCTCGCTCTCGCGCCGTGCCGCTTCGGCTTGGCGGCGCGCAGTGAGGTCCACCGTCACCGCCAGCAGGCGAGGCTCACCGCCCGGCTGCGGCTCCAGCCGCGTGAGGCTGCTCTGGGCCACGACCAGCGTGCCGTCCGGGCGCCGATAACGCTTTTCCAGCGTCGCGCTGCCACCCTGCGCCAGCACCCTGGCGGCGGCCTCCAGGCTGGGACCCACGTCGTCGGGATGGGTCACGTCCGCGATCGTCATGCCCAGCAGGGCTTCGGTGCTGCGTCCGACGATGCGGCTGAGCTCGGGATTGACCCGGACGAAGCGGCCATCCGGTGCAATCTCGGACAAGCCCACCAGGGCGCGCTCAAAGAGCATGGCCAGCTGTTCCTCGCCCTGGCGCACCGCGGCTTCGGCGCGTTTGCGCTGCGTCGTCTCGACGACGGTGAGGAACACGCCAGCTACCAGGCCGTCGTCGTCGCGCAGTGGGCTGTGCGCCAGCGAGAACCAGGCGTCTTCCAGCTTGCCCGAGCGCATGACGCAAAAATGCGCATCCTCCAGGCTGACCGACTCGCCTTGCCACACGCGCTCATAGATCGGCGCGTTGATGTGCCAGGCCTCGGGCCAGCACTCGCGCGTGGGTCGTCCCAGCCCGGCCGGATGCCTGATGCCCATGAGGCTGAGGTAGGCGTCGTTGTAGATCTGGATGAGCTGCGGCCCCCACAGCACGACGCTGGGGACGGGGTGCGCCAGCACGGTCTGCACGATCATGCGCAGGCTCATCGGCCACAGCCGGATAGGGCCCAGCGGCGTGGCGGCCCAGTCGTACTCGCGCACGCGCTGCGCCATCTCGCCGCCGCCACACGGCCATGCATTGACTGTTTTCACGGAATCGAGTCCTGCCCACGCGTGCGGGGCAACCGTTTCAAGGAGGCCGCGTCATCGTTCGCAGCGCGTTTCCCTGAAGCAGTACCGAGCTTGGCGTGTACGGCACCTGAAACTCCCGTACTGGCCGACAGCAGCTACGGGCCCAATGGCCAAAGCAGCATGTGCCATGCCGG
This sequence comes from uncultured Azohydromonas sp., assembly GCF_937926365.1. GTDB lineage: Bacteria > Pseudomonadota > Gammaproteobacteria > Burkholderiales > Burkholderiaceae_C > Azohydromonas. The sequence continues at coordinate 10,992 of NZ_CALAOH010000093.1, read as the reverse complement.
TGAAACCGCGCCCATGGCACACAGCGCCGTAGAAGTCAGCGCGACGTCTTTGCGCATGCCCGGCTTGTCTCTTTCGAAGCCCGGTTGGCCGCTCCGAGCTGCCGCCAGACGCGGCACGACGCTCTTTTCCTTTGTCCTTGTATCCCGCGTGTATCGAGCCGGTATCGCCATGGCAATCGTGTCCCATGGCCGGTATCGCACTCCTAGACTGGCGCCGTGAACGCCCACACCGCCTCGCTTCGGCACGATCCGGTCCGGGCACCCGGCCGGCTCGCGGATCAACTGCGGTCGCTGCACCGCATCGCTTTGGCAGTGGCCCAGCCGGCAGGACCCACGCTGTTCGACGACCTGGTGTGCGAGCTCGCCGCGGCGCTGGGCGCGGCCATCGCTTTCGTCGCCGTGCATGCCGACGAGTCACGGCAGAGCCTGCGCACCCTGGCCGCCCGCCTCGACGGGCAGGCGCTGGCGAATTTCGACTACCGCCTTGAGGGTTCGCCCTGCGCCTGCGTCGTGGACGGGTTCCGCTACGTGGCCCAAGGGGCGGGCCGAGAGTTCCCGCCCGGAACGCTTTTCGCCGCCCAAGGCATGGATGCCTACGCCGCCTACCCGATGCACGACAGCGCCGGCGCGCCGCTGGGCCTGCTGGTGACAATGGACCGCCGCCCCGTGGCCGGCGGCGACGCCGGCCATGCCGAGGCGGTGCTCAAGATCGTCGCCAGCCGCCTGGCCGCGGAGATCGAGCGCAGCCGCACCGACGCGCTGTGGCGCTCGGCGGCGCTGGCGGTGTCCGCCGCCAGTGGCGACACCGTGTTCGACGAGCTGGTGCGGCTGCTGGCCACGCTGCTGGGCGTGGAAATCGCCTTCATCGCACGCCACCTGCCCGAGGACCCGGCAGCGCTGCACATGCTCGCCCTGCACCAGGACGGCCAGCTGCTGCACGGCATCCGCTACGCGGTGGCCGGCACGCCCTGCGAAACCGTGCTCGGCCAGCAGTTCCGGGCCTATGCCAGTGCCTTGCAAGAGCGCTTCCCGGATGACGAGGACGCCCGCGCCCAGTGCCAGGAGGGCTACGCCGGCTACCCGCTCATGGCGCTCGACGGCACGGCGCTGGGCATCGTGTCGGTGGCCTCGCGCCGGCCGCTGCAGCAGATCGAACGCATCGAGTCGCTGCTCAAGATCTTCGCGCTGCGCGCCGCGGCCGAGATCGAGCGGCTGAACGCTGCCGAGGCGCTGCGCCGCTCCGAGGCCAGCTACCGCGCCATCTTCGACGCCGCCGAAGATGCCATCTTCGTGCACGACTGGGACAGTGGCGCCATCCTCGACGTCAACGCCAAGGCCTGCGAGACCTACGGCTGGACGCGCGAGGAACTGCGCCGGCTCACCGTGGCCGACATCAGCGCCAGCGAACCGCCCTACACGGCGCAGGACGCGGCGCGCTGGCTGCAGCTCGGCCGCCTGGGGCGCTGCCCGGCCTTCGAGTGGCAGCGGCGCAACCGCGACGGCTCGCTGCACTGGGACGAGGTGCGCATCAAGCCCGCCGTCATCGACGGCCGGCCGCACCTGCTGGCCTTCACCCGCGACATCACCGAGCGCCTGGAGCGCGAGCGCGAGCTCCAGCGCAGCGAGGCCCGGCTGCGCGCGACGGTGGAGGCGGCTTTCGACTGCGTGGTCGGCATGGACGGCGAGGGCCGCATCGTGGAGTTCAACGCCGCGGCCGAACGCAGCTTCGGCCACCGGCGCGAGAACGTGCTCGGCCGGACGCTGGCCGAGGTGCTGCTGCCCGAGCACCACCGCGAGGCCCACGCGCGCGGACTGCGCCATTTCCACGGCAGCGGGCGCGGCCCGATGCTGGGGCGGCTGGTGGAGACCACGGCGCTGCACGCCGACGGGCGCGAGATCCCGGTGGAGCTGGCCATCAGCGTGGCCGCGGTGCCGGAGGGCAGCATCTTCGTGGGCCACCTGCGCGACATCAGCGAGCGCCGCACCGCCGAGGCCGAGCGCATGCAGCTCGAAGCCCAGCTGCGCCAGGCGCAGAAGATGGAAGCCATCGGGCAGCTCACCGGCGGCATTGCGCATGACTTCAACAACATCCTCACCAGCGTCATCGGCTACCTGGTGCTCGGCCAGGAGCGCGCGGAAGCGATCGGCGACGCCACACTGGTGCGCCAGCTCGGCCAGGCGCAGCTGGCGGCACAGCGGGCACGCGACCTGATCGCGCAGATGCTCGCCTTCGCGCGGCGCCAGCGCGGCGAGCGGCGTGTGCTGGCGCTGCCGCCGCTGGTGAGCCAGACGCTGAGCCTGCTGCGCTCGACATTGCCGGCCTCGGTCGAGATCGACGCTCCGGCGGCCCTGGCCGACGACCAGGCGCTCGCGGTGTCGGCCGACCCGGTGCAGCTGGAGCAGGTGCTGTTCAACCTGTGCATCAACGCGCGCGACGCGATGGCGGGCCGGGGGCGCATCACGGTACGCATCGCGCCACAGGCCGGGCACGGGGCCTGCGCCTCGTGCAAGGCGCGCATCGCCGGCAGCCGCTGGCTGGCGCTGAGCGTGGCGGACAGCGGCGGCGGCGTCGCGCCCGACATCGCCGAGCGCATCTTCGACCCCTTCTTCTCCACCAAGGCGCCGGGACAGGGCTCGGGCATGGGCCTGGCGATGGTGCACGGCATCGTGCATGACCATGGCGGCCACCTGCTGCTGCAGAGCGCGCCGGGGCAAGGCGCGACGTTCACGGTGTTGCTGCCGGCCGCCGCGGCGCACACCGGCACCGCAGGCGCGCCGGCATCGACGGTGGCGCCCACCCCGCCCGCGCTCGCGGGCCGCGTGCTCGTGGTCGAGGACGACGCGATGGTAGGCGGCTACCTGGCCGAGCAGCTCGGCGGCTGGGGCCTGGAGGTGGTGCTGCAGCGAGATCCGCTGGCTGCACTGGCCTGGCTGCGGCAACCCACCCATCGGCCCGACTTGCTGATCACCGACCTGACGATGCCGCAGATGACCGGCCTGCAGCTCGCCTGCGAGGCGGTGAAGCTGTGCCCCGCCCTGCCGGTGCTGCTGATCAGCGGCCAGCTCGGCGCTCTGGACGCCGAGGAGCTGGAGCGCTGCGGCGTGCGCGCGACGCTGGCCAAGCCGCTGGCGGCGCGGCAACTGCGGGCATTGCTGCGGCAGTGGCTGCCGGCTCCGGAGCAGGCAAGCTCAGGCGGCCATCGGTAGCGGCACCTCGGGCTGCGCCGGCACGGCGTCGCTCAGCGGCGCCAGCGCATCGCGGATGCGCGCGGCCTGCGGCCCATCGACCAGCGAGAACAGCACCTTCTGGAACCGCGGCTCCATCACGCCGGAGACGATGTACTGCCAGCGGTAGGCCTTGAGCACCGTCGCGGCGATGTGCTCGCGCTGCGCCTGCGTGAAGGGCCGTGACGCCACGGCGCAGAAGTAGCGTGCATCGGCGGCGGCCTGTGCCTGCAGGATGCCGTCCAGCGCGCCCACCAGCGCGATGAGGTCGTTCACCGCGGCGTCGCGCGCAGCCGGCGTGAGCTTCGCGTCCTCGGCCAGGAGCTCCAGCTCGTCCAGGACGGCGTGCTGCGACTCCTCCTTCCAGTGGAACAGGAACACGTCCTTCCACAGCCCGCAGAGCCTGGCGTCGGGCTCGATGCTGGCGCGGTAGTGGGCTTGCGTGAAAAGCTCGATGTCCAGCGTCAGTGCCAGTACCGCCCAGGTGCTCTTGCCCAGCACCGCCTGGGCCACGGCATTGGCATCGGCCGTCTGCACGTAGCCGGCGGGCATGTCGGCGGCCATCATGGCTTCGAGGCGGCGGAACAGCGCCTGGTGCTTGAGCTCCTCGTCGGTCATGCGCACCAGGGCTTCCAGCGCGACCTGGTCGCCGAGCCAGTGCTCGCGGCTGATCTCCAGCACCTTCGCGCCGATGAAACGCTCGGCCAGGCCGAAGATGTAGGCGTAGGTGCGGCCCTGCACCTGGCTCATCAGCCGCTGGTCGGCAGCGCTCAGCGAAGGCATCTCATGAACCAGCGACAGCCCGCTGGGCAGGAAGGCCCGGGTGTAGTCGAGGTGGCGGCCACGGATGAGGTCGCGCTCGATCTCCCAGCGCACGCGGCGCGAGGTCTGGATGACCTTGGCATAGCGGGCCGAGCGGCTGGACACGGAGGCGGCGGCGATCGTGACGGACATGGTGTGCTCCTGGGGTGGTGAACTCGCCCTTGGCAGCGGTGCCGGGGCGTGAGAGCACTTTCGGGCGTGCCGGTAACGCGCCTGCTGCGCGCCGGTTGCGGTTTGTCGTCGTCGTGTATCGAGGCTGCCGCGCCCGGCAGCGGCTTGCAACCGGCAGGTAACACGCGCCGGAGGCTTGTCGCGACGTTTTCCCCAGGCCGGACACGGCGCAGAATCGCCCGCCATGAAGCCGGTGGCCTCGCTGCTGATCGTTGACGATGACGCCTCGGTGCGCCAGATGCTGGTGGAGTACCTGGGCGGCCATGGCTTCGCGGTGCGCACCGCGGAGGACGGCGCCTCCATGCGCGCCCAGCTCGAACGGGAGCTGCCCGACCTCATCCTGCTCGATTTGCGCCTGCCTGGCGAAGACGGTCTTGCGCTCGCGCGCTTCCTGCGCGAGCGGCACGACGTGGGCATCGTGATGGTCACCGGCGCCACCGACACGGTGGACCGCGTGGTCGGCTTGGAGATCGGCGCCGACGACTACATCGGCAAGCCCTTCGATCCGCGCGAGCTGCTGGCGCGCATCAAGAGCGTGTTGCGGCGCCTGCAGCCCCGGCGCGCGGAAACCGCTGCCTCGACGCCTGCCCCATCGTTTGCGCCAGCGGCAGCCAGGCCAACCGCAGCCGGTGCCCCAAGGAGGCGCGAACGCTTCGGGCGCTGCGAGATCGACCTCGAAGCCCGGCGGCTGTTCGACCTCTCCTGCGGCGGCGCGGAAGTGGCGTTGACCGCCATGGAGTACGAGCTCATCCGCGTCTTCCTTGCCAATCCGAACCGGGTGCTGTCACGCGACCAGTTGCTGATGCACACACGCAACCGCGAATGGGAGCCCTTCGACCGCTCGATCGACATCCGCATCGGGCGGCTGCGCCGCAAGGTGGAGCCGGAGCCGCAAGGCGAGCCGCGCTGCATCCGCACGATGCGCAACGGCGGCTACATGTACGTGCCTCAGGATTGAAGCCGCGCGCCAGCATGGGACCGTCAGTCCGCGGCTTCAAACCACTCCAGCGAATTTCACACTGCGGCCACTGGGTCAAAAAGAATCGTGTCACCCAGGGACGGTAGTTTCGTGAATTTTCGCCTCCATGGCATCCAACAGCTTCCAAGTCTTGGCGCCCACGATTCCATCGACCAACAGTTGATTCTGCTTTTGGAAAGCCGCCACGGCGACTTCGGTACCGGCGCCGAAGTCATTATCGACCGCCACCATATATCCCAGCTTTTGCAATAGCCGCTGCAATTCGCCCACGGCATGGCCTTTGGAGCCGCGGCGCAGCACCGGCCGGTTCTGGCTGGGCGGCGCTGCGCCCGTCAGCACCAAGCCTTCCAACCGGGCAAGCGCCATCTTGGCTTTGGACGTCAAGGTCCTGCGATCATCCAGGCCGTTCGTGCCGCCGTTGATCAGCTTCGTGACCCGAACCACGTCGTCGGCATCGCACGCGACATTGATTTTTCTGTCTTTCCAGTATTCACAGGCAATTTTTAAGGACAGCACCGGCTCGGCCGCCAGCACGGGATTGTTTTCAAGATCCTGATGAAGAATCGCACCCATTCTTCTGTAGTTGGCGCGCCCGGTCAGCTGGATCAATCCGCGGCCTTTGTAGCGCGGCCCGTCACCGTCTTTGACGTTTCCGAGGTCGGCCCGGTGCTCATAAGCCTGCCCGCTGGCAAATTCCTCAGTAGTGCGAAACCCCGCGGACTCATGGCAGGTTTGGGCAAGAAAGTGAGCAATACGAAAACGCGTGTTGATCTCATAGGCGCTCAACGTTGGAGCCAGCACCTCCCCGACTGCGGTAATGATGGCGTTCTGCCGTTCGGCATTGGCGCCACTGAACCGCGGAGCGATTTCGCGCATGGTTTGGGCATCAACTTCAATCATGAGATCCTCCTGGAACCAACCGCCCCTGCAGAGCGGGAAACGTTGACTGAAACACAAGTGGGCAAGGGATATATCCGATTCTCGTGTCGTCACTCCTTTCAGCCGACTGATGATGAACGCTCAGGGCAGCTCGAAATCATGATCGGCTGGCCGGACGCCTGCCCGCTCGAAAAATTCCGGGCCCAGTTCGGAGGTCGTTCGCCCCGTGCAAGGCAGGTTGGCTATGCGCTTGCCATCTTTCTCGACCACGACTCCGGATTTTTGACCCCAGCCTTTTCCTATGGCGGAATAAACGATGTAGCGGTACGGCGGTTTGGCGAAAACCATGAAGGCACCGCCGCCGCCGGAAAACAGCAGCGTACCGCCTTGTGTAACGGCTCGCCAATCGTCGCCCGCGCGGGGATAAACCAATTCCGCGCGAGCTGGACGACCAAACCTGTATTGAATGGTCCCGGTGGCCGCCGTGATCTCCCTGGAAGCGCATACCGAGACGGCACGTGATTCAACCGCGCAGAAGAAGACGACCTGTTGCGTAGAGGCACATGCGGAGGGTTCGGCAACGGCGTCGCGGGCGGTGAGGGCCACTACCCCGGTAACCGCGCACCAGGCCCACAGCCTCCACGAGGCAACGAGATAACCCCGCTTTTTCATGTCGATCTCAAAGATGGGCTCTTCATGTGCCGTCAATGCTTTAACAACTGAGATTCCGGTGCATATCGCGATTGGTTGCGAAAAGAAGAGCACCTCTTCTGGAAACAGCCGTTTGCTCATGGTCAGCCCCGAAAATCCAGCGCCGGGCGATGACGGGCGGCATTTCCCGCCAAAGCAGGCGGCAACATTGCTCTACCTTTGTATGCCCGGCAAGCGGGCATAAACCCCCCGTTTTCGATGACTTCCCGGGAGCGAGCGGGAGAGCACCTAGACACAGAGGCATGTGAATACCTTCCCAATTGTTGTTCTTGCGAAATTTGCTGCCTTGACTGCCGAAGCGGCGGCAATCTGTGACTGCTCAACCAATCTACGGAAAAGGTCCGTGACAGAGAAGCCCCCTCTATCGTTCGCATGACCAAAGTCCGTAGACCATGAGCTTGCGTTACTGGACGCCGCCGCTCCCATCCCCGTGGCACCGCTTGCGCTCACCGCACCGGGGCCACTGTCTTCCGGCCCGAATTCGATGAGCGATGCCTGTGGCTGGCAGCCGTGCTTCGGCTGCGGTTGCACACCACCTTGGTGATGTGGCCCCCCACCGTGCCCGGCCCCGCGGTCATCCAGTCGCCGAACACCATCCCGCCGCGCGTGGGGTCGCCGCCGCCCATGCGGCCCTTGAAGCTCTGGTACTGGGCCAGACGGTGCCGCCGCCCCGTGCAATCGACCTCGTAGAGAAGCTGCATGGAGCGGTCGAAGTCGGTCACGGGCTGCGCCATGGACATGCTGCCGGGACGCACAAGAATGCATGGCGCCGGGCACTGAAGGTGCCGGGGGTGAGTACACCGGTAGCACGGAGGTCAGGTCATGTCAGATTCGCCCAAGAGCAGCAGCCGCACGGATGGGGCCTGGATGGCGCTGAAAAAAGCGGCCACCCGGCTGCAGGACTGGTTCGCGATGCAGTCCGTGGCCGCCAAGCTCGGCGTGTTAGCCCTGGCCGTGCTGATCCCGGCCACGGCCATCTACTCGGCCATGCTGCTGCAGCGGCGCGCCGCCCTGGCCGACGCGGTGCAGGCCATCCCCTTGGCCACACCGGGCGGCGCATCCGCCCTCAATGAACGGCTGCCGGTGGTGCTGGGCAGCGGTTCGCTGCTGGGTTTCCTGGAGGCCGAGCCGGTCGAGCGCATCACGGTGATCTACGAGCCGCAGCTCTTCAGCGTGCGTGCGGGCATCGTGCTGGTGGAGTCGCGGGGGCGGCTGCATGCCTACTACCCCAGCGACATCGAGACCCGCATCTTTGCCGAGAAGGCCGTCATCGCGCCCTGGGGCACCAAGCTCGCCTTCGTCCCGCGCGGCGAACTCGGCGCGTCGGGCCAGGAACTGCTCGACCGCCTCGACCAGCGCTTCGCCAATGCCCGCCCGCAATCCGCGGACGACGGATGGCGGGGCACGGCCAGCGGCGTGCTGTCGGCGCTGCTGACCATCGGCCTGCTGAGCTTCCTGGCGATCCAGCTCAGGGGCCAATTCAAGAGCCTGAAGTTCATCGAACCGTCGCAGATCAGCGGCTCGCTCGATGAACTGGTGGGCATGGACGACATCAAGGCCGAGGTCGGGCAGATCGTGGACCAGTACCGGCGCCGCGCCGAGTACGCCGAGTACGGCATCCGCAAGCCTTTCAACGTGATGTTCAGCGGGCCCGCGGGCACCGGCAAGACCAAGCTCGCGAGTTACCTCGCACGCGAGCTCGGGCTGCCGATCCTGTTCCATTCCGCGGCCGCGCTGGAGACGGGCTACGTGGCCGGCGGCTCCAACACGCTCAACCGCATCGTGGCCATCGCGCGGCGGCGCAAGCGCTCCATCATCTTCCTCGACGAGGCGCAGGACCTGTTCATGAAGCGCGGCGGCCGCCGCAAGTTCGACGACGACACCGCCAACACGCTGCTGGCGCTCCTCGACGGCGTGCGCACGCGCCAGGACACCGAACTCATCTGGGTCGTGGCCAGCAACTTCAACAGCGCGACCCTGCAGATGGACGAAGCGATGCTGCGCCGCTTCCAGATGAAGGTGGACTTCAGGCTGCCCAACCGTGACGAGCGTCTGCAGATCATCCACCACTACCTGGCGCAGCGCGCCGAGAAGGTGCTGCCCGACCTGGACCTGGGCCACCTGGTAGCGGTGACCGAGGGCCGCAGCCCGGCGGACCTGGAAACCATCGTCAACCAGGCCGGCATCATGGCCGTGCAGGCCGGCACGCTCATCGGCGCCGACACGCTGATGCAGGCTGCCGAGCGCGTGCTGGTGGGCAACGTCAACACCAGCACCACCGACGAGCGCGAACGCGACCGCCGCATCATTGCCGTGCACGAGTGGGGGCACTTCCTGGTGGACCTGGAACGCGAGCGGCGGGTGACGGGCGACGACTGGAACCGCATCCTGGCCGAGATGAAGACCATCAAGATCTCGCTCAAGGCCATCCCGCGCAACAACGCGCTGGGTTTCGTCTTCTACAAGCAGGGCGGCAATCTGCTCAAGACCAAGGGGGACATCGAGCACGACGTGCGCGTGCTGTTGGGCGGCATGGCCAACGAGGAGCTGTTCTTCGGCGAGGACGGCACCACCAACGGCGCCTTCAACGACATCACCCGCGTGACGCAACTGCTGCACCATGCCGTGGGCGAGATGGGCATGTACCGCAAGACGCGGCTGAACTTTGGGGCACTGTCGGACGGCCAGGGCGGCGGCCGCGCGCTGGACGAGGAGACGCGCAACATCATGGAGATGCAGAGCGAGCGCCTGTATGCCGAGACCAAGGCGCTGCTGCAGCGGCTCATGCCCTTGAGCGAGCACCTGGTGGGCAAGCTCATGCAGCGCATCGAGATGGACCTGGCCGAGGCGCTGGATGAGATCCGGCGCTTCGAGGCGGAACGTGCGCACGCTGCAGGAGCGCCATGACGCGCTCACGGTTGAGCACTTGACTGCAGGCTTCCAGTACCCGGGGCCGGCGCAACCCTTTCTTCAACCCGCAGCCCGGCATGTTCAATCCCCAGCGGATGCGCTACCTGCGCTTCGTCCGCGCGGGCTACTCATGTCCCGAAGGAAGCTGTCGCTGTCTCATGAATGGCTACCTTGAGGCTCGGCGTCGACGTAACGCAGCGGTACAGCAGACGCCGGCGCCAACAAACAACAGCATCTTCGCCGTGTCAGAGGCATGGTGCGCCTCAATGCGGCTACAGCGCGGACACCAGCTCCGGAACCGCCGTGAACACGTCGGCCTCCAGGCCGTAGTCGGCCACGCTGAAGATCGGCGCCTCCGGGTCCTTGTTGATCGCCACGATCACCTTGGAGTCCTTCATGCCCGCCAGGTGCTGGATCGCGCCGCTGATGCCGCAGGCGATGTAGAGCTGCGGGGCCACGATCTTGCCCGTCTGGCCCACCTGCCAGTCGTTGGGGGCGTAACCGGCATCCACCGCGGCGCGCGAGGCACCCAGCGCGGCGCCCAGCTTGTCGGCCAGCGGCGTGAGCACTTCCGTGAATTTTTCAGCGGAGCCCAGTGCCCGGCCACCCGAGACGATGATCTTCGCGGCGGTCAGCTCGGGCCGATCCGACTTGGTCAGCTCGCGGCCGACGAAGGCGCTCTTGCCGCTGTCGCCCACCGCTGCGATGGTTTCAACCGCGGCGTTGCCGCCGGTAGCCGGGGCGGCGTCGAAGCCCGTGGTGCGCACGGTGATGACCTTCACCGCGTCGGCGCTCTGCACCGTGGCGATGGCGTTGCCGGCGTAGATCGGGCGCTCGAAGGTGTCGGCACTCAGGACCTTGGTGATGTCGCTGAGCTGCGCCACGTCGAGCTTGGCGGCCACGCGCGGGGCGGCGTTGCGGCCGTTGGCGGTGGAGGGGAACAGGATGTGGCTGTAGGCCGGTGCCACAGCGAGCACCTGCGCCGCCACGTTCTCCGCAAGTTGCTTGCCCAGCGCGGGCGAGTCGGCGTGCAGCACCTTGCTCACGCCCTGCACCTGGGCGGCGGCCTGGGCCACGGCGGCGGCGTTCTCGCCGGCCACCAGCACGTGCACTTCGCCGCCGCAAGCGGCTGCGGCAGTCACGGTGTTGAGGGTCGCGCCCTTGAGGGACGCGTTGTCGTGTTCGGCAATGACGAGTGCGGCCATGTCAGATCACCTTGGCTTCGTTCTTGAGCTTGTCCACGAGGGTCGCCACGTCGGGCACCTTCACGCCGGCGCCGCGCTTGGGCGGCTCGC